>JAGBNH010000115.1 GCA_017634475.1 Eubacterium sp.
CAGGGCTATTACTACGGAAGGCCTGAACCCATCGATGATATGTTCCGGCATCTGGCGGAGAAGAATGTTCCCGTGGAACCGGGACGCTGGCGGAAGTTCTATGATGTGGCCAGCAATTCCGTACGGTCCACCGAGACTCCGTTGGAGATCATTGTGGATGATGGCCGTTGCTTCAAAACTCTGTTTATGAACGAAAGCTACCGTGAGCAGATCTTCGGCAGCCGGGAGGAGCTTCCGCTGGAGGAGATCGACAAACGGGTTTACAATACCCGTTCCCCCCTTCCCAGGAAATACCGGGAAATGGCGGATGCACTCCGTAAGAGCGGCAAAGCGGAGAACTTTTACTATTCCGGAAACGGAGATTATTTCTGCTTCCGGGGCCAGGCCCTCGCCCATGAGAACGGACATACCTTGATCAAGGGATCGATCTTCAATATCAGCCAGGATCCGAACCATACGGATATGGAACGGCTGGATGCAAAGCTGAGGGGACTGCATCTGCTCTATGAGGAGGTGCTGCTCATTGATATGAAGAATAATGTGGTTTCCTCCATTCTGGGGGAGAACCGGCATCTGACCATTCCCATGGATACCGGTCAGCGAAAGAAGAAGACGCTGTTGATCACCAAGGAGCTCATCGCGCCGGAGGATGCACAGCGGTATGAACAGTTTCTGGATCTCGATACCCTTCGGGAACGGGTGGAAGCGGAACAGGTTGGCTATATCTCGGGAGTCTTCCGGCAGAGGCACGGGGACGAGGGGTATGTACTGAAGGAGATCGCCATCATGATGATCCCCGGTACTGACGGAACGGAGTATCTCTATGCGGTGAAACCGTATATTATGTGATTGACAGACTGTCTGTCATCCTGAGGAGCAAAGACGATGGGATTCTTCGCTTTGCTCAGAATGACAGGCTGTCTGTCATCCTGAGGAGCACGCATGGCAAGCGTAGCGTAGCCTGTGGGCGAAGGATTCCGTGGCCCGTAGCAGACAAGAAACAACTGGAAAAAGAGGATTATAAGTTGAAAATAGGAATTTGGAATGAACTGCAGATCGACCGGATCAAAACGGTGGGTGCGTACCTTACGGACGGAAGAGAGGATGTGCTGCTTCCCAGGAACCAGCTGCCGAAGGACGCCCGGGAAGGGGATATGATCACCTGCTTTATCTACCGGGATTCGGAGGACCGGCCCATTGCAACACTGAAGAAACCCCTGATCGAAATGGGACAGATCCGGACACTTGAGGCGAAGTCCGTCACCAACATCGGGGCTTTCATGGATTGGGGGCTGGAACGGGATCTGTTCCTTCCCTTCAAGGAACAGACGACCAAGGTGGTGAAGGGGAAAAGCTATCCCGTGCGCCTCTACCTGGATAAGACCGGAAGACTGTCCTGCTCCATGCGGCTCTACGAGCATCTGGAGAAGAATCCGCCCTATAAGAAGGGGGATCATGCGAAGGGCATCGTCTATCAGGTGAAGCCCGGCTTCGGTGCATTTGTGGCGGTAGAAGACCGGTACAGCGGCCTGATCCATGCCAGTGAGCTGTATGACCGGATCTCTGTGGGAGATCAGGTAGATGTCCGTATCGTAGAGGTACGGGAGGACGGGAAGATGGACCTGTCCCTCAGGGATTCTATCCCGAAGCAGATGAACGCCGACGCGGAAATGGTCTATGGGATCATTGAGAGCTACGGCGGAACCCTTCCCTTTACCGATAAAGCAGACCCGGAGCTGATCCGTGAAGAATTCGGTCTCAGCAAGAACGCCTTTAAGCGGGCGGTGGGTCACCTTCTGAAGGAGAAGAAGGTGGAGATCACGGAGGATTCCATCCGGATCCTTGGATGAATATATACATAGTGTGCGTATTGCAGAACATCAGCCGGGGGCAAAATATCTTTTGACCCCAGCATCAAAGTATTATAGAAATGAGGAAAAATACACATGAAACAGATCATTGCAACAGACAAGGCACCCCAGGCTATCGGACCCTATTCACAGGCCGTTCGCACCGGAAATCTCATCTTTACCTCCGGTATGATCCCCATCGATCCCGCCACAAACACACTGGTTGAGGGCGGCATCGAGGTACAGGCAAAGCAGGCCATCGGAAATCTGAAGGCGCTACTGGAGGCTTCCGGGTCAAGCCTTTCCAAGGTGGTGAAGACGGTGGTCTTCATCAAGGATATGAACGATTTCGCCAAGGTAAACGAGGTATACGCCACATTTTTCACAGACTCTTATCCTGCACGCAGCTGCGTGGAGGTTGCGCGTCTTCCGAAGGATGTGCTGATCGAGATCGAAGCAGTAGCAGAAGCTGAATAAACGGGGGGACAGGAGTAAAAGAAAATGGCTGCAGTAAAAATGTACGACGGTTCCACCCGGGGCAGTGAGGAAGTGATCCGCAAGGTAAAGCGAAAGAGACTGCCGCTGCTGATTCTGTTCGGTGTTTTCAGCGGAATCTTGCTTGCCGTGGGGATCATCGGATTGATCATCGAAAACTACGTGATGGTGGCGGTTACCATAATCTTTCTTCTGCCGTTCCTGATCCCCTGGATCGTGACGTTGATCCAGTACCTGAACCCCAGGAAATGCAATCCCATCAAACGGAATCCCCAGATCCTGGAGCAGGCGGATTATCTGTTCTCCCATATCGCATATCAGAATGAGTTCATTGTGGCCTGTCCGGAATATTTTGCCATAAAAACGGATATCTCCCGGGTCTTCGCCATGAATGAAGTCCTGCAGATGTACAAACGGATCGTGAATACCAACTACGGTACCACCTATTCTCTTGTGGTGGAAACGGTACGGGAACCTTTTTCCATGGTCTTCCCGAAGAACTATAACGATATCGTGGATCAGTCGGTGCAGGTGATCGCACCCTATTGCCCGTATGTTAAGCTTGGATACGGAAAAGAGAATCAGAACTATGTGGAGTATATGCGGACCATGTGGGCGGAAGCCCAGAAACAGGGCATGGCAGAGTAACGGAGTTATAACGAAACAGGATCCCCGGTGCGAAGGAGGGTGGACGCACCGGGGATCCTTTTTTATTGCCATAGGGTGTGTTTTGTTTACAGGTTACAATAGGGTGTGTATTTGGTTTACAGGTTACAATAGGGTGTGTGTTTTTGGTTTACATAAATATGTCACGCGGAACTACGGAGATACATAGTCCAGCGGATTGACCGGAACATTGTTCTTCCAGATCTCGAAGTGGAGATGGGGAGCGGAGCAGATGCCGGTCATGCCGGAATAGGCGATCACCGTGCCTGCTTCTACATAATCCCCTGCACTGTATCCCGCAAAACCGGAGAGGTGCTGGTACAGGGAAGTAAAGCCGTTTCCGTGATCTACACGGATGTAGTTTCCTCTTGCGTCGCTTTTGGAGGTATACATGATCCGTCCGGCTGCTGCAGCCACAACGCTGCTTCCGACGGAGCATCCGATGTCGATGCCCTTATGATCCGTGGAAGCGCCTACACAGGGGGCGGTACGATATCCGAAGTAGGATGCTACGGAATGCCTTGCGGGGAGAGGCCATTTCCATCCGGTAACGGAGTAGGTCTCCTGTACCTCGTCAAAGCCGTGCTTGTTGTTATTTCCGGTTTCTGTCTCTGTGGATGAACCGGAGGAGGTATTGGATGAAGTATTGGATGAAGTCTCGTTTGTTGTTGTGCTTTCCGAAGCTTTCTTATTTGCGGCTTCTTCCTCCGCCTTCTTCCTTGCTGCTTCCTCGGCGGCCTTCTTCTTTGCTGCTTCCTCAGCGGCTTTCTTTCTTGCCGCCTCCCGCTTTGCCTCTTCCTGCTTCCGGCGATACTCTGCCTCCAGCCGCTGGATCTCGTAGTCACCCTCGTC
>JAGBNH010000116.1 GCA_017634475.1 Eubacterium sp.
GCGCTTGTAAAATGGCAAACCTTCATGCGGTCATTCTCCTGTATTCTGTAAGGATGCCGGGAAGGATGAGACCTTCCCCGTCATATTGTCACTATGCTTTTCGAAAATACTCTCTCACTGCCTTCACCCCGCAGTTGAACAGCATATCCAACAGGGACAACCCAGGAACGAATTCCTCCGTATGAAGCTGGGGATACACCGGCGGAGTAAACTGCTGGTAGCTGAGTTTGATCCCTGCCTCGGAGAAGGAATTCTCATCCGTGTATTTTCTTGCTCCGTTTCCGGAGAGATATGCGTCTGCGCCAACCAGCTTGCAGAGTCCCAGCACCAGATCATTCTTTCTTCCGGTTACCTCCCCGGGGAGTTCACTCTGCAGAAGGATCTTCGTCGGGATCTCCAGAAGCTCCTTCAGACGGAGGATACTGCGGATGCAGTAGGCACAGATGGTCTTCTCCTCTGTATGAAAAAGATCCTCCAGCAGGGGCCACACCTGGTTAAAATAAGGGCTCTCCTGATAGGCCCGCTTCAGCTCCGCTTCATGCTTTGCCAGCCACTGGGCGTCATTGGTAGACTCGATCTCCCGGTAGCTTCGCTCCAGGAAACCATGCTTATCTCCGGAAATGGTAAGATAGACCACCTTGCCCTGGGCATTGATGATCCGGTTACGATACATATAGGAACCCTTCTCCAGCTGGACATCATCCAGAAGGATAAAGGTATCGGATTTCGCCATTTTGTCAAAATACCCCATCCACGGAAAGTAATGGGGCTGATGGATCCCAACGGTCATACGGGTCTCCTTTTTCAGTAGTTTTATGTCCGCTGTTACAGCAGGTCATTCTCCTCCACGATCAGCCTGGGGATCTCAAATACCTCCGCATACTGATGGCCGATCTGAACGCCGTGGGTAATGAGCAGACCTTTAAGGAACTCTTCCTTCACATAGTCTCTGCCCGCCTGGGAATGGTAGCTTCGCACAGCATCCACTTTCTTCTGCACATCCTGTTCCTCCACACAGAAGAACATCTGATTGTCGAAGGTATAGTTATTCCAGGGCACCTCGTACTGAAGGATGGTCTTCTTCTTAAAGGCCCGAAGCGCCTCGTTGGCTATGGTGAGATGATCCTGATGGATATCATGCACCGAGGGAGTGAACACCAGGTCTGGCTTGATCTCCTGGTTAAGACGGATCATACTGTCCAGGATCTCCTGACGATGGTCCTCAAAATGCCGCACCTGAAAGTCGAGACACTGCACATTTTCCGAAGGAACACCCAGCACTGCCGTAGCGGAGTGCATTTCCTTGATGAGGCAGTCCGGCTCCGCTCCTTCCGGAAGGGAATCCCGGCAGGAGGAAAAGGCCACATAATGCACCTCGATGCCCTTCCGTATCATTTTGGCGATGGTTGCGCCGCAGCCCAGTTCTCCGTCATCGGTATGCGGTGCCAAGATCAGAACTCTTCTGATATTCATAGCTTCTCTCCTCTTTTTCCTTTCCTGTCTCGTACATGAGACAGATCAATGCCAGCAATGTCCAGTGGAATCCGCTCTGCAGATACGAACTGGAGGCAAAGGTTACGATACAGTAAATGATGATCCAGATCACGCCCATTTCGCCCCAGAGACGGAAGGTCTCCGTAGTTCCTTCCTTGTACAGCGCCCGCATCCTGCGGAAGAGGAAGATCACCAGCGCCGCGAAGATCAGGAAGATCACCAGGCCGTATTCCGAAAGGATCTCCAGGAACAGGGAATGGGGATCCACAAAATGACTGTCCGAGGGGTTCAGGGTATAATAGCGGAAGAATCCGCCGGGGCCAAGACCCAGAAATCCGGAAATCCACGCTCCGGCAAAGCCGTCCCGATAGATCAGAAGACGGGCGCGAAGGGAGCCTTGTCCCTTCTGGGAATTCTGGATCAGTTCCATGGTCCGGGACACCACATCCTCGCTGTCCACATGATCCCGGGTGGAATACAGGATGATCACTCCCACCAGAAGGAGGATCGTCGCTCCCAGGATGAGGCCCAGCTTCCGTCTGTCCCAACGGACCCGGAGCAAAAGATAGCCTAAGGTTCCGATGAGCAGTGCGGCGTTACAGAAATTGGCGTCATTGATCCGGTTGATCACCGCAACCAGCACCACCAGGGCCCAGCCCGGATCCAGGTAGGCTCTTCGGAAGTTTATCCGGAAACGTCCGATCACTACCGGGAGCATCAGGGTGATCAATGCGGAAAAATCATTGACGTTATACATGATGCCCGTTGCGGCATGTTTATTCAGACGCCAGATCACCTTGTTCGTCGGATCATTGAACATGGACGAGGACAGGTGATTCCCGGTGGCGATCTCCCAGAAGGCCAGCAGGATGAAGCCGCAGAGGATCACGAACATCACCCGGAAGATCATTTCGATCTCCTGCGGGGAGAGTTCCAGACAGGAAAGGATGTAGAAGCAGAGAGCTCCGCAGAGCAGCGCAAACAGCTCCCGCAGTCCCCGGTCGAAATCCGCATAGGGCGAGGCTACAAAAAGCACCAGGCCGTAGGCGAACCAGGCAAACAGGAATACAAACCAGATCAGGAAGCTTCTTCTCCCGGACAGGCAGACCTCGCTCCGGAACAGGAACAGGGTAAACAGTGCCAGGATCACCACGACAATCCGGTAAAAGTTCAGAAAGGATCCCATGATATGCAGTTCATTTCCCAGATTCGGGATCGCAGATGCTGCAATGATAAGCGAGGCGATCACCAGTCTGAGACGGATCGAATGTCTCAACGTATTCTCCTTACTCTTTAGCTAATGGCCTTTTTCAGCTCTTCCGCTACCGTCTTCACTTCTTCCCTTGTCATGTAGGGATACATGGGGAGACTCAGTACCACGGAACACATAGCCTCGGTAACGGGGCAGCCTGCTTCCGCCGCTGCAGTCTTCGCGAAAGCCTCCTGCTTATGCATGGGCTTCATGTAATAGACCATGGTGGGAATCCCTGCAGCCTTCATTTTCTGCTGAACCCCATCACGATCCATACCTTCCGGAAGCTGCACCGTATACTGGGCCCAGCTGCTGAGGAAGCCCTCCTTCACCCGGGGAAGGGTGAGACCGGTATCCTGCAGCTCTTCTTTGTACCATTCGGCAACCCGGTTTACCGCATCCAGTTCAAATGCAGCAAAGCTCTCCAGCTTCGGAAGCAGGATAGCTGCCTGCAGGGTATCCAGACGGCTGTTCATTCCCAGCCGCACATTATCGTATTTACTGAGGGTGCTCTTCCCGTGCACGCAGATGCTCCGGATCAGCCGGTCCAGCTCGTCGTCATCGGTAAAGATCGCTCCGCCGTCGCCATAGCACCCCAGGGGCTTGGCCGGGAAGAAGCTGGTGGTGGAGATATCCCCAAAGCTGCAGGTCTTCCTGCCGCGGATCTCTCCGCCGAAGCCCTGAGCTCCGTCCTCCAGAAGGAAAAGCCCATGTTTCTCACAAATGGGACGTATCCGGTCATAGTCTGCGGGCTGACCGAATAGATCCACAGCCACCACAGCCTTCGGTTTAAACCTTCCATCCTTAAGGGTCTCCTGGATGGCTTCCTCCAGCCGGCAAGGATCCATGTTAAAGGTATCCTTCTCGATATCCACAAAGATCACCTCTGCCCCCAGAGACGCCGGAGACTCTCCGCTGGAGAAGAAGGTAAAATCAGGCACAAAGACCGCATCCCCGGGTCCCACGCCCCAGGCCATGCAGGCCACCGTAAGGGCATCGGTTCCGTTGGCACAGGTGATGCAATGCTTCACTCCCACATACCGGGCCAGCTGTTCCTCCAACTCCCGAACCTCCGGTCCGGAAATGTAGTGCGAGCTTCGGATCACTGCGTCGATCCCCGCATCGATCTTCGTTTTTAACTGTTCATACTGTCTGTTCAGATCACGAAATTCCATAGCAAATCACTCTCTGTCATCCTGCAAAAGAAGCCGTGTCCAGGACACGGCACTTTTGGTTTATTTGTTTTTATACCAGATATTGATATCCACATTTCCCTTGATACCGTCAATGCTGCCGGTTTCGGAATACTGCCAAACCTGATAGGGTATCCCCAGGTCATCGCACTGATTCCGGATCCACCACTGGGCGCACCAGTGCATATACTCTGTCAGCTGGGTCGTATCCAGATCGGATTCACACCACGCCATACCTGCATAGTACATGGACTTATAGCCCGCCTTCTCCACGGTATCGCAGAAGGCCTTTACCACGTCGGTCCGGGTCTGGCGGCTGATATCATTATGCCGTCCGCCCTGCTTATACTCCGTATCGATCACAACGGGGAGCTCCACATCGAGACCCTTGATCCGGCTCACGGTATACTCCGCTTCTTCAATGGCCTCTTCCACACTGATGGCCTGGGTGAAGAAATATACACCCACAGGGATACCTGCTTCCGTTGCACCCTTGATATTCTCCACCAGCTTGCTGTCGTCATAGAGTCCGCCGCTTTCGGCAAAACGTCCGCCGGCACGGATGATGGCGAAATCCACGCCATCCGCTGCTACCTTCTTCCAGTCGATATCGCCGTTCCATGCAGACACATCTATGCCGAACCAGGAATCCTTCTCGCCATTGCTGTCCACATGATACCGTCTTTCGCCTTCGCTGATATAGCTGGTATCCTCAATGATGCCGGTGTAATAGTATTCATCCACCGGTTCCCAGATGCCTTCCGCATTGAAATAATAATCCTCACCCTTTGAGGTTATGGTGGCGGAACGGAAGAATACGCCCTTATCGTTGGAGAAATACCAGTTCTCTCCCAGCTGCATCCAGCCTCTGGTGGTACGCACATTTCCGCTCTTTGCGGCATAATACATATCATTTCCCACAAAGAAGAAGCCGTCTGAAGCCATGACTCCGTCCTTGTCGAAATAGTAGGTCTTCCCGCCTAGCACTGTAAACTCGTCCCGTGAAGCAATACCGTTTTCGTCTGCATAGAGCCACTGTCCGCCGTTATCCAGCCATCCGGTAACGGGGGTAAGCTCGCCCTTCTCATTCGCCTGATAGGTCTTGCCGTTGGAGGCGATGGCATAACAGGAGGTCACCATCCGGCCCTCCGGATCCATGTAATACATATATTCTCCGGAACCAAGGATCGAATCCTTCAGGATCTTCCCGGAACTGTCAATGTAGTAGAAACAGGAATCATGATAGATCCACCCGGAGGCAGTACGAAGAACGCCGTTCTGATTCACGTAGAACGAATCCTCGCCTACGGAAACGATGGAATCCGTCACCATAATGCCCTCGGAATTCATGTAATACTGTTTTCCTGCGCTGGTGATAAAGCCGTCCAGCTTAAACTCGCCGCCGGCTTCAGCGAAATGCCATCCGCCGTCATCATACCTCCAGCCTGTGCCTTTATAAAATGCACCGCTGCTGGTGGCGAAATAGAGCTTGTCTCCGGTATAGACAAACTGGCTCACGCAGAGCTTCCCTTCCTGGTTCAGGGCATAAAGCCTGCCTGCGCTGGTGATGACCTGATTCTGTACCAGAACACCATCATTTCCGGCATAATACCAGTCGTTTCCGGCATAGACCCATCCGCCGAAGGTGCGGATCGCACCGCTGGAAAGGGCATAATAGAGCTGCCCGTCGATCTCCACTACGGCGTTTGTTACAAGACAGCCGTCCTCATCCATGAAATACTTCCGGTTGTTCACCTCTATCACTTCATCCCAGGCCAGGGACCAGTCCCCCTTCAGGTAATACCAGTTATCGTCAAGCTGGAACCAGCCTTCGGACAGCACAAGGGCTCCGGTACTGTCGAAGTAATAGTATTTTCCTTCCACCTCGACGATCTCATCTGTGACCATGATGCCGTCTGCATTTACGTAATAGGTGATGCCGCCGGTACGGACAACCCAACTGCGTCTCAGCTTGCCGTCGGTCTCCGTGTAATACCAGTTCTCGCCCACCTTCATCCAGCCGCCCTTTACACTGAGCACGCCGTTCTTATCCGCACGGAAGCCCAGATCTCCCAGGACCACATTTCCCGAAACCAGGAGCACACCCTCCGGATCCAGATAATAGGCATTTCCGTCCACCTCGATCATGGAGTCCGTAACGAGATTACCCTCTTCATCACGATAATAGGTTTTCCCATCCTCC
>JAGBNH010000117.1 GCA_017634475.1 Eubacterium sp.
CGGAGCTTTGTGAGATCGCAGTGCTGCGGCGGGACAATCCGGAGCTTTCCCTTACGGAACTGGGGGAGCTGCTCACGCCGCCCCTTGGTAAATCCGGAGTGAATCACAGATTGAGAAAACTGCGGGAAATCGCCGGCAGAGACCCGGCGGAGCCTGTTTGATAAAAATATAACCATGTGACATGCCTTATGGCCTGTAATACCGAGATAATGTAAAGAGAAGGAGAAAAAAATGATCAGAGAAAAATGTACCGTACATTTACCGAATTATTCCGAGGCAAGACCGGTGGCTGAGATCGTTCAGACTGCCAGCCAGTATGAGAGCAGGATCTTTCTCATTTCCGGAGACAAGAAGATCAATGCCAAGAGCATCATGGGAATGATGAGCCTGTCTCTTTGCAATGAGGAGGAGATCGAAGTAGAGGCAGAGGGACCGGATGAGCAGAATGCTGTTCATGCCATTATCGGTTACATGAGTCCCGTGGCCTAGTATAGCTATCCTTGAACATCCGGGCCGCTATACCGGGATCCATCCGAAATCATATCAATAATCTGACTGTCCGGTGCACAGAATACTTGCAGAAGTGCTTGTATCTTTGTTGCACCGGCATTTGATTTATGCTATAATATGCTAGTCTATATGCAGTTACAAGTTTTCTTATTCGGGGGACAGGTATATGGGTTTTTTCAGTAATCTTAAAGAGCATATTCCGATCATTAAAAACATTGGAAAGCCAAAGACAAATAAGAGCAGTGTGGAACTTCTCTTTGATAAGGCAACGAACCTGATGGAGAATGCCAACGGTGAAGAAGCCGTGGAGATCTATGAGAAGATCGCCGACATCGGGATCATGGAACCGCAGTACAAGGATCTGGGAACAGAGTCTCTCCGCATCCTCAGTACTTTTTTTGAGACCGGTGCATATAAAAATGCGAAGACCGAGCGGGACCTGGAGAAGTCTGCAGCCTATCTGGAAAAATATACGAATCTTACAAATGATGGCGAGATGACCTATAAAACCGCGGAGATGTATCTGCAGGCGCAGAATTTCTCCAAGGCCATCAGCTTCTTTGAAAAGGCTTCACAGCGTGGCGTGAAGGCCGGATATATGCGTCTGGGTGCCATTTACGAAAATGGTCTTTGCCGTATCGACCAGTACGGGAACAAGAGTGATTTCGTGATCCCCGTTGATCTCGAGAAGGCGATGAAGTGGTATAAGCTCCTGGCGGATCAGGGAGATTCCAAGGCGGCAGCAGCTTACGAACGTGTGGATTATGCATCCAAGCATACGGACAGTCTGGAATTCGAAGAGAAGGATAAGCTCTACTCCGAGATCGCGGAAAAACGTAAGGAGAAGGGCAAGGAGCCTCGTTATAAAGCCATCGATCCTGCAAAGCTGCAGTATCAGTATACCTATATCCACAATCAGGTGGATGGTTATATCCATAAGCTTCCCAAGGACTGGGTGAAGACCATCAATGAGGAGACAGACGAGGAGTATTATGCTCCCAGCATCACTTACCGGGATTTTGCCATGTATGTTTCCTATGACAGTATCCCCCGTGATTCCAAGAAGACCCTGGAGAATTATCTCCGTTACTGCAATGAGGCCTTTGACGAGGAGCTTCAGCTGAAGCCCTATATTACCGAGTATTCCGATGGTATCTGCACCACCTTCTATCACAAGGGAATGAACAAGGGTATCGTTACCTTTGCCTTCTATTCCGGCCGTCGTCTGGCATGTATGCGTTTCGTGTGCGCTACCATGGAGATCATCGAGCAGTATGAGGAGATCATTTTTGAAACGGCGAACTCCTTTGCATTTGTTACACCTACCCGTGTAAGTGACCAGAGTCTGAACCGGAAGGATAACCAGTATTACAGTGAAGCGCTGTACTGCTATTATCTGGAGGACTATGAGGGTGCCATGACAGCAGCCAAGCAGGCTCTGAAGGAAGGCTCCATCAAGGCAAGTTATCTGCTCATCGACCTGTACTACGATAAGGATTCACCCTATCGTGATATCGAGAAGACCATCAGCTATGCAAAGCAGCTGTTTGACGCCACCAAGGATCCCGAGCTGGCGTTCCTGATCGGCAACATTTACGACCAGCAGCAGAAGGATTACATGAAGGCCCTGAACTGGTATGAGAATGCCCATCGTCTCGGCCATAAGCGTGTAGCCTTCTATTTGGGACGTTTCTACTACTACGGATTGCTCCGTACACAGAGAGACGGTGAGAAGGCTCTCCGGTATTTTGAAGAGGCCAGCAAGAACGGTATCCATGAAGCAGAACCCTATATCAAGGATATCCGTGATCTGCACGGCGAGGACCTGCAGTCGGCTGTGGAGAAATGGGACAGAGCCGTTGCTGCGGGCAGCGGAGCTACGGCGCTTAAGGTTGCTCTGATGAAGCAGAGCCTGATCTTCTATATCGCCACAAACTACGAGATCGAAAAGGCTTTCGAGGAAGCCCTTGCTCTGGGAAGTACACAGGCAGCTTACGAGCTGGGTAAGATCTATGAGTTTAAGGAGAAGGATCCTGCCTATACCGGTGAGAAGAAGAGTATGGAGTACTTTGAAAAGGCCTTCGACAGTGATTACGAAGACTTTGATAAGCAGAACCTCTTTAAGGTGATCCAGTATAAGGAATCCAAGGGTGAGACCCAGGAGAACCTCATCAAGCTGTACCTGGCAAATGCGGCTATGGCTTATGTTCCCGCAGTGGATAAGATCGTGGAACTGGTGGGCTATCGCACACCGGCCATCAATGAGCTGTATAAGTCCCTGATGGATCTGGCGGAGACCGGTGAGGAGAATGCCATCGTATCCATGAACAAGCTGGAGAAGAAGTATCCGGATCTGGTGATCACAGAGCCGGCATCGGACGAGAAGGTGATCGAGAACAAGTTCTTCCGTCTGGTTGTACCGAAGTCCAGTAATTCACAGATCAACGATGACGGCGGTACCATCAAGCTGGCGGATTCCGTTATCGAGTTCGCCGTTGCCGAGCTGCCGGTGAAGGTTGAAAATGAAGATGACTATCTGAAGATCTACAAGCTGATCCTTTCCGAGTATCTTCCGGATGATTCAGCAGAGATCATTATTGCAAATTCCCGAATGATCGGTTCCGGAATGAAGGAGAGCAAGAACAATGTTCATTCCTTCAGTATCCTGCTCATCAGTTCGAAGAACCAGTATCTGTTCAAGCTGTCCTCTCGTGACAGAAGACAGATGATCTCCTTCAAGGACGAGGTTACGAAGGTGGCCAAATCCCTTGTGGAGACAGGAGAGATCTATGTTGCTACGGAGGGCAACCGCAGGGATATCGGCCTTTCCGTACTGCTTAAGGCAAATGAAGGAGGCTTCCTGTCCATCGGTAAACGTGATGAGTGATCCGGTTTCTGCATGACCGGATACATGATCCTGGAATACGCGGGGGTTGTTATCAGGTTAACGGCTCAAAGCCCCCGGAGCTTTCCGGGGGCTTTGGATATATAAGACGTGGACAGACATTCAGAGGATCTGTTATTGAGAAAGGAAAAATATTATGGGGTATGAACTGAAATTTATGGAACGGGCCATCAAACTTGCAAAGCTGGGTATCGGACGTGTTGATCCGAATCCGCTGGTGGGTGCGGTTATCGTTAAGGACGGAAAGATCATCGGTGAAGGCTATCATACGGGCTATGGTATGCCCCATGCTGAACGCGAAGCGATCAACAATCTGACCGAACCGGCCCAGGGAGCGGAAATGTATATCACCCTGGAGCCCTGTGCGCATCAGGGGAAGCAGCCGCCCTGTACGGCCGCCATCATTGACGCAGGTATCCGTACCGTTTATATCGGTTCCTCCGATCCGAATCCGAAGGTGAACGGAAAGGGGATCTGGATGCTTCGTCACCACGGGATCGAAGTGGTCACCGGCGTGATGAAGAAGGAGTGCGATGCTCTGAACCCGGTATTTTTCCATTACATTACCACGGGACAGCCCTATATCGTACTGAAATATGCCATGACACTGGACGGAAAGACCGCAACGGTTTCCGGCGAGAGCCGTTATATCTCCGGTGATTTCTCCAGAGGACGGGTAAGAGCCCTCAGAAATCAGTATCCTGCCATCATGGTGGGGATCGGAACGGTTCTGGCGGATGACCCCATGCTGGACACCCGTCGTCAGAAGGACAGAGTTCCCACAAGGATCATCTGTGATACACATTTGGATATCCCTATGGAATCCAAGATCGTAAAATCCGCAGGACAGATCAAGACCTACATTGCCGTCGGTGAAGATTCTGCCATGAAGAAGCAGGACAAGATCCGTGAACTGGAAGTGGAAGGTGCTGAGGTGATCCTGGTTCCCGAGAAGCTGGGACAGCTGGATCTGATCAGCCTGATCCTGAAGCTCGGTTCCATGGGCATCAGCGGTATCATGATCGAGGGCGGTGGAAGACTTGCCTGGAGCTTTATCCGTGAAGGTCTGGTCAATGAGATCGTAACCTTTACCGCACCTAAGGTATTCGGTGGTGCAGGAGCCATCACACCGGTGGAGGGTGACGGCGTAGACCGCATCGAGGATGCGATCCCCTTCCATCTTGTGGATTCGGAGATCCTCCCCGGCGGTGATATCTACGCAAGATATATCGTGGGACCTGAGCCGGAGGAAGAAGAGGAAGGCGTTGAGATCCTTGCGGCAGAACCTCAGCCCATCCGTAAGATCCAGTCCCAGGAGTTTAAGCTCCTGGAGGTAAACGGTGAGAGTGAAGAGGGCGAGGCCGAAGGCGATCAGGTTTCCGTAAAAGAGGATACGGATGCAGCGGTTGAGCCGGAAGCGGCTAAGGAAGTAAAGAAGGAACTGGCCTTTGAGGAAACCGAGAAGCTGACCCAGGAAGCCTTCGATGCCATCACTGCTGCCGCAGAAGAGAAGAAGAAAGCAGGAGGCGAGAATATCGCAGCCTGGGCAGACAGCGCATCGGACAACTGGGCCGAGGCAGATGAGATACCGGTGAAAAAGGCTTCTCCCAGGATCCCGGGTCAGGGAGACGAGGATGATCTTGATGAAGCGGATGCCCCGAAGGTTGAGCTGGAATCCAGGATCGTGACCGAGGTGCTTTCCGCAGATCTGAATCCCTTTAATATCACTGAGGATTCAGAGAAGAATTAGGCTAAGAGTTTGGGAGCATAGGAATGTTTACCGGAATTGTTGAAGAAATGGGTGAATATGTTGCCGCCAGACGAGGCGCCAGATCAGAGGTTCTGGTGATCCGGGCAAAGAAGGTTCTGGAGGGGACGGTCATCGGTGACAGCATTGCGGTGAACGGTGTATGTCTCACCGTGACGGGTCTGACCAATAACAGCTTTGAAGCGGACGTCATGCCGGAAACTCTCCGAAGGTCCAATCTGGGCGGCCTCTCTGTGGGGGATCATGTGAATCTGGAACGGGCCATGGCTGCGGACGGCAGGTTCGGCGGGCATATCGTGGCCGGACATGTGGACGGTACCGGAGTGATCCGGGAGATCACGGAAGAGGATAATGCGGTCTGGTATGCCATTGGCACCAAACCGGAGATCCTTCGCTATATCGTGGAAAAAGGCTCTGTTGCCATAGATGGCATAAGCCTTACGGTGGCAGGAGTGGACGACAGAGAGGGCGAGTTCCGGGTATCCATCATCCCGCATACCAGAGCGGTGACTGTGCTGTCGGATCGAAGGATCGGGGATGTGGTCAATCTGGAAAATGATATTGTGGGCAAGTACATCGAACGACTGATGTCTGCAGATACAAATAAGAAAGAAAAGGAAAGTCGTATCACCATGGATTTTCTGGGAGAGAACGGCTTTCTGTAGAGTTGGAGAGTTAACCAGGTGGAAGTTTTGAATTACAGTTCTATTGAAGAAATTCTGGAGGAGTTGAAAAGCGGTCGTCCGGTGGTGATCATGGACGACGAGGATCGGGAGAATGAAGGGGATGTGATCTGTGCGGCGGAATTCGCCACCACGGAGAACGTGAATTTCATGGCGAAGTATGCACGCGGACTGATCTGCATGCCCATGGATGCGTCCTATTCGGATAAGTACAATCTCCCGCAGATGTGTATCGTAAATACGGACAATCACTGCACCGCATTTTCCGTTTCCGTTGATCATGTATCCACTACCACGGGAATATCCGCTGAGGAACGTGGGATCACCGCCAGACGGTTTGCGGCAGATGATGCCGTTAAAGAAGAATTTCGACGCCCGGGGCATATGTTTCCGCTGGAAGCAAAGCCGGGCGGCGTGATCGAGAGAAACGGTCATACCGAGGCTACGGTGGATCTTTGCAGGCTTGCCGGACTTAAGCCGGTGGGGCTTTGCTGCGAGATCATGAAGGATGATGGAACCATGGCCAGAAGGGATGATCTCTTTCTTTTTGCAGCGGAACACGGACTGAAGGTCTCCACCATTGAACGGCTGGTGCAGTATCGAAAGGAACATGAGGTTTTCGTGGAGGAGGTAACCTCTGCAAAGCTTCCTACCCGCTATGGGAATTTCATCATTCACGGCTATATCAATAAGCTGAATGGGGAACATCACGTGGCGCTGACCATGGGAGACATTTCCGGGGAGGATCCGGTACTGGTGCGTGTGCATTCGGAATGTCTTACGGGAGATGCCTTCGGATCCTTGAAATGTGACTGCGGCGAACAGCTGGATGCAGCCATGAAGATGATCGCAGAGGAAGGCCGGGGCGTTCTGCTCTATATGCGGCAGGAGGGCCGTGGGATCGGCCTGATCAATAAGATCAGGGCTTACCATCTTCAGGATCAGGGACAGGATACGGTTCAGGCCAATCTGTCTCTGGGATTTCCGGAGGATGCAAGAGATTATACCATCGGAACCCAGATCCTTGTGGATCTGGGGGTAAGGAAAATGCGGCTCCTTACCAATAATCCTTCCAAGGTTTACGGTCTGGCAGGCTACAATCTGGAGATCGTTGAGCGTGTTCCCATTGAGATCGCGCCTTCCGTATATGATAAGTTTTATCTCCAGACCAAGAAGGAGAAGATGGGACATTTTCTGAAGGATGTATAGATCCGCGGATGATCCGGAAAATGAATTTGAAACAGAGGATGAACAGATGAAAAAGATTGAAGGAAATGTAGTTGCAAATGCAGGCGGTAAGGCTGAAGGCATCAGGATCGGTATTGTAGCTTCCCGCTTTAATGAGTTTATCGTGTCCAGGCTGGTAGGCGGAGCCGAGGATGGACTGGTGCGTCATGGAGTGGATACGGATGATATTGATATCGCATGGGTTCCCGGTGCATTTGAGATCCCCCTCATTGCCAAGAAGATGGCAAAGTCCGGAAAATATGATGCAGTGATCGCCCTGGGTGCGGTGATCCGCGGATCCACAAGTCATTATGATTATGTCTGCGCAGAGGTATCCAAGGGTGTGGCTCAGGTTTCCCTGGAGGCTGAGATCCCTGTTATGTTCGGCATCCTTACGACCGATACCATTGAGCAGGCCATTGAGCGCGCCGGTACCAAGGCAGGAAATAAGGGGTATGACTGTGCCCTTGGCGCCATTGAGATGATCAATCTCATGAGACAGCTGTAGACGCGGAATATGAAGCTGATCTTTTTTGACATAGACGGAACGTTGATCACAGACGATGGAAGAAGGCTCTTTCCGGAGGATGCGAAGGAAGCCATCAAAGCAGCACGGGCTGCCGGTAATCTTGTATTTATCAATACCGGCAGGGTAAGGTGCAACGTGGAAGCATTTATTACGGATCCCGGATTTGACGGCCTGGTCTGTGGCTGCGGCACATATATCGAGTATCGCGGTGAGGTGATCCACCATCGACGCATGTCGAAGGAGGATTGCCACCGGATCGCTCATCTTTGCAGAGATTGTCGGATGCAGGCTTTTTTTGAGTATGCATACGGCTCTTTCTATGATGGGGAGATGGATCTTCCCTACATTCTTCCCCTTGTCCGCTATATGGAAGGGTCCGGAAGGACCATCGGGAAGGACATTGATGCGGAGGAGTTTGTCTTTGATAAATTCTCCGGCTGGTTTGACCAAAGCAGTGATGTGGACAGGTTTAAGAAGGGGATCGAAGGGATCTTTACCTACATCGATCGTGGACCGGATTTCTTTGAGGTGGAACCGGTGGGCTATTCCAAGGCCTCGGGGATCGATTATCTGCTCCGGTATTTCCACATTTCTAAGGAAGATGTCTATGTTTTCGGTGACGGGAATAATGATCTGGAAATGATGCAGTTTGCCGGCCACAGTATCGCCATGGGTAACGGCAATGCCAATGCAAAGGCTGCGGCAGAATATGTTACATCGGATATAGAAGATGGCGGGATACGTCAGGGACTGCAGCATTTTCAGCTGATCTGATGCCGCCTTTTGCATAGATACGGTAATTGAAGGCATGAAAACATATTTGGATGATGAACAACGAAAGAAAGATGAAGGGCCTCCGTCCTCCTACACCCCTCGGTCTGAGATGCCGGAGGAGGAGCCTTCCAGCGCTGAGCTGCCGGAATATGCAGTGCCGGAAAAATGTTCCGTCATCGAGCAGCTTCGGATCTCCATTGTCAGCGCAAAGCAGCTGGTGGGCCTGTCCGAGCTTAAGGTCAGCCGGTTTGTTCGCTATGTGATCCTGCTTTGCTTCCTGGTTTCCATCATGCTGACAGTGG
Organism: Eubacterium sp.; assembly: GCA_017634475.1. GTDB lineage: Bacteria > Bacillota > Clostridia > Lachnospirales > Lachnospiraceae > Eubacterium_Q. Next base: position 8,699 of record JAGBNH010000117.1, read on the forward strand.
TTCCCGCAGCGGCTACCATAGCCAGCTTCGGAGGCTTCAGTAAGCTGTTCAATGAGCGGATGCCTGCCTTTGAGGTGAAGAACGGGGAGTTCAGAGTGGAGGAACCCTTTTCCCTTGTCATCGGCAGCTGTGAGATCGTGATGAACTCTGCCGAGGATACGGTGGCACAGGATAAGTTTCTGGGGAAAATGGTCACCATTGCCATCGGAAAGAAACGGATGCAGGTGGTCCTCAGCCAGAACGGGTTATCGGAGGTGGCTCTGGATCAGCCCATTTCCGCATATTTTGAGGACGGCTTTGATAAAAGCATGCTGAACGAGGCCATCCCCGGCTTCTATATCGCCATAGGCATCATGACGCTGTTCACCATGCTCTGGACGGCCATCAGATACTGTCTGGCTGCCCTGATCTATATGCTGCTTTCCTGGGCATTGGTAAAGCAGACCAACCTGGATCTGAACAAGGGAAATGTATTCCGTTTATGCTTCTATGCACAGACCATCGGCATCCTGCTGGTGAATCTGAATCAGGCAACGGGATATCTCATTCCTTCATTTATCGTATCCATCATCGGTATATTTATCACCTTCCGATGGATCCTCAAGTCGGTTGTAAAATACCTGAACATAGGAAGACAGGGGTATTGATCTCACGGAGTTTTCAGCTTCCGGAGGAATTCTGCCAGCTCTTCTTCGTTCATTTTACTTAAGGCTGCATTGGTGAAGGAGCCATCTTCCGTGACCTCCCGTCCGAACCAGGCAGGAGGGGTGAAGGCCTTCGCTTCTTCCACGGAGGGGAATTCCACCTCTGCGTAGACCAGCCCTTCCAGAGAACCATGGAACAGATCCAGTTCTATGGTATAGGGAGGACAGGGAATGAGATAGCGGGTCTTCTGGATAAAGAGTCCCTGAACGGATCCGGCCATTCTTTCGTATTGCTCCCGGGTCAGATCGATCTCGTATTCTTCCCGGGCCAGCAGACCGCCGGATTTTACGGTCAGGATATAGGAATCGTTCTTTTGCCGGATGCGCAGTACGGGGTCCGTAAAGAGATAGCCCTGTGTCATTTCGGTTTTCGTATACATTTCCAGATCCAGTGCTGTGGGATCCGCAAGAAATTTACGTTCGATCTCCATGTGGTTTCTCCTTAAATGAATTCTATTGAATATTTATTATAAAACAGTAAACAGTAATTGGAAAGGGGTACGTATGAGTAAAGTAGTTGTTCTTCTGGCAGAAGGCTTTGAAGAGATCGAAGCTCTTACACCTGTGGATCTTCTCCGGCGGGCGGGGATCGAAGTGGTGACCGCATCCATAACCGAGGATCCGGTGGTCATGGGTTCTCATAAGATCCCGGTCACTGCAGACACGGTAATGAGCAGACTGGAGGGTACCGCGGATATGCTCTTCCTGCCGGGAGGACAGCCCGGGACCAACAATCTGAAGGAAAGCAAGGCGGTAGCGAACCTGATCCGGAAATATCAGGAGCAGGGAAAGTACCTTGCGGCCATCTGTGCCGCTCCCACGGTATACGGACAGATGGGGCTGCTGCAGGGGCGTAAGGCCACCTGTTATCCGGGGCTGGAGGATCAGCTCCTGGGGGCGGAGTGGACCGGCGAAAATGTGACTGTGGCTGTGGACGGACAGTTTATCACCAGCCGCGGGATGGGAACCTCCATCGACTTTGGACTGAAGCTGATGGAGCTTCTGCTCTCAAAGGATAAGGCGGATGAGATGGCGGCTAAGGTCGTTTATCAGAGAGGATAGTTAAAGACATGAAAAACATCACGATACGTGATATCCTGCGGGTGACGGACGGAACACCCGTATTTTTGGCAGCTTCGGAAGAAGCAGGGGATGAGGAGGACATACGGGAGTCCTGTCTATCCAGGGAAGTGAAAGACATTTCCATTGATTCAAGGAAGATCGAACCCGGAGATCTTTTTGTTCCCCTTCTGGGTGAAAATGTGGATCCGAATAAGTTTATACCGAATGTATTTCCGTATGCTGCGGCAAGTCTGACGGATTGGGAGACGGACAGGATCTATCCGGATCCGGAGCAGAAGGCAGCGGCAGTTTTGCGGGGAGATCTGCTGATCCGGGTGGAGAATACACAGACCGCTCTGGAAAAGATCGGCGCATATATCCGTACACAGTACGAGCCCACTGTGGTGGGCGTTACCGGAAGTGTGGGAAAGACCACCACGAGACGGATGATCGCCACGGCCCTGGGCAGTGACCGGGTAGTATATGAAACTCCCGGAAATCTGAATTCCAAGATCGGCATTCCCATTACCACCAGCCGGATGCTGGACGTACCCTCGGAGGTGGCGGTGCTTGAGATGGGCATCGACCGTATAGGGGAAATGGATATCGAGTATTCCATCGTTCGTCCGGAGATCGCCGTAGTCACCATGATCGGCGTATCCCATATCGAATATCTGGGTTCGAAGGAAGGAATCCGCACGGAGAAGCTGAAGATCGCGGGACCGGACACGGTGCTCTTCTTAAATAAGGATGATCCCATGCTGGCAGAGCTTAAGGAATATTCAGGAGCAAAGGAGATCTGGTATTACGGGATCTCTTCGGAGGCGGATTATCATGCCGAGGATCTGACCCTGGGAAATGACGGCTACGCATTTACCTTTGTTCATGGGGATCTGCGGGTTCCGGTGGCGCTTCCTGTCCTGGGAAGGCATAATGTGAGAAATGCGGTGGTGGCGCTGGCCATCTGTGATTATCTTGGACTGGATGTGAAGAAGGCTGCAGAGGCGCTGGGAAGCTTCAGCGGGCTCAGACAGCTGGTGAACCGCCGCGGGGACGGGGCAGTGATCATCAACGATGCTTATAATGCCAGCCCGGATTCCATGAAGGCTGCGCTGGAGGTACTGACGGATTTTCAGACCGAGGGAAGACGGATCGCGGTTCTCGGGGATATGTTTGAACTGGGACCGGAGGAAGAGCGATTTCATCGGGAAGTGGGTGAGCAGTTTGCCGCCTATGAGGTGGACCAGCTGGTCACTGTGGGCCCCCTGGCCTGCGCCCTGGCCCGGGAGGCAGTGAAGGCTCGCCCGGGTATGGAATGGCTGAGTTTTACGGATATAGAAAAGGCTGCGGAGTATCTGAAGGAGAATGTTACCTCCGGGGATACCGTGATCTTTAAAGCCTCCCATGGGATGCATTTTGAAAAGCTGTCAGAAGATGTGCTTGACAATTTTTAGATAGATAGTAAAATAGAACCATGTTAGTTGAAGATTAGGGAGGAGATGAACCAATGAAAACTACAGTTTATGTTGAGTTCTACGGTGAGCAGGTCAGCCAGGAAGAGCTCGTAAAAGAAACGAAGAAGATTTGGACAGATGGCGGCAATAAAGAAAGCGACATCAAAAGCATCGCTCTTTATGTCAAGCCGGAAGAGGATCGTTGCTACTATGTGATCAATGGTGATGCAACCGGTTCCTTCCATATTATCAACACACAGAATGATTTCTGATCGTTCCTGATGGTTGTGGGTGTTCAGATGAAAGTGGGATCTTGGGGTAACCCGGTTCCACTTTTATCTTTTTCAGATGAATTAAGGAAAGACTATGATAGCGATAATCGATTATGATGCAGGAAATATCCGGAGTGTGGAAAAGGCACTTTTGTATCTCGGACAGGAGGTAAAGCTGACCCGCAATCCTGAGGAGATCCTTGGGGCGGATCGTGCCATCCTTCCGGGAGTCGGTTCCTTTGGGGATGCCATGGAGAAGATCCGTGGATACGGACTGGAGGAAGTGATCCGGGAGTTTGCCGCTTCCGGTAAGCCTTTTCTTGGGATATGTCTTGGACTTCAGCTTCTGTTCCCGGAGAGTGAGGAAAGCCCCGGAGTGAAGGGATTATCCATCCTTCATGGGAAGATCCGCAGGATCCCGGAGAAGGGGCCTGACGGAGTGGAACGGAAGGTCCCCCAGATCGGGTGGAACGACATTTCCATCAATCCCGATTCCCGCTTGTTCCGGGGGATCGAGGATAAGAGCTACGTTTATTTTGTTCACTCCTATTACCTGGACGCGGAGAATAAGGCGGAGGTTGCAGCGACCACGGAATACGGCGTGACCATCGATTGTTCCGTGGAATCAGGAAATGTGTTTGCATGCCAGTTCCATCCGGAGAAGAGTTCGGATACGGGACTGATGATCCTGAAGAATTTTATCGAGATATAGGAGGAGCTTCATGCACACGAAGAGAATCATTCCCTGTCTGGATGTAAAGGACGGAAGGGTTGTAAAGGGCGTTAATTTCGTGGATCTGATCGATGCCGGAGATCCGGTGGAATGCGGGAAGGCCTATGATGCTGCCGGAGCAGATGAACTGGTTTTCCTGGACATCACTGCCTCCAGCGACAGACGGGCCATTGTGACCGATATGGTACGCCGGGTTGCGGAAACGGTATTTATTCCCTTTACCGTAGGCGGAGGGATCCGTACGGTGGAAGACTTTCGGGATATTCTGCGGGAGGGAGCGGATAAGATCTCCGTGAATTCCGCAGCCATCGATCATCCGAGACTGATCTCGGATGCCGCAGATAAATTCGGAAGCCAGTGCGTGGTGGTAGCCATTGACGCAAGAAGAAGACAGGACGGTTCCGGCTGGACCATCTATAAACACGGCGGACGGCTGGACTGTGGGATCGATGCCATCGAGTGGGCTATGGAGGCTGACCGGCTTGGGGCCGGAGAGATCCTGCTGACATCCATGGACTGCGATGGAACGAAGAGCGGATATGATATTGCCCTTACCCGGGCTATCTCGGAGGCGGTATCTATTCCGGTGATCGCTTCCGGCGGTGCCGGGACCATAGATCATTTTTATGAGGCAGTAACAGAGGGAAAGGCAGATGCGGCGCTGGCGGCTTCCCTTTTCCATTTTAAGGAGCTGGAGATCAGGGAGGTAAAGGAAGCGCTGAGAAAGAAAGGCGTTTCGGTGAGATTATGAGTACGATAGAATATAAGTTTTTAAGACTCCCGAAGGATCTGTATCTGGGCCTCAGACGGTCCGTGGGCTGGAAGAGCCTTTCCGACAGACAGGTGGATGCGGCGCTGAACGGATGTAAGGCCATGATCACTGCATGGGATACCGAAACCGGCGAGGTGGTCGGCATGGGCCGACTGGTTGGGGATGAACTGGTGATCATGAATATCCAGGACCTGATCGTACGGCCGGATTATCATGGCAGGGGGATCGGCTCGGAGCTGATCCGCCATCTGAAGCAGAAGGCGGCAGAAGCATTGGAACCGGGTGAGGAGCTGATGTTTACCCTGATGTGTGCCAAGGGACGGGAACGGTTTTATGAGAAAAACGGGTTTATTGCCCGTCCCACACCGGACCTTGGACCGGGAATGATCACCTATCTTCATGAAGAAGATGCCGGGCGATGATACGGTAATTATGCTATGGAACGTTGTGGGACGATGAACCAGTATGACATGAAATGCTGCCCGGCGATGGTCATTTTCCCGGATTAGTTCGCAGATAAAAAAAGATGCCTGTTATCCGCACCTTGTATCGGATCGTCACAGTTTTGCTGTGACCGGATGATCCGGACAAGGCCAGGATGACAGGCATTTTTTCATGCTTTTTCTTGTTATTATTTCTCAGGCTTCTGCGGTAGCAGGGGGTGCCGGGGTTGCCGGTTCTGCCTTGTCCCTGCGGCGCTTTACGGTAAAGATCGCAAACAGGATCAGGAGGATCAGCACACCTGCGGAGATGCCGATGCCAAGCCACATGCCCTGGGGAACGAAGGTGAGCTTGATCTCATGGGTTCCCCTGGTCACATTCAGGCCGATGCCGCCCAGGAATGTGGTGGATTCCACACTCTGGCCGTCTACGGTGAATTTCCACTCCTGCATATTGGGGATGGAGAGATAAAGCATACCGTCCTCCGGAGCGGTAATGGTACCGGTCATGGAGGAGCCGCTGATCCTGGCGTCGGTCATAACATTTTCTGCCAGCTTATCATGAAGCTTCTGAAGTTCATCGGTATCGGTCACCGCAAGGCGGATATAGAAATTCTTTCCGTTTGAGGGAAGATACATTGTCAGCTTGAATTCATCCGCTGTACCGGCCTTGGTGGTTCCCAGATAGACTACGGTACCGAAATAGGAAGCGTAGACATCACCCTCCACATCCTTTGCTATATGAACGGTATTCTCCACTTCATTTTTGATCCCGGCCAGGAAGTCGGATGCATCCGTAAGAATGTAGGTGTAAGCCTCGGAATCCTTGTCGATCTTATCCTGATCCAGTTCCGGCGTGATCTCATGGAAGATATCTCCGCAGCCCATTGCGTGGGAGAAGGCATTCTGATAGGTCAGCATGCTGTCGGAATAATGGGTATAATCATTTTCATTCCATTCTTTGATCTCGTCATTTAACGGGATATAGACACCTACCGGAAGATAATAGGGATTCTTATGAAGATTCAGGACGCCTTCATGATCCACTACAGGGTAGGGAGACGGCCGTCCGTTACTTGTGTTGGTCAGCTGATACTGAACATGCATCATCATATCGATCAGGGGATTTCCCGTCTCGTAGAAGATACAGTTCTTGGAGGTTACTACACCCCATTTATCAAAGATCTCCATATGCGCTTCCGTCATCATGGAAGAGAATGCACTGATGGAATTGATGGCGGTGTATTCCGATGTGTTGTAGTTCGGGTTGTCAATGTATTCCGTAGCGTGGAAATCCTCAGCCATTTCCGGATTTCGTTCTGCAAGACGTTCGATATAGGTGTCCTGGTTGGATACGTAGAAATGCATACCGATGGCTTTGCGGAAGGTATACATACCACTGAGGATCACTTCGACCATGCATACGCCGAGCATGGCCTTGCGGAAGGCTTCGCGATGCTTCTTATGCAGCTGGAACAGAGCCAGTCCCAGATAGATGCAGGCAATGATCATGGTAGCCCAGAAGGTAAGGGATGCTTCCTCGGGGGCGTCGGTCACGGTGTGGATCTTATCGCTCAGGAAGGCAATGGTCCATAAGGTGCAGCAGACAACAAACGCGCCGGAGATGGTGATGGCGAATTTCTTTCCGCTGTAATCCTTCCAGGATACCAGGCATTCCGCAAACATCATGAAGAGCAGCAGGATGTAGAAGGCTGCAAAACGGTTGGGAACGTTGGTCTGGTAGTGAAGTCCGTGGAAAAGGAAGTTCAGTACACTGTTGCTGAAACCAAGGAACAGCACTGCGGTGAGGACGAGTCTCCGGATCCGTACGGAAAGCGGAACTTTCCGGTTCATCAGATATAACGGGATGAAGAACAGGAGCAGGATCCCCACATATATATTGGCCTTATAGTCGTTACTGTCCACCACCACAGCCTGATGGAAGCTCATGGTATCCGAGAAGGATGAAAGGACAGAGCCGCTTTCGTGGGTTACCGGTGAGATCACATCATTCGCCTTGTAGGGGGACTGCATGGATCGGAAATAGTAGGGGATCAGCCGGTAGCAGGCCAGTCCTGCGGCAGCAATGGAAGAGAGTCCGAAACGGACCCCTTTCAGGAAGAAGTCCTTTATGCTGTCGAACTTCATGGTAAAGAAGTACAGGAACAGGAATTCGCACAGGATAAAGGCGTAGTAAGCATCCCCCATCTGTCCAAACAGGAAGAAGATGTAAAGGAACGGTTTCTTATCGTAGACCAGACGCTCCATGGCCAGAAGCAGAAGGGGTGCAGCTGTCAGGAAACCGAAGTTGCCGTATACGAAATAGGATATTCCGTAGCTGGACAGGGTATAAGCCGTGGCAATGGGGATCAGACGCCAGTCATTCTTCTTCATTCTGGGGCCTCTTCTCCTGTGGGTAAGGAACAGGATCAGATACAGGCCGGGAAGCACAAAGTTCAGATACCTTCCGAAGACCAGGTCGAAGAGGGCAAGGGAATCCGGCAGGAAGTAGAGCTTGATCAACGACCAGGGAGAAAGGAAATATCCGGCGAAGTCAGCATACCGGTCTATGGCGATACCCATATTCCAGTTCAGGGCGGAGAAGTCTCCGCTCTTCACATCATTTAGGATACCCCGATAACCGTTATACATCTGTACATAGCCATCACCGATCAGCGTGGGTTTGTCACCAAAGGGTATGCTTGAGGTGTAGCAGGACATGATGACAAACACCAGTGTCGTGATGGTGAAGGTCAGGATATAAACATAATTGTTGCGGATAAAGGCAGATGTGGCAGTGATGCCGCGGCCGTTTGTGGCAGAGATCTTCACTTTATCCGTGATCTGGATGAAGATGAACAGGAGCAGGAACAGGATGCTGAAGGCAATACCCATATACAGGATCACCGGTTTGTACTGAAGGGATACGGTGTTCGTTCCCTCCTTCACCGGGATCAGCATATAGCCGTCCATAAAGCGTATATCGGATATTTCAGACGTATCGGAACTCCATCCGGCGCGCCTGGCATAAGGAACGCCCCAATAACCGTCAGCCGGTGCTTCCACCGTAGCGGTGTACGCCGAAGAGGACATGGCTTGTACCACGCCATGGTCAAGAGCCTTGATAAATTCCTGGAAGTTATCCTTCTGGAAGAAGGCATACTCGTACTGCAGATAATTGTCGATCTGTTCCCGGTCATAGGCCTCGATGAAGGTGCTGGCCAGTTCCCCGGACTTGAATTCGCCAAGATGGCGGATGTTAAATATGTAGCCGTAAAGGTCTCCGGGCTGATCGGTGGTGTAGAAATAACCATGAGAAGTCTTCCGGAAATCCTCCGCCATATCATCATCATATACATAGGCTAAGGCTGTATCCAGCTTGCCATCGGAATGAAGGAAGATGTCGCCTGTTCCCACAACGTCCGTGGAAAGACGGTTCAGCGAATCAAAGGGTGTGTTGGAACTGTAATCCCATTTTTCAATGGCCTGCGGCAGATAGAAGCCGGCATAGGCATGGGGGTTTTTGTAAACATTTATCACCTCACCCTCGATCAGGGGAGTGAGCAGCGCATCCACCTGCTCCGCATTTTTGGGAGCGATGATGTAATTATATCCGTTCAGCGTATTGGACACGGGGGTGGACATGCTGGTCTCCGGATCGTAATAGGTGACCCTGGCATTGGGCAGCTGAGCCTTGATCTGCCGCGTCATTTCATAGACCTGGCCATCCAGAGTGTTCTCGTAACGCTGGGATTTAGAACCCACAGCCCGGAGATTATCCACATAGGTATACAGCATTTCTCCCATGAGCATGAGAGGAAGGATGGTCAGGAGCAGCCTCCGGGTCATGCTGTTGCTGCGGTACATGACCACCAGGATAAAATAAACGAACAGGAATTCCATGGCCGTAAGGAAGGGCTTCATGGATGAGTAATAGTCGCAGAAGAACAGGGATGCCACCGTGATCCCGGCAACGATAAGGGCAGCCCCGGTGACCTGCCATACCGGGGAATGCTCCAGGTTCAGCAGGGCCTCATAGGCCATGGAAACCATCTGGAACACCACAAGAAAACCGAACACACAGATGTTGAACGGCGAGTGGAAGAATCCGTTAAGGATATAATTCGTGGTGACCAGATACAGTCCGGAGAAGAGGAAGACCAGGATGGCCGACTGTCCTAATTTTCTCCGGAGGGAAATGTTGGGATTACCGATATACAGGACCAGAAGAAATACACAGAGGATCCCACAGAAGATATCGATCCCATAGCCGTAATGATAGGTGACGGAGGGAACATTTCCTGTAAGCAGGGCCTTGAAGGCGTCAAAGAAGGACGTAGACTCTGCACCCTCCGGGAATTTCATGGATAATTCCGATGTAAAGAAGGAACCGGTGGCGGAATTCAGGATGATCACCGCACCGACGCCGGCGGCAAGGATATCGGCCACCAGCTTATAAAGAAGGTTTCGTATGGCGTGATTCAGATCACTGTGATCGTAGGCTGCAGTGTAAAGGATGGAGAAGACAAAGACAATGATGGTCATGTACAGACTGCAGAATACGGATACGGACATAAGGGCTGCGTACAGCTTCCATTTGCCATCCTCCAGAAGCTCATCCAATGCCATGAGGATCAGCGGGAAGAGTACCACTACAGAGAGGTGGCTTACATCCAGTCCCTGTCCGAGCATATAGGCGGAAAGGGAAAATGCGGTGGAAAATCCGAGATTCGTAAGGTCCAGACGGGAAAGCAGAGTTCCGATCACAGATTTCGGCTCCTCGGATCCGCCTAAGATGAAATCCTTTTTCGCTTCCTTTCCTTTGGCGGCTGCAGCTGCAAGGAGCTTCTCCTTCTTCAGGCGCTTCTTCTCGGCGATCTCGGCGATGCTGTTAGTACGGAGCTCCTCCATTTTTTTCCGACGGGCCATGATCCGGGCCTTACGACGGGTAAGGAAGATCGACATGAAGAGACCGGCCAGACCGATCTTCAATGCATACAGGATGTTGATCACCCCGAGGATGGCTGTTCTGGGGAACAGAAGGATCAGCAGATTCAGGGGATCGGAAAGATAATACGTGAATACTGTGGAAAAATCATAGCCGGAGCCGGGGAGAAGGGCTGCAAATACCCCTTCTCCGCCGTGTACCCGGTCATACAGTTCATAATAGTAAGTAAGGTGCTTCGTCATTCCGCCGGAGGTCATGACATCCTTCGTTCCGAAGGGGGCAAATGAGCCCGCCAGCATACCGATCAGTACGGCGATGACGGGAATCAGAAATGCCAGGATCCGTATGGTGCGGATATGTTTCTTATCGACTCCGATCTGAGAAGCAGCATCATTTGCTGCATTTTTCTTTTTGGTTATGGAAACCTTTGCTTTTTTCTCTGCTTCCATGGGATGAAGCGCCTCCGTATTTCTATAAGATCAATCTTTTGATTCCAGATTTTTCCTGGCAGCCGCCAGCATCAGCTTAATGCGGTTGATCTGGTTTACTTCGGATGCTCCGGGGTCGAAGTCTATGGGAACGATATTGGCCTCCGGGTATTTTGCGCGAAGCTTCTTGATCACGCCCTTGCCGATGATGTGATTCGGCAGGCAGGCGAAGGGCTGCGCACAGATGATGTTCGGAGCCTCGCCGTGGATCAGCTCTACCATTTCGCCGGTGAGGAACCAGCCCTCGCCGGTCTCATTTCCGATGGAAACGATGGGGCGGGCGTAATCCGCAACGGTATGGATGTTGGTCACGGTCTCAAAATGTCTGGAATTCTTCAGAGCCTTCTCCATGGGTTTACGCATATGCTCCAGATACTTGATGACAGCATCGCTGATGATCTTGGAGGATTTGGACTTGCCCAGGAATTCGTATCGATAGTCCGCGTTGAAGAAGCAGTAGGTCAGGAAATTCATCAGGTCGGGCATGACGGCTTCTGCGCCCTCCTGTTCCAGAAGATCCACCAGGTGATTGTTTGCGGAGGGCAGGAACTTCACCAGGATCTCGCCTACGATCCCGACTCTGGGTTTACGTACATCCTCATAAACCGGAAGGTTATCGAATTCCTTCACCATATCCCGGCAGATATGATGGAAGTTCCTGGATCCCCGCTCCAGATCGTGGATACAGATCTTTTCCCATTTCCGGTGAAGCTTATTAGTGGATCCGGGGATCTTTTCGTAGGGACGGGTATGATACACCAGACGCATGAACAGATCTCCGTAGATCACCGCATGCATGGCACATTTCAGTCCCTTGTAATTGATCTTAAAGCCGGAATTCTTCTCCAGTCCCTGTGCACTTACGGAAAGCACCGGGATATTTTCATAACCGGCCTTGGCAAGAGCACGGCGGATGAATCCGATGTAATTGGTGGCGCGGCAGCCGCCGCCGGTCTGGGTTATGGCTACGGCCAGGTGATCCAGGTCGTACTTGCCGGAGGTGATGGCCTGCATGATCTGCCCCACAACGATGATGGAGGGATAGCAGGCGTCGTTATTCACATATTTCAGACCGATATTGATGGTTTCCTTTTCCGCATCCGGAAGGACCTCGAAATTCACATGGGTATGGCGAAGTCCGGCCTGCAGCATCTTGAAATGGATCGGCGACATCTGCGGCGTAAGGACGGTATAGCCCTTATCCCGCATTTCCCTGGTGAACTCCACCCGGTGAAGCCTGGTGGATACCGGCGAAGGATGGATCCCATGCTTCTGGCGGGCCTTTACCGCAGACAGAAGGGACCGGATCCGGATACGGGCGGCACCCAGATTGCTTACCTCGTCGATCTTCAAAACCGTGTAGATCCGGTTGGAATTGGAAAGAATATCATTTACACAGTCCGTAGTCACCGCATCCAGACCACAGCCGAAGGAGAAGAGCTGAACCAGCTCCAGCTCCTCGCAGGATTTCACATAGTTGGCGGCCCGGTACAGACGGGAGTGATACATCCACTGATCGGATACGATCAGCGGGCGTTCCACCTCGGAGAGATGGGAGATGGAATCCTCAGAAAGTACGGCAACGCCATAGGAATTGATGAGCTCCGGGATACCGTGGTTGATCTCGGGGTCCACATGATAGGGACGTCCGGCCAGCACGATGCCCAGCTTTCCGGTCTTCTTCAGGAAGGCGATGGTCTCCTCGCCCTTTGCCCGGACATCCTTCTTCACCTTCTCCGCCTCTTCATAGGCAGCATCCACTGCGTCGCTGATCTCCTTGAAGGTAACGTCGGTATACTTCTTGAACTCACGGAGCATACGCTTCTTCAGGGCCTCGGGATTATCCAGGGCAAGGAAGGGCCGGATGTAGGTGATATTCTCCGTTTCGATCTCCTCCATATTATTCTTGATGTTCTCGGAATAGGAGGTGACGATGGGGCAGTTATAGTGATTGTTCGCGTCCGGCGTTTCGTTCATCTCATAGGGAACGCAGGGATAGAAAATGGTCTTCACGCCCTGCTTTAAGAGCCACATGACATGTCCGTGGCTGATCTTTGCCGGATAGCACTCGGTATCGCTGGGGATACTCTCGATGCCCATGGCATAGATCTCCTTGGAGGACTTGGGGGAAAGGATCACCCGGTAGCCCAGATGGGACAGGAAGGTATGCCAGAAGGGGTAATTCTCATACATGTTGAGGACCCGGGGCACGCCGATCTCCCCACGAGGTGCCTGATCCAGAGGCAGGGCTTCGTAGGAGAAGAGCCGGTTAAACTTATATTCGTAGAGATTGGGCAGGTTCTCGGCGTTCTTTCTGCCGCCGAGACCGCGCTCACAGCGGTTGCCGGTGATGAAACGGCGTCCGCCGGTGAATTTGTTTATGGTGAGAAGGCAGTTGTTGGTGCAGAGACCACATCGTGCCATCTGTGTTTCGTAGGTCAGAGCCTTAACATCTTCTTCGGAAATGGTGGTGCTGACAAAGCCCTCCGTATAATTCTCCCGGGCGATGAGGGCAGCACCGAAGGCCCCCATGATGCCGGCGATGTCGGGACGGATGGGTTCTCTGCCGGATACCAGCTCGAAGGCGCGGAGCACGGCATCATTATAAAATGTACCGCCCTGTACCACGATCTGGTGCCCCAGCTGTTTGGGGTCGGTGAGCTTTATGACCTTGAGAAGGGCGTTCTTGATGACGGAATAGGCAAGTCCGGCGGAGATATCCTCCACGGATGCCCCTTCCTTCTGGGCCTGCTTTACCTTGGAATTCATGAATACGGTACAACGGGATCCCAGATCGATGGGAGTTTTCGCCGTAAGAGCGATCTCTGCGAAATCACGGACATCATAGTCCAGGGACCGGGCAAAGGTCTCAATGAAGGAACCGCAGCCGGAGGAGCAGGACTCATTCAGCATGACGTTGTCGACCACGCCGTTCCGGATCTTGATACATTTCATATCCTGACCGCCGATATCCAGGATGGTATCCACCTCGGGATCAAAGAAGGCGGCAGCGGTATAATGGGCAACGGTCTCCACCTCGCCGTAGTCCAGGTTCATGGCAGACTGAAGAAGTGCTTCGCCGTAACCGGTGGAGCAGCTTCCTGCGATCTTTGCGGTTTCCGGAAGGAGAGAGTAGATCTCCTTCATGGCGCGGATGGTGGTCTTCACGGGGCTTCCGTTGTTGTTGGAATAAAAATCATAGAGCAGTTCCCCGCGCTCACCGATGACCGCCAGCTTGGTGGTGGTGGAACCGGCGTCAATGCCCAGAAATACATTTCCGTGATAAGTAGAAAGATCCCCCCGCTGTACATGGTAGGAATGCTGACGCTCCCGGAATTCCTTCAGCTGCGCCTCATCCCGGAAGAGGGGCTCAAGACGGTTTACTTCGATCTCGATCTTCAGGTCGTCGGTAAGCTTCCCCGCCAGACGGGAAAGGGAAATGGTCTTCGCGGGATCAGCGGAAAGCGCTGCACCCATGGCTGCAAAAAGATGGGAATTATCCAGCAGAATGGCATGCTCCTCATCCAGGTTCAGGGTCCGGATAAAGCATTCCCGAAGCTGATCCAGGAAATGCAGGGGGCCGCCGAGAAAGGCCACGTGGCCCCGGATGGGTTTGCCGCAGGCAAGGCCGGATATGGTCTGATTGACCACGGCCTGGAAGATGGATACGGCAAGGTTCGGCTTGGTGGCTCCTTCGTTGATCAGGGGCTGGATATCGGTCTTGGCAAATACACCGCAGCGTGCGGCGATGGGGTAGACCGTATCGTAGGTTTTGGCATATTCGTTCAGTCCGGAGGCATCGGTCATAAGGAGAGCAGCCATCTGATCGATGAAGGACCCGGTCCCGCCTGCGCAGACGGAATTCATTCGCTGCTCGATCCCGCTGTTGGAAAAATAGATGATCTTGGCATCCTCGCCGCCCAGCTCGATAGCTACATCCGTCTGGGGGGCCGTCTTTTCCAGGGCGCTGGATACGCAGACCACCTCCTGTTCAAAGGGGACATCGATCACCTTGGCCAGTGCCAGTCCGCCGGAACCGGTGATGTCCGGCGCCACCGGGCAGTCTCCCAGCTTTTCGATGGCATGGGAGAGAAGCTCCCGGAGAGTCTCCTTGATCCGTGCAAAATGCCGCTGATATTCGGAAAAGAGAAGCTTCCCCTCTTCATCAATGATGGCAATCTTTACTGTGGTAGATCCTATGTCGATTCCTAAACGCTTATTCATGGGTTCCATTTATCTGTCTTTTGCTCCTTCAGGCCGGATGACCGGCAGTTTATTCATAGATTTGTCGGAGCCCCTGTTACCAGGGCTCATACACTTCAACATTATAATAGAAATAAAACAGAAACTCAAGGGGAAAACGGAGAGGGCAGAAGCTCATTTTTCTTGAGTTTTTATCGGAATTAAGTTATAATAATCCGGATAATGAAGCTAAGGAGCAGAAAGCAAAATGAAATTCTTTATGAAAATGGAACGAAAGATCGGGAAGTATGCGATTCCGAGACTTCCGCTGATCATGACCGGCATTTTTATCGTCGGTTATATTCTGTCCTTTTTCTTTGAACGTTTCTACCCATATCTTTTGTTGGATCCTGCCATGGTGGTAGAGCACCATCAGTACTGGCGGCTGATCTCATGGGTCTTCACCATTCCGTTTAACCTCTCGGATACCCTTAGCTATATTCTTGTTCCCATCGCTTTGTATTTCTACTATTACGTCGGAAACTCTCTGGAGGGGATCTGGGGTAAATTCATGCTGAACTGCTATATCTTCGGGAATCTCATCCTTACGGATATCGCAGTGATCGTTACCTATTTCATTGATACGAATTCCACAGAGAGAAGCGCGTATGCTCTCATGAGCAGCGGCCTCAGTACGATCCTTCCGGTGATCGAATCCACCAGGTATATGCTTCTTTCCATGTTCCTGGCCATGGCGGTGATCTTTAAGGACCAGACGGTGTTCTATGCCTTTGTGATCCCGCTGAAGATGAAATGGCTGGCACTGATCGATGTAGTGTTCATGCTGTATGAATTTATCAAGTTCCCCTATCTGTATTCCCGGGTGGTCATCATCGTCTGCGTGGTCACCTTCGGTATCTACTGGCTGATCAACAGGAATCGTACGGGAAGGACCTACCAGCAGTATAAACGGGCCAGGGCCTTCAAACGGGCGGTTGAAGAGGGGAAAAGGAACCGTTCTTCAGAGAATGTGGAAGAACCCCCTTACGGCAAGGTAAGATCCGGAGCGAAGATCATTACCATGCGTCCGGCAGGAAAGAATCCGATCCATCGGTGTGCGGTATGCGGAAGAACAGAGCAGGATGATCCGAACCTGGAGTTCCGTTACTGTTCGAAATGTGCAGGAAATCATGAATATTGCAGTGACCACCTGTACACCCATGTACATGTGGAAGAGTAAGACAGATCAATCATTTAGCAGAGGTATGGATACATGAAGATAAGAGAATTTCAGCGTGAAGCGAAGATCCTGCTGACGGAGCTTGACGCGGGGAGAGATATGGAGAAGAATCTGGTACGATACGGTCAGATGCTGGCTTCGGCCCTGTCTTCCTATTCCATGATCCGTGTTCTGCTGAATTTCTATACTCGTTGGGAGATCAGCAGGGAAGATCCGGATGCCTCCGGATATGATGCGGAGGAGCTTAACTCCATCCGGCAGCTGTTCATCATGGGGACTACAGGCTCCCAGGAGGAGGACGTGGCAGACCCCGAGGCGGTGATGGAAAAGGTCTGTGCATTAAGAGAACCCAACATCCGTCGGATGACGGCGCTTACAAGATTTACGGATCGTCTGGCGATCTATGAGCATATCCTCAACCGGAAGGTGCCGGAGGACAGTTTGGATCACCCGGTGGATATTGAGGAGCTGGCTGCTTCGGTGGAGAAGTTTATCTTCTCCGACCAGGATACCATGGTGACCAATACCCGACTTCAGCGGGTGGTGGCGGAGCTTCCTGTTCGGATGACGAAACAGAGATTCTATGATGTGCTTTCAGAGACACTGAATCTGTATAAAGGAGGAGAGCTCTCTGCCGCAGATGATTTTATTTCCTCCATCCGGGATGTGGCCGGCATCAGCGAGACTGCTTCGGAGGGGGATATGATTCCCGAAGGGTTTCAGACCCTGGAGGATGAACTTAGAGGCCTGGATCTGAAAAACAGCTCGGAAGCAAAGCTTCGGGCGATAAATGACCGTCTTGTTGCCGCAGGGGAGGAGCTGGGGATACGTTCCACCGGATATATCGGACTGCAGGAGATCCAGAATGATCTGATGATCCTCTATCTGATGAGGGGACTTCGCAGCGAGGAGTTCCTGGATGACCGGTTTGAATCTGCCAGAACGGCTTTTGAAAAGCTTCTTACCTTCGCCGGTCAGCCTGCAGAGGAAGATGCGGACGCTCTGATGGATGAGTTTACGCTTCAAGTGTTCCCTTTGCTGGAGGGAGCCCAGGAGGAGATCTATGAAGCCCTTCTGATCCCTGAAACACGGCTGGACTCTCTTAAGAAGTCGCTGCCGGCCTCCGTGAAAAAGCAGCTTGTTTTTGCGGATCTCCTCACCTCGGACAGTGTCTTCGTGGAACCTGAGAAGCTGCTCCGTCTGGAAGAGAAGGAACGGATCATGGCGGATGAGGCGGCCATCGAGGAAAGAAAAGAAAAACTGATCGAAATATTTGATGGGTATTTTGACGGGATCGGTGCAAAACCGGAGAAGAAGATGGAGAAGGAAAAAAGGCGTGCCGTCATGGCGGCGGTGCTCGGTTTTCTTCCGCCGTTCTTTAATACGAGAGATGAGATCCGGGAGTATATCCGGTACACATTGAATAACTGTTCAGATCCGGTGGAGCTTGCAGCGGTCCGGGATATACTGATGATGGTCATGGAATAAAGGGTAAGGAAACGAGGGAAGGACAGATGAATCTGGCGGATACGGTCTTTACGGATATTGAGAAGAAGCAGCAGTTCGAGAAGCTCCTCGGACGGGTTGCAAGAGGGGAATATACGGCCCCTCTTTTCGTGGTGACCTATCCCGTCTTTTCCTCAGGTATATTTGAGATCTATGAATATAACGAGCTGAGACAGAATTTCTACCGGGACTATGATGATAAGATCCTGATCCTGGGAATGTCCCAGTCGAAACAGGGGGCAAGGGAGGTCCTGATGGATATCCTTGAGCAGTATTTGGATGATGAGGGGGTGTTTCATTGGCAGTAGTGCTGACCATACTGAAAATCCTCGGGATAATCCTTCTGGTGATCCTCGGGCTGCTGCTTCTTCTGCTCCTTCTGGTGCTGTTTGTTCCCATACGGTACAGACTTAAAGGTGGTTATAATGAGGAGTATTTCGGAGCAGAGGTGAATGTGAGATGGCTCATCTTCCGGGTCCTGGGAAGCTATACGAAATCAGACGGGCTAAAGGTAAGAGCAAAGGCGGCCTGGTTTACGGTCTATAAGCTGGACGGAAGAGAAGAGGCCCGGAAGGAAACGGAGCATATCCTTAATCCGGAAAATCCGGAAAATCCGGAAAACGCTCTTCCTCCGCCCGAGAAAGAGACGGGGGACCAGAAAAAGGCTGCTGAAGATGAGACGGAAACGGTGGAAGTCTTCGGCGATGGAAAGCCGGAATCGAAGTCCGGGGATAAAGCAAAAAAGAAAAAAGGCCGAAGGAAATCCGGAGCTCTGGAAAAAAAGGATAAACAAAAGGAAACCGCCGGTGCGAAGCCCGAGGTATTGGAGGGCGAGGTGGAGAATGAATCGAAGGAGGAGTTTTTGGATAAGCTGGAAGAAATGTGGGATAAGCTGGAAACAAAAATGAACCACATTTCCTCATTTCTGGCCAAGGACTTTACGGAGAGGACCATTGAACGGGGCAAGAAGCTTCTGAAGAAGGTTTTCCTGCATTTAAAGCCCACGAAGGGTAGAGTGGATCTTGCCCTGGGACTTGGGTCCTCGGCGGATACGGGGATCATGCTGGGAAAGATCGCACGGTTCTATCCGCTGTACGGAAGATGGCTGTTTATCACTCCGGATTTCTACTATAAACGACTTGAGGCTGACGGAGATATCAAGGGAAGGATCCGGATCGGATCTCTGGCTATACCGGGGCTGATCTTTATCCTCAGGAAGGATACACGGCGGACCATTAAGCTGGCAAAGAAAATATAAGGATCATTTTCGATCAAGGTGAAGAATAAGAATCAAGAGCATTAACCAAATTACAGGAGGGTACGAAATTGGCAGATCAGATCAAGAAAAATGATTTCAATCAGACAGTAAGCACATTATTTAAGGGGATGGATGCATTCCTTACTTCCAAAACCGTAGTGGGGGATCCGATCCAGATCGGAAATACCACCATCATTCCTCTGGTGGATGTGAATTTCGGCGTTGGCGCAGGAGCTATGGGAAATGCCAAGGGAACCAACAATGCCGGCGGAGGAATGGGCGGAAAGCTTTCTCCGACTGCAGCCATTGTGATCCAGGATGGAAATATCCGGATGATGCCGGTGGCAGAGGAAAGCTCCTTGTCGAAGGTATTGGATATGGTGCCGGGAGTAGTGAGCAAGGTACAGGATTTCATGGGAAAACGAAAGAAGGATGAGGAGACCCAGGAGGTAGAGGAGACCGTTAAGACTCTGCCGGATGAAGAATTCTGATCAAAAACAGAATCTTGAGAGCAACATTAAAAGAGCACCGGGACCGGTGCTCTTTTAAGTAATGCATGTGATCTGAAAACTACGCACGTGTTACTTTGTCAGACTTCAGACAGGAAGTACATACATAGATTCTCTGGGGTGTACCATCAACAACAGCGCGTACACGCTTAATGTTGGACTTCCAAATGTGATTGGATCTTCTATGGGAGTGGCTCACATTATTTCCAAAGTGAGCAGACTTTTCACAGTAAAAACACTTAGCCATGGCTTCGAGGCACCTCCTTCGCATTTAGATATTTGCCCTCTTCAGGCCGCAACAAGGGTTATAATAACAGATAATTCCCGACTATGCAAGAGTTATTTTCGATTTTTCAAAATTTTACTAAAAACCGCCGGGTTTTTTCATGGATAATACGAGGTAAAGGACTTCCCTTTTCATAGAAAAACTGTTAGAATAGGACAGTATGTGTGATTCTGTACGGTAAAGGAGGGGGCGTATGGCTGAAGGGATTTCGGAAACAACAGAGAAGAAAAACACAGTGAACATCCATAAGAATATGATCGAGAATGCAAATGGTCAGATCGCCATAGATCAGCGTGTCATTGAAGAATTTGCGGGACATGCGGCGCTGGACTGCTTCGGGATCGTGGGCATGTCCACCATCAGTGTGCGGGACGGTATCGCCAAGCTGCTTCAGGGCAATTCCATTGGCAAGGGCGTGGCCGTTACTCAGGATGAGGACGGACAGATCACCATAGCATTCCATATCATCGTTGCTTATGGCGTAAGCATTAAAACGGTGGTCAGCAACCTGATCAACACAGTGAAGTATCAGGTGGAGGACTTTACCCATATGAAAGTAAAACAGGTCAATGTATTTGTCGAAGGCGTTCGCGTGATCGACTGATCGATTGATTACCCATGGAGGAGAGCACAGTGAATACTATTGACGCCCTGACGTTCCGGAAGCTTTTTCTGGATGGCGCGAACAATCTCAGTAACAATAAAGAATATATCAACGAGCTGAATGTGTTTCCGGTGCCGGACGGAGATACCGGTACCAACATGACACTTACCATCATGGCGGCCGCAGCGGATGTCAAGGAGCAGCAGAATCCTACCATTGACACCCTGGCCAAGGCGATCTCGGGTGGTTCTCTTCGCGGTGCGAGAGGCAATTCCGGTGTTATCCTCTCCCAGCTGTTCCGCGGATTCTGCAAGGAGATCCGGGGAAAGAAGGAGCTTACCCTGGTGGATATCGCCGCAGGATTTGAACGTGGCGTTGAAACCGCATACAAGGCCGTGATGAAGCCGAAGGAGGGTACGATCCTCACAGTTGCCCGGGGGATCGCAGAGAAGGCTTCGGAGCTGGTGCAGGCGGATGAGACCCGGCCCATCGTTGAATTTGCTGATGAAGTGATCGCGTATGGCGAGGATGTGCTGGAGCATACCCCGGAGCTTTTGCCTGTACTGGCAGAGGCGGGGGTTGTGGATTCCGGCGGACAGGGACTGATCGAGATCCTGAAGGGTATCCTTGCCGGATTACGGGGTGAAGAGATCGAGGACAAGACCGGAGCGCCGGTACGTCTTGCCAGAGGAGCGGGGATCCTGGAGGATGTCCCCAAGGCGAGACCTTCCTATCCGGAGAAGCATGCGTCCGGCAGTGGAAATGACAGTATTTCCACCGCAGATATCAAATTTGCCTATTGTACGGAGTTTATCATCCTTCTGGACCGGGAGCTTACCGATGAGGAAGTGGAAGGCCTGAAGGAGTATTTCCTTTCCATCGGTGATTCTCTTGTCTGCGTTGCGGATGAGGAGCTGGTGAAGGTACATGTTCATACCAACCATCCCGGAAATGCCTTCGAGAAAGGTCTGGAATACGGTTCTCTTACCAGAATGAAGGTGGACAACATGAAGGAAGAGCATTCCGAGCGTGTTTCCATGGAGCAGGAGAAGCAGAGGGCCGAGGCTCAGGAGGAGGCGTTCCGCCAGATCAAATATGAGAGGAACGCCGAAAAAAATCAGAACGTGGAGTCAGCCGGTAAGAAACCGGAAGCACCGAAGAAACCGGAGCTTCCGCCGAAGAAATACGGATTTGTTGCCGTTGCGGCAGGCACCGGGATCTCGGATATCCTGAAGGAGATCGGCGTGGATGTGGTGCTTTCCGGCGGACAGACCATGAATCCCAGCACGGAGGATGTGCTGAATGCCGTGGCCGAGGTGAATGCGGAGAACGTATTCGTCCTTCCCAACAACAAGAATATTATTCTTGCAGCCAATCAGGCGGCAAGTATATGCAAGGATAAAAACCTTATCGTTATCCCGTCCAAGACCGTTCCCCAGGGAATAAGTGCCATGATCGCCTTTGCCGAGGGCCTTGACGCGGAGAAGAACCGGGCGGAGATGACCGCAGCGCTTTCTGCGGTGAAGACCGGAGAGGTTACCTTCTCTGTAAGGGATACGTCCGTAGACGGTAAATCCATCCTTAAAGGGGATATCATGGGGATCAACGACAACGGCATAGCCGTGGTGGGTAAGGAGATCCCGGATGTTGCTCTTCGCATGGTGGATGTGATGATGGATGATGAGGCGGGGCTGATCACTCTGTATTACGGAGAGGATACGACAAAAGAAGACGCAGAGGCGCTGGCCGGGAAGCTGCAGGAGAAATATCCGGAGGTGGATATTGACCTGCACGACGGCGGACAGCCTATTTATTACTATGTGATTTCCATTGAGTAGAGAATGACATGAAGCTGCAGGATCCGGTTACGGCTATACGGGGTATCGGAGAGAAAACGGCCGATAGTCTTCGGAAACTGAATATCGAAACGGTGCAGGATCTGCTGTCCTATTATCCCAGAAGATATGTGGGCTATGAGAAGCCTGTTCCCATCAGTGAGGCGTCCGATTTTGAACGCGTTACGATCCAGGGGACCGTATGCACCGAAGTAAAGACACATCAGGGGCCGCGATATGTTATCACGACCCTTTCTGTGCGTGATGCATCCGGCAGCGTGAAGCTGGTATGGTATAACAGCCCCTATATCCGGAATATCCTGCGAAAGGGAGAAACCTTCTGTTTCGTGGGGATCGTCAGGATCAAGGGAAGGGAACGGGTCATGGAAATGCCCGAGTATTATTCCCTGTATAAATATCAGGATATGCTGAGTGTTCTTCAACCGGTTTATCCGCTCACAGCCGGAGTAAAGAATCATCAGCTGAAAAAGGCCCTTCAGGGGGCTGCGGAGGCGATCCGTTCGCTGCAGGATGAGCTGTCTAAAGAGGTCCGTGAGCGTTACGGGCTGATGGAACACAGGGATGCGGTGCAGAGCATCCATTTCCCCAGGGACGAAGCCGAACTCAGGCGGGCCCTGGAGCGGACCGCGTTTGATGAATTCTACCATTTCCTTCTGTCGGTGAAGGCCATGCGGGAGGAAAATGTGACGCTTTCCAGTGACTTTCGGATCACAGAGGAAGCAAGAGATGCGCTTAAGATGCTGCTGGATCGTTTGCCCTATCGGCTTACGGACGGACAGCAGGGTGCCCTGCAGGATATCCTGACGGATATGTCCGGAGGAACGGTGATGAACCGGCTGATCCAGGGAGATGTGGGCTGCGGAAAGACCATTGTTGCCGCGGCCGCACTGTATGTCACCGTAAGATCCGGCCGCCAGGGAGCCCTGATGGTTCCTACAGAGGTCCTGGCCATGCAGCATTTTCAGGATATTTCCGCGCTTTTTTCTTCCGGGGATACCCCCATCAAGGTGGCGCTCCTGGTGAGCTCCCTCTCCGCAAAGGAGAAACGGGCGGTGAAGGAAGGCTTGAAAAACGGGACCATCGATCTGGTCATCGGAACCCACGCCCTGATCCAGGAGGGAGTTCTTTTCCGGAAGCTGGGGCTTGTGGTAACAGACGAGCAGCACAGGTTCGGTGTGCGGCAGAGAGATCAGCTGGCTGAGAAGGGAGACCTTCCCCATGTGCTGGTCATGAGCGCCACCCCTATCCCCAGATCCCTTGCCATTATCCTGTACGCGGATCTGGACATTTCCCTGATCACAGAGCTTCCGGGAGGAAGAAAGAAGATCTTAAACTGTGTGGTAGGTACGGATTACCGTCCTACTGCCTATAAATTCATTGCCGGTGAGGTGGCGAAGGGGCATCAGGCCTATGTGATCTGCCCGAAGGTGGAGGACGACGAGGGCACCGAGCTGGAAAATGTGGGGGCCTATGCCGAAAGTCTCCGGGGGATATACGGGGACAGGATCAGCGTCGGCACGCTTCACGGAAGGATGAAGGAGGAAGAAAAGCAGAGGGTCCTCCATGATTTTTCCTCCGGCAGGATCCAGGTGCTTGTGGCCACCACGGTGATCGAGGTGGGGATCAACAATCCCAACGCCACGGTCATGATGATCGAAAATGCGGAACGCTTTGGTCTTGCCCAACTGCATCAGCTGCGAGGCCGGGTGGGACGGGGAGATGCCCAGTCCTACTGCATATTTATCCATGTAAAGAAAACGGAGGAATCCGTAAACCGGTTAAAGGTACTGGAGGAATCCAATGACGGATTTCATATCGCGGCTGAGGACCTCAGGCTGCGGGGGCCTGGAGATTTCTTCGGTGTCCGTCAGAGCGGGGATCTGATGTTTAAGGTCGCAAATATCTATGATCACGCCGCCCAGCTTAAGGCTGCCCAGGAGCTTGTGCTTTCCGGAGGGGGATCATAGCAAAAGTGTAACGATATTGATGCATGTAAGGAGATACTGGAAATGGACGAGCAGAAGAATACGTCAAATACACCGGAAGCGCCGGCGCCTCATGAAAACAGGACCATGGGCAGGAAGGGGAAAATCGCCATCATCCTTCTTGCGGTGGCGGTGGTATTCCTGGTGGGATATATCATCGTAGACAAGCTGGGAAGCTCTGAGGGAAAGGAAACTGCCACCACCTCCTCTGAAACTTCAACAGAGAAGCATGTAAAGAGTACCACGAAGGCCAAAGAGGATAAGACGGAAAACGAGACGGAAGAAAAAAACGTCGGAAGAAAAAACAGAAGCAAAGTCGGAAGATCAGACGGAAGAAGCAACCGAGAAGAAGACCGAGGGAGATAAGGAGGATGCAAAAACCGTCATAAGACCTGCGGTTTATGCCACGGTTAACGGCGGAAATTCCTGGCAGTCCGCCAACGGCTTTGTGGTTCAGTACAGTGTGGATATTCACAATATGAAGGCGGATACCATCAAGGACTGGGAGGTAAGGATCCCGGGATTTGAGGACGGAACCCTTGGAGACGGCTGGTGCGCGGAATTTGCCCTTGAGGATGGGGTGCTGTCGGCAAAGCCGGTGGATTTCAATACGTCCATTGCGGGAAAAGGCACCACCAATCTGGGCTTCCAGGTGGAATTTAAGGATGAGGCTGCATCCAGGAAGGTGAAGACCGATGCGGCCGAGGTCTATCTCTCCGGCAAGCTGTGTGAGGAAACCATTGAGATCCCCACGGCTGCGGATATTGAGAAGAAACGGGTGGTGGAGCCGGAAAATGGAACACCGCTGGAAGAGCATGGTGCCCTCTCCGTAAAGGGTGTGGACCTGGTGGATGAAAGCGGTAAGCTGTATCAGCTGAAGGGTGTCAGCACCCACGGTATCGCCTGGTTCCCGGCCTATGTAAATGAAGAGGCCTTCCGGACCTTCCGGGATAAATGGGGAGCCAATCTGATCCGTCTTGCCATGTATACGGGAGAAAGCGGTGGGTACTGCTCCGATGGAAATAAGGAAGATCTGAAAGCCCTGGTGGAAAAGGGCGTGGAGTATGCATCGAAGCTGGGAATGTATGTGATCATTGACTGGCATATCCTCAGTGATAACAACCCGAAGACCAATCAGGATGATGCGATCCTCTTCTTTGATGAGATGTCGAAGAAATATGCAGATTATAAGAATGTGCTGTATGAGATCTGTAACGAGCCCAACGGCGGGACCAAATGGCAGGATATCAAGGATTATGCCGAAAAGGTGATCCCGGTGATCCGGAAGAATGCTCCGGATGCAGTGATCATCGTGGGTACCCCCACCTGGTCCCAGGATGTGGATAAGGCGGCGGAGGATCCCATCGAGGGTGAGAAGAATATCATGTACACCCTGCATTTCTATGCGGCCACCCATAAGGATAATCTCAGGGACAAGCTTACGGAGGCAAGAGATAAGGGCCTTCCCATCTTTATCTCCGAGTTCAGCATCTGTGACGCTTCCGGAAATGGCGCTATAGATTATGAATCCGCAAATGCCTGGTATCAGCTGATCGAGGATTACGGGCTGTCCTATGCGGCGTGGAATATTTCCAATAAGGCAGAGTCTTCCGCACTGATCCGGTCGGATTGCGAAAAGACCTCGGATTGGAGTGACGACGAACTGTCCGAGACCGGCTTATGGATCAAGAATTCCATGAAATGATACGAGAAGACCACTACAGGAAATGAGGCAATAAAATGAGAGTGATAGCAGGTACCAGAAGAAGTCTTCCTCTCCGAAGTCTGGAGGGAGATGCCACGAGACCTACGGCGGATCGATATAAGGAGACACTGTTCAATGTGCTTCAGAACGATGTGCCGGGGGCGAGATTCCTGGATCTTTTTGCCGGGAGCGGGGCCATCGGGATCGAAGCATTGTCCCGGGGAGCGCGTCATGCGGTATTTGTGGAAAACAGCAGGAAGGCCGTATCGGTGATCCGGGAGAATATCCATTTTACAAAGTTTGAAGAGGAAGCGGATATCCTTCTTTCCGACGCCATCTCTTATGTGCGAGGGCTTTCGGTGGTGGATTTTGACGTGATCTTTATCGATCCGCCTTACCACCATGAGCTGGAAAAGGGTGCGCTCCTGGCGTTGGAAAAAAAGAAGTTCAAGAATCCAAACGTACGGATCGTGGTGGAAGCAGCGCTGGAGGAGGATATGTCTTATCTGGAAGCCACAAGGTTCGAGATCGAGAAGGTAAAGGCATATAAATCCAATAAGCATATTTTCCTGAGACTGAATGAGGAGAAGCAGGAGGGCGTTGACTGATGGCGAAGACAGCAGTGTATCCCGGAAGCTTTGATCCGGTGACCCTTGGACACCTGGATCTGATACAGCGTGCAGCGGGATTGTTTGACCATGTAGTGGTGGGAGTTCTGGTGAATTCCGAAAAAAAGTCACCATTGTTTTCTTTAGAAGACCGTGTTATAATGTTGCGTGATGTATGTCGGGGTATTCCGGGCGTTACGGTGGAAAGCTTTGAAGGGCTTCTCGTGGATTTTGTCCGGTCAAAGGGCGATGCGGTGATCATCCGGGGGCTGAGGGAGCTGATGGATTTTGATATGGAACTGCAGATGGCCCAGGTGAACCGTATTGCATCCCGGATAACCAGGTCGGAAAACGATGGCACGGAAACCGTTTCGGAGATAGAAACCTTGTTTCTCCCCACGGATCCAAAGTTTTCGCATGTCAGTTCCTCGGTTGTTCGTGAATATGCCAGATATCAAGTTCCGCTTCGGGATTTTGTGCCGGAAAATGTTCTGCGCGTCATGATCGAGAAGGGGATCGTTCACTGATCAGAAACTTAGTTCCATAACACGATGGATTTGAATCGGGAATACATAATTATCCGAACAGGGAGGATGGAAAAATGGGAAAAAAAGGCGTTGAGGAAATGATCAATGAGATCGAGATATTTATCGATAACTGTAAATATCAGCCGCTCTCATCCAACAAGATCGTTGTTCCGAAGGATGAATTTGAAAAGCTGCTCAGCGAGTTGAAGCTTAAGCTCCCCAGCGAGATCGAGCGCTGCAAGAAGATTATGCGCAACAAGGAGGCGATCCTTGCTTCCGCAAGAACCCGTTCTGACGCGATCATTTCCGAATCTGTAAATGAAGCCAACCGTCTTGTGGATACCAATCATATTACAGAGCTTGCCAATATCCGTGCCAATGAGATCCTGGAGGCTGCAAGAGCAGAAGCTGACCGTATCCTCTCCGATGCAAATGCAGAGGCAAATGAGGTTCGTCTCGGCGCCATGAACTATACGAAGCAGAAGCTGTCGGATATGCGGAATTTCTTTGCTGCCACATTGGAAGCAGACCGTGAGAATTACAAGAATCTGATCGACAGCCTGGAGAACAGTGTATTTACCCTGGAGACCAATATGAGCGAGGTAGATACCAGCATCAGTCTTCTGACCGGCGTTGCACCCGTCCCCACCGTTCCGGCAGCACAGGGCGGTTACGCAAATAACTATCCGGCGAATCAGACCAATAATTACAATGCGAATGGCTTTGATGATGATCTGGACGACCTGGATGATGACTTTGATCCGGATGAGTTTGATGATGATCTGGACGATGATCCTGATGAGGATGTATCCGCAGCAAAGCCGCAGAAGTCTCCGAGGAAGGCAGACAAGGCATCGGATGGATACGATGACTTTGACGATGACGAAGAAGATGATGATGATTTCGATGATGACTTCTTAGATGAATAAGAGGCCGTAAGATAATAAAATGGGCATTTCTTCTTGCGCACAGGATGCGAAAGAGGAAATGCCTTTTTTATGCTGTATGAAATGTGGAAAGCTATTCGTCCTGACCAACGATCCGGGGCTTGCTCCGGGATTCGTCCTTCAGCCGTTCTCCTCCGGCGAGGAAAAGCATCTGATTATAGAGATCCGTGGCATTTTTATCCAGCTGCCAGAGCCGGGCGGCGGAGCCTGTGGGGTCGGGGGAATAGGCGGATCGTTTGGAGATGACCGGGATCCGGGCCGTTTCCTGTAATCTGCGGAGAAGATGGGTGCTTTCTCTGCGGGCGCTGAGAAGATTAGCGTAAAAGATGCATCCGTCCTCCTTCAGTCTGCGCCGGTCCCCGTTGGTGATCCCCAGCATAAGGTGCAGGAGACTGCGGGTGATCCTGCTCATGGTGACGTTTTTGGTATGAAGAGCATTTACTGCTTCTGTCCAGGTTGCCGGCAGGGGGATATCCATCAGCCGTCGATAGACCGCTGTCGTCATGTCCAGGGGAAGGTCCTCCGGCTCCGGGAGCGGTTCGGTTCCCCTTCCCGGAGCCGAAAGCAGCCTGGCAGTGAGAAAGGGGGTATACTGATCATCCGTCAGGATCGGAAGGTGGGAAAGGGCTGCATACCGGTCATAGGATCCCGCCGGCAGTTCCTTCTCCAGTAAGGATCTGCGGTCCTCCGGCGAAAGAGGGATCAGTCTGCTCCGGATGGCGGAAGCGGAGGAAAAACCGGATTCACCGCTTTCTGCATGATATTCTCCCATACGACGGATCATCACCGGCCGGATGGAAGAGCCCAGCCGCTTCAGCATGAGGATATATTCAATGCCCAGAATGTTGTTGGGACGGCGCAGGAAGCCCCGGACGTCTTCTCCGAGAGCGCAAACAAGGGCATTTTCTCTGGCGGAAGGGAAGGAGAAACCTTCTCTTACGGAACGATCCAGAGCGGATCGAAAGGCTGCGGGTTCCGAAAGCAATGTGTCGGTCACCCGGTTAAAGAGCTCAGGGTCAGGGTCCTCCACGCCGAAGCACAGCCAGTCCACATTTCCCAGAGCATGAAGCAGGGAGACCGCGCCCTCGGCAAAATCACCGGCGCTTCCGGTGGCATAGATCACGGGGATCTCAAATACCAGATCGATCCCGGCCTGTGCTGCGGCTGAGGCACGGGAAAGCTTATCGGCCAGCATGGGATGCCCCTGCTGGGAGAAGTTCCCGCTCATTATGCTTATGGCATGGGATGCGCCGGTAAACCGTTTTGCTTCCTCGAGCAGATAGGCGTGTCCCCGGTGGTAGGGATTATATTCGCTGATGATGGACAGAACAGACATGGAAACCCTTCCTTATGGATCGTCATTACATTTGCAAAATGATTATAAGGTATTGAAAAATAAAAAGCAATTATGGTACAATACAAAACGCAAATCATATCTTTTACAGTTTCTGAAGATTCTTTTCGCTTTCTTTTATGCGGTATCGTATGATTCCCTATTGACAAGCTGAGGCAGATGGTATAGTATGGATATTGTTCGAACAGACGTTTGAATGTTCGACACGAGGTCGCACGCTGCGGCGAAAGTATTCTATGGATTCTATGGATCAATTATTTCATTTTGGGAGGCTTATATGGCTGGCGGTAAAACAGAGAACAAGGTTACGGGGAATGTGGACAGTAACAGGGAAATACGGTTAAAGGCGCTGGATGCAGCGCTTGTTCAGATTGAAAAGCAGTTTGGCAAGGGCTCGGTCATGAAGCTCGGAGACCGGGGAGCGGATATGGGGATCGAAGCTATCCCCACAGGATCCCTCAGCCTGGATATCGCCCTTGGTATCGGCGGTATGCCCAGAGGTCGTGTGGTGGAGATCTACGGACCTGAATCCAGTGGTAAGACCACGGTGGCCCTTCATGTGATCGCCGAGGTACAGAAGAATGGCGGAATAGCCGGATTTATCGATGCGGAGCACGCACTGGATCCGGTTTATGCAAAGAAGATCGGTGTCGATATCGATAATCTTTACATTTCTCAGCCGGATAACGGCGAACAGGCATTGGAGATCACGGAGACCATGGTGAGATCCGGAGCGATGGATATCGTGGTGATCGACTCCGTGGCTGCGCTTGTTCCGAAGGCGGAGATCGACGGGGAGATGGGAGATTCGCATGTGGGTCTTCAGGCAAGACTCATGTCTCAGGCTCTTCGTAAGCTTACGGCAGTGATCAATAAGACGAACTGTGTGGTGATCTTCATCAATCAGCTCCGTGAGAAGGTGGGTGTGATGTTCGGAAATCCCGAAACCACCACGGGTGGACGCGCGCTGAAGTTTTATTCCTCAGTGCGACTGGATGTGCGCCGGGTGGAGTCGCTGAAGCAAAACGGCGAGGTCATCGGTAATCACGTCCGGGTAAAGGTAGTAAAGAACAAGGTGGCTCCTCCCTTCAGAGAAGCAGAGTTTGATATCATGTTTGGACAGGGGATCTCCCGCTCCGGCGATATCCTTGATCTTGCATCGAAATACGACGTGATCGTAAAATCCGGTGCATGGTATTCCTATCTTGGGGAGAAGATCGGACAGGGACGCGAGAATGCAAAGCAGTATCTGCAGGATAATCCTGAAGTGATGAAGGAGGTTGAGGATAAGGTACGTGCCATCCTTGGAGTGGGCACGGAGAATGCTTCAACCCCGGCTGCTGAAGCGGATGGGGATACCTTTGATCCGGAGAACGAGAATGAATGATTCTTTCGGGTAAGGCTTCGTCATGTCCCATACCCAGAGGGGCATGATGGTTCCTGAACGGAATTATCTGATCGGGTTCCCAATAACAGATCCTGATCTGTCGCTTTCGTTTCTGCACTTTGTTTTCAGAATAGATCAAAAGATTTTATCAGAAGACAAAGGAGCAGTCTATATGAAAACAGAAACACTTCAAAAAGCAGTAGAAACAAATGAAGACATTGCGCTCATGATCCGGGAAAAGCTTCCGGAGATGCTTAAAGCGCAGATGTTGAAAAATGATCCCGAACTGGATCCGGAGATGTTGCGTTTCTCCACGGAGGAAATGGTTAAAAACAACGGAACGAAGATGATCGGGATCCAGATGGAAAAGAAGGGTGAGAATCTTTCCCCCTGTATCTATCTTGAACGGTATCTTCCGGATCATATCTCTGAATTGCAGGAAGATGGATTATGGGAAGATGTGGTGGATCGGCTGACCAGGGATTTTCAATATGCCGCAGAGATCGTATCTCCGACGGTGTGCCTGGAGAATAAGGGATCCAGCAGGGAAATGTTTCGAAGGGAAGAGATTCCGGATCATCTGGTACTTTCTGTCGTAAACAGAGAAATGAATGCCGAAACACTGAAGAAGGGGCCCTATCGGAGCTTCCTGGACCTGGCTATCATCATGGAATGGGAGATCCGATGCGGCGGAAGAAGAGGCTGTATGCGGGTTTCTCATGAACTCTTTGAATTCTGGGGCCAGACCTTCGATGAGTTATATGATACCGCATTGGAGAATACCATGCGGAGGTATCCGGAAAGGATCGAAAAGCTGGATGAGGTGATCAAGAATATCTTTTCCGGGCATGGGAATATGGATCCCTGCCAATTCCTTCCCGGGCCCAGTCCCTTTTACTACTGCGGAACAGATAACGGGCTTTCCGGCAGCGTTGCCGTGATCTATCCGGGCATCGGTAAAAGGATCTATGAAACGGTAGGAGAGGCATATTATCTTATTCCCTCCAGTATGGATGAGCTTCTGGCCATTCCTGTCGGGTTTGCGTCTGATCCGGAGCAGGAAGAAGGTTCCGGAGAAGAGTCTCCGGCAGATCGATTAAAGGAGATCATTCAGGAGGTCAATACCGAGGTGCTGAACCGGACGGAAATATTATCGGATTCGCTGTATTACTACTCGGTGGAGGAGGATCGCTTTGAGATCGTGCAGTAAAAGAAGCGGATGAAAACTTAATACCTCCCAGGTCGGCCTTCGATTTGCCTTGACGTTGTTCCTTCGCTGTGATAAAATGGAATTTGTGCTACAGCAGCACGGATTTTATTTTCGTTTTGGAGGACATTAAAATGGCAAAAGGCACAGTGAAATGGTTTAGTGATCAGAAGGGTTATGGATTTATTACCGGTGAAGATGGAAAGGATGTATTTGTGCATTATTCCGGTCTGAATATGGAAGGATTCAAAACACTTAAGGAAGGACAGAACGTTGAGTATGATGTGACCGATGGTGACAAAGGACCGCAGGCAACCAACGTTAGTATCGTTTAATAGATAATTATACCGTTTACATGAGAATGCGGAGCCGGTCACAAGACCGGCTCTTTTTATTGACAAATTCATGGTTTAGAAATAGAATATGTGTGTATGGGGTAACGAAAAAAAAACTGTTTTTTGTGCATGTTTAATAAATCTAAAGGGGGATATCTGATGACAGAGAGTTTCATTTCGACGAAAGATCGAATTATCTCCACTGCCATTGAAATTATAAGTGATTCAGGACTCAGTAGCTTGACGACAAAAACGATTTCTCAGAAAGCCAATCTTTCGGAACCGTTGCTCTATCGTTTTTACGGCGACGTAAATGAACTGCTTGTAGATGTGGCACAATACTTTTTCCGGTTTGATAAAGGTATCCGAAAGACGATCCAGTCCAAGCAGGGTACCTGTCTGGAGAAGGTCAAAGCTTACGTAGAAGATTATGCGATCTATTTTGAAAACTATTCGTCGCTGTCGGTACTTATGCTGCAATATGAGGAATTGCTGCACATTCCTGCTACCAGAGACATCATGGTCGCCGGAGCGGAGGGCAGAAGAGTTTTTGTGACCAACCTGTTTCAAGATGCACTGGATGCAGGAGAGATCAGAGATGACTTGAGGTCTGAGGAACTGGCAGATCTGGTGCATGGATATATGCATGCCGCCTGCCTGAAGCGCAGGTTCGGGATTCATAAGGGAAGCTTCCGGATGGATATGTGTATGTTCATTGAAAAGCTTTGTGAGATTATTGCTAAATAAGAATCATTATTACAGGTTTGGAGGATTGGAAATGAGAGTGTTGGTTGCAGAGGATGATGTTGCGAGCGGAAAGTTCCTCTCGAAGCTGCTTGCCCGCTATGGAGAAGTCACACTGACAACGGATGGTATTCAGGCTGTAGATACGTTTGTTGCTGCAGCATCGGAGAAGAATTTTTTTGATCTGGTCTGCCTGGACATTATGATGCCGAAGATCGATGGTTATAAGGCCCTTGCTTCTATCCGGGATGCGGAGCGTAAGCTGGGTATACCCCGGATATCCAGATGCAAGGTAGTGATGATCAGTGCGCTGGATGAGGATTTTGACGCTTCCTATGCAAGTGAAGATTATGATGATTATATCTGTAAGCCCATTGATGTGACCAGATTTGATGCCATCATAAGAAAGCTTGGTGTCCTGGAGAAACAGTAAGAGCATTTTAGGGAAAGAGTTTTGAAGTATGGACATCTTTGATTTTATGCGGGAGCAGGGAGGAAGGAAAGAGTCTCCGCTGGCAAGGCGTCTTCGTCCGAAGAAGCTTTCGGATGTGGTCGGACAGGAACATATCCTGGGACCGGGAAAGATGCTCACGCGGGCAATCCAGGCGGATAAGCTGTCTTCGGTGATCCTGTACGGACCACCGGGAACGGGAAAGACCAGCCTGGCTTATGTAATTGCAAATACTACAAAAGCCGAGTTTAAAGAAATCAATGCCACTACATCGGGGAAGAAGGATATGGAAGCCGTTGTAGCAGGAGCAAAGGATACCCTCGGTATGTACGGCAGGAAAACCATACTCTTTGTTGATGAGATCCATCGATTTAACAAAGCGCAGCAGGATTTCCTGCTTCCTTATGTAGAGGACGGAACGGTCATTCTGATCGGTGCCACAACAGAGAATCCATATTTTGAGGTCAACGGGGCGTTGATCTCCCGTTCAACGGTATTTCGCCTGAATCCCCTGAATAAAGAGAATATCGCTGTCCTGATCCGGCGGGCTGTTACCGATAAGGAACAGGGTATGGGTGCATACAATGCCCGGATCACGGAGGATGCTGTGGACTTCCTGGCGGATATGGCTGAGGGAGATGCCCGGCATGCTCTGAATGCGGTTGAGCTGGCAATCCTGACCACACCCCCGGATCCCGAGACCGGAAGGATCGAGATCACCGTGCCGGTGGCGGAGGAATGCATCCAGCGAAGAAATATCCATTACGATAAGGAAGGCGATAATCATTACGATACCATTTCCGCCTTCATC
This sequence comes from Eubacterium sp., assembly GCA_017634475.1. GTDB lineage: Bacteria > Bacillota > Clostridia > Lachnospirales > Lachnospiraceae > Eubacterium_Q. The sequence goes on from JAGBNH010000117.1 coordinate 43,074, forward strand.
AAATCCATGAGAGGATCGGATCCGGACGCTGCGGTCTATTATCTTGCGAAGATGCTGTATGCAGGGGAAAGCGTTACCTTTATCGCCAGACGGATCATGATCTGTGCCAGTGAGGATGTGGGAAATGCAGATCCTCAGGCGCTTATGGTGGCGGTCGCAGCTGCCCAGGCAGTGGAACGGGTGGGACTTCCCGAGTCCCAGCTGATCCTGGCCCATGCAGCAACCTATGTGGCCTGCGCACCCAAGAGTAATGCGGTGACGAATGCCATTTTCGCAGCCGGTGAAGCGGTGAAGAAATACGGAAATGCCGAGGTGCCGCTGCATCTTCGGGATGCTCATTATGAAGGCTCAAAGGAACTGGGACATGTGGGATATCAATATGCCCATGATTATCCCGAGCACTATGTGAAGCAGCAATATCTTCCGGATGTGCTGTTGGGTACAAGGTTCTATGAACCTACGGAAATGGGGCAGGAAAAAAGGATCGGTTCCTGGCTCCGTCATCTCAGAGGAGATGCGGACGGAAATGACGGATAAGGAGTATAGATAGGAATTAGGGATGGGAAATAAAACGCTGAAAGAAAAAGCGGATTCGGTGAAAAATATAGATGAAGAGGTGATCCGGAGCAAACCGGAAGAAAATGGGGAAGCAGAGGGATTGGAGGTTCAGGCGGCCGGCGGTAAGAAAAAGAGCGCGGTTTCCCGGGTTCTGGCGATCCTGGCCCTGGCTGTTCTTGCCGCTTTATTTGTCTGGTTTATCATCTGCCTCATCACCGGAAGCCAGTATACCATGGCAGTGCTTTTCTGCCTGATCATTTATCCAATCCTTCTTTACATCGCTCTTTGGCTGAAAAAGGTTTTTTCTTCTTGAAACAGGGAAAACCATCTGATATAATGGGCGTTGTTTTTATGTGATCGAACATTATTTATGACAAAAAGGAGATAGATTATGGGACTTCTGAAGGACTGGCGGGATCACGCATACGGCCTTGACGAGCGGACACCGGAAGGACAGAATTTCTGGAAAGAGTATTTTACGGTTGAGAAGGGGATCTACGAGAAGCTGCTGGCTGATCCCAAGCAGGTAGTTGAGGGAACCATCCCGGAGCTTGCTGAACGTTACGGCACGGACATTGAGACCATGACCGGATTCATGGATGGTATCGATGAAAGTCTGATCACATCCAATGATCTGGACAATGTTACGGAGGAGACCAAGGTTGTCATCCGTATCGATCCCGAGAAGCTGTATATGAACATGGTTCAGTGTAATGCAGAATGGCTGTATACACTGCCGCAGTGGGATGCCATCTTTACCAAGGAGAAGCAGGAGGAGCTTTATAAGAAGGAGAAGTCCTCTCATACGGTGATCAAGCCGCCGAAGATCGGACGTAATGATCCCTGTCCCTGCGGATCCGGCAAGAAGTATAAGAAGTGCTGTGGTGCAAATCTTTAATTTGGAATTCTCTGTCGAATGAATTACCGAGAGTTGCTGCTATGCAGCAGCTCTCTTTCTCTATGTGCGAGGCAGGATTATGGACTTTAACGAAGAACAGAAAAAAGCGATCCGCTGGAATAAAGGTCCGCTCCTTGTGCTGGGTACACCGGGGTCGGGGAAGACTACCGTTATCCTCAATCGCATCAATCACCTGGTGAAAAACTGTAAGGTGATCCCCGGACAGATCCTGGTGATCACCTTTACCCGGGCAGCTGCGGTATCCATGGAACAGCGGTATGCCCGGTTGGACCGGAAATCCGGAGGCGTCCGTTTTTCCACATTTCATGCCTTCTTTTTCTGGATCGTACGGACGGCATATAAGCTGCCCATGGACAGTGTTCTGCAGGAGGCTGTCCGCTATCAGTGGATCCGGGGGATCCTGACCGGTATTTCCCCGGAATACGGAAACAACGACGAGACCATTGCCAGCGTGCTGCAGCAGCTGGACCGGATCTCCAACGATATGGTGGATATCGATGATTATTACAGCCGGGATCTGCCGGCAGAGGAGTTCCGCAGGCTGTACCGTGAGTTTCAGGAGAAAAAACGGAGAGAGGATAAGATCGATTTTGATGATATGCAGAAAATGTGTTACGAGCTTCTGCAGGAGCGGTCGGATATCCTGGACCGGATCAGAGAAATGTATCCCTACATCCTGGTGGACGAATATCAGGATACCAACCGGATCCAATATGAGATCCTGAAGCTTCTGGCACATCCCAGGGATAATCTTTTCGCAGTGGGCGATGATGATCAGTCCATTTACGGATTCCGCGGAGCGAGACCGGAGATCATGCTGGGATTTGACCGGGAGTTCCCCGGGGCGAAGACCATCACCCTGGAGGTCAATTACCGGTGTCCCGCGGTGGTGACGGATACCAGCGCCAGGCTCATCGGAAACAATGTCCATCGTTACTCCAAGGCCCTTCGGGCCGCCAGGAAAACGGCGTCGGATGAATGGGTGAACGTGGTAAATGTAAAGGATGATCAGGAGGAAAACCTGAGGATCCTGCAAAGGATCGAGGAAGCAAGACGGGAGGGCATACCCTACACGGATATGGCCATTCTGTACCGGACAAATGAAAATCCCAGGAAGCTGTCGGTGCTTCTTCGTTCCAGAGGTGTCCCCTATACCATGCGGGATGCCATTCCGAATATCTTCCGGCATATGTCGGTGAGTCCCATCATGGATTATCTGGCTTTTGCCAACGGAGATCACAGCAGGAGCCGGTTCCTGCATTTTATGAATAAGCCGGTAAGATATATCCGAAGGGATATGCTGAAGCAGGAACAGGTGGATCTGGATCAGCTGGTCCGTGCATCTGCCGGACAGGTCTATCTCCAAAGGAATATCCAGGAGCTGAAACGGGATATCCGGCGGCTCAGGACCCTGCCGCCGGCGGCGGGGATCAATTATATCCGAAAGGCCATGGAGTATGAGGAATGCATACTGAATCTGGCTGAGGAAAGAAATATGGATCAGGAGGAGATCCTTGGACAGATGGATGAGCTCATGGCCATGGCCGAGCCCTATCAGACCATTCAGGAGTTCCTTACCTTTGCGGAGGCATATGAGGAGCTGCTGAAGGAAGAGAATTACAAACGCTCCGGGAACGGCGCTTCCGAGGAGGAACGGGGCGTTCAGCTGATGACCATGCACAGCGCCAAGGGACTGGAATTTCAGGAGGTGCATATCCTCGACTGCGTGGAGGGTGTGATCCCCCATAAGAAATCCAAGGCGCCGGCCTCTGTGGAGGAAGAACGAAGACTGTTTTATGTGGGGATGACCAGGGCCATTCACAGGTTATACCTGTATGTCCCGGCGATGATCGGACAGAAGGCAGTAAAGCGATCCCCATTTATTGAGGAAATACAGGAGAAAACCGCAAAAAAACGGAAATAAAGGAGACGGGAAAATGGAAAACTGGAAGGACCCCGGAACACTGCAGGGACTGGACGAGGTAAGAAAAGAGATCGATCAGGTGGATGACCGGCTGAAGGAATTGTTCCTCAGACGCATGCAGCTGGTGGACCGTGTGGCAGAGATAAAATCCGGAAGCAAGGATGCCGTATACCAGCCCGGAAGGGAGACGGCCATGATAAACCGCCTTACCGAGGGAGTGGAGGATCGTTTTGTGGATGAATATGCGGAATTCCTCCGTCAGATCCTTAGGCTCAGCAAGGAATATCAGACGAAAAAGAGGGAATCTCACCCTTGCGGGTAATATGTATATCTGTTATAATCGGAAAGGTTAAGGATTTTCTGTTTGCAAATGAGGGGAAACTTATGCATAACACGAAGTCAAATGAATCGATGGAGAATTATCTGGAGGCGATCCTTATGCTTTCAGAGAAGCTTCCGGTGGTAAGAGGTGTAGACATTGCCGCTGAGCTGGAATATAAAAAGTCCAGTGTGAGTATTGCCATGAAGAATCTTCGTGAGAAGAACCTGATCACGGTAACGGATGCAGGATATATCTATCTTACAGAGGACGGGAAGAAGATCGCGGAAACCATCTATGAGCGTCATAAGGTGATCTCAGAATTCCTGTGTGCTCTTGGCGTAGATAAGGTCATTGCTACGGAAGATGCCTGTCGGATGGAACATGTGATCAGTCATGAGAGCTTCGAGGCATTAAAACGATACTGCGAAGAACACTTATTTTAACATCTGAAATATCCGGTAATGAATTTTGGAAATGAAGGGATCCGCTATGGATTCCTTCATTTTCGACTTGCGATAAAGTAATAAGAAGGTACGGGAAAAGAATGAGCGACAAGAATACCGAGAAAAAAACTGAGGATACAAAGGCAGAAGAGAGTAAGACAGAAGAAAAATCCGAAAAGAAACGTCTTCCCCGGTGGGCGAAGGTCTCCATCATTGTGGGAAGCGTACTGGTGGTGCTCGCTCTGGGAGTGTTTATTGCCGTTAAGGTCTATCTGGCGAGAGTTCCCCGGATCCAGGAGAAAGAACGGCTGGATCCCGCATCGGAGACCTTTGAACGTTCCACGGAAGTGGAGGGAGCTTCGGATACCATTAATGTGGAGGATGTAAAATGGGATGAGCTTTATGCCGATGTGATGAAGGATTCGGATATAAAAAATATCCTTCTCATCGGGCATGACGGACGTCCCGGAGATACGGGAAGCCATCGTTCGGACAGTATCATCCTCTGCAGCATCAATAAGGTGCAGGGTAAGATCAATCTGGTATCCTTCATGCGGGATATGTATGTTCCCATCCCGGGCTACAGCGATAACCGGATCAATGCCGCCTTTTCCTTCGGCGGCGCGTCTCTGCTGAAAGAGACCATTGAGCAGGATTTCGGCATTTCCATCGATAATTGTGTGGAGATCAATTTTGACGGCTTCATTCAGGCCATGACCGCGGTGGGGGATCTGGAGATCGAGCTTACCGCACAGGAAGCGGATTATCTCAATGAAACGGGAAATATCATGAATCTGGAGGAAGGTCTTCCGGAGTCTGACTGGAACCTGAAGGAAGGGAAGAATCTTCTTCGGCCGGATCAGGTCCTTGCCTATTCCCGGACCCGTTATGTGGGCCGCTCCGACTATGAACGTACGGAACGCCAGCGGAAGGTACTGACCGCTTCATTTAATAAGATCTCCAAGCTGGGGCTGTCGGATCAGGTGGATCTGGCCAATGCCATCATTCCCCATATTGCCACGGATATGACCGATATGGAGATCCTCGGCTATGTGTATTATGTGGTTAAGGACGGCGTGAATATCGGCGATTCCAACCGTGTCCCTGCGGATAAGTCCTACACCAACGAAATGATCAACGGAATGTCCGTGCTCCTGCCGAAGCTGGCAGAGAATACGGAGCTGCTGAAAACGTGGTTGTATCAGGGAATAGCATCCCCGGAAGCTGCCGGGGAATGATAAGCAGGAGATTCGCTTTTAATTCATGAGACTTGTTGCCGGTTATCTGAAAAATTACAAAATACAGGCGATCATGGCACCACTGTTCAAGATGCTGGAGGCGATCTTTGAACTGCTGGTGCCGCTTGCTGTAGCGAAAATGATCGATGATGGTATCGGCGGCAACGACCGGGGTACCATCTATGCCATGGGCGGAGTGCTTTTGCTCCTGGCCGCCGTGGGCTTCGGCTGCTCGGTGACTGCCCAGTATTTTTCCGCTGTTGCGGCTGCAGGTGTGGGTAAACGCCTTAGGCTGGATCTGTTCCGTCACATCAGTCTTTTATCCTATCGGGAACTGGACCGGCTGGGTACCTCTACCCTGGTCACCAGGATGACCAGTGATACGACCCAGGTACAGACCGGCGTAAATATGGTCCTCCGGCTTTTCCTTCGTTCTCCCTTCATTGTGTTCGGTGCAGTGATCATGGCCTTTACCGTTGATGTGAAGACTGCACTGATCTTTCTCATCGTTCTGCCGATGCTGATCCTGGTGGTGTTCTCCATCACCTTTGCATCGATCCCCCTTTATCGAAAGGTTCAGGGCAAACTGGACCAGGTGACTCTGCTTACAAGAGAAAACCTGAGCGGCGTCCGGGTGATCCGGGCCTTTAACCGTGAAGAAAAAGAAAAAGAAGAATATGCGGCTACAAGTCACCAGCTGATGAAGGCCCAGACCTTTGTGGGAAGGATCACCGCCTTTATGAATCCGGTGACTTACGTGATCGTGAACTGCGGTATCGCCGCGCTGATCCATTTCGGCGGGATCCGGGTGGACGCAGGTGACCTTACCCAGGGACAGGTGGTGGCCCTGGTCAACTATATGTCCCAGATCCTTGTGGAGCTGATCAAGCTGGCGAATCTGATCATTACCATGACGAAATCCATTGCCGCTACAAAACGGGTGGAAGAGGTCTTCGCCACAGCTCCCTCCATCGTCTTCCCGGATAAGCTGGAGGAAGAGATGAAGGCGGATGCACCCCGGGTGGAATTCCGGGAGGTGAGCCTTTCCTATACGGAAGGAGGAGAACCGGCGCTTCAGGGAGTCTCCTTTTATGCGAACCCCGGAGAGACCATCGGGATCATCGGCGGTACCGGCTCCGGCAAATCCACACTGGTGAATCTGGTGCCCAGATTCTATGAGCGTAACAAGGGTGATATTAAGATAAATGGCGTGCAGATTGAGGCCTTTCCGAAGAAGACCCTTCGGGAAATGATCGGCGTGGTCCCGCAGAAGGCGGTGCTGTTCTCCGGTTCCATCGCTGAGAATCTTCGCTGGGGAAATGCGGATGCTTCCGAGGAGGAGCTCTGGGATGCGCTCCGTACAGCCCAGGCAGAGTCCTTTGTGAAGGATAAGGAGGACGGTCTTGGATTTATGCTGAACCAGGGAGGAAGAAACCTGTCCGGCGGACAGAAGCAGAGGCTCACCATAGCCAGAGCTTTGGTGAAGAAGCCCCAGATCCTGATCCTGGATGACAGCGCCTCAGCTCTGGATTTTGCCACGGACGCTGCATTACGAAAGGCGATCCGCAGCAACACGGCCGGCATGACGGTGTTCCTTGTATCCCAGCGGGTTTCCACGGTACGTACTGCCGACCGGATCATCGTTCTGGAGGACGGTGAGGTGTCCGGTATCGGAACCCATGACGAACTCCTTTCCTCCTGCGAAACCTATCAGGAAATCTGTCGTTCGCAGCTGAGACAGGATGAGGGGGTGGCAGTAAATGGCTGAATCCCGTAAAAACAAGGTTACAAAGGATACCCTGAAGAAGATCCTGCATTATCTTAAGCCCTACCTGTTCCTGATCCTGATCACGCTGGTGCTGTCGGCAGCAACCGTGATCCTGCAGCTTTATTCTCCCATACTGGCCGGCCGGGCAGTGGATCATATCATCGGCCCCGGAAATGTGGAGTTTAAAACTCTGGCGAAGATCATCACTGTCTTTCTCGTGCTCACGGGCGGGGCCTTCGTTACCCAGTGGCTGCAGAATGTGGTGAGCAACCGGGTGGTATTTCATGTGGTCCGGGATATCCGGGTGCAGGCCTTCCGGCATATGCAGGACCTCCCGCTGGACTATATGGACAAACAGTCTTCCGGGGACATCGTTTCCCGGATGATCAGTGATATCGACCAGTTTTCCGACGGACTGCTGCTGGGCTTCGCTCAGCTGTTTTCCGGCATCGTGACGATCCTGTTCACCCTGGTCTTTATGTTCCTGCTGAATGGCTGGATCGCCCTTCTGGTGGTGGTGCTCACTCCCGCTTCCTTATTCCTTGCCTCCTTTATCGCAAGGAAGACCTTTCATCTGTTCCGGGGACAGTCCGAACAAAGAGGACGGCTTACCGGACTGGTGGACGAAATGGTGGGAAACGAAAAGGTGGTTCAGGCCTTCGGCTATGAGTCCAGAGCCCTGGATCGTTTTGAAAAGATCAATGACGAGCTGGAGACCGCCAGCAAAAAAGCAACCTTCTTTTCTTCCCTGACGAATCCGGGCACTCGTTTTGTCAATAACCTGATCTATGCCGGGGTAGGGATCCTGGGTGCAAGCTTTGCGGTGGCAGGCAGGCTTACGGTAGGTGAGCTCACCTGCTTCTTAAGCTACGCCAACCAGTATACCAAGCCCTTCAACGAGATCTCCGGCGTGATCACGGAGCTTCAGAACTCCATCGCCTGTGCAAGGAGGCTGTTTGAACTTCTGGAGCAGGAACCGGAGATAAGAGAGCCTGAGGATGCAAAGGTCCTTTCAAAAGCCGAAGGAAATGTGGAGCTTAAGGATGTACATTTCTCTTATGACAAGAGTAAGGAGCTTCTGAAGTCCCTCAACCTCTCCGTGGAGCCCGGAAAACGGGTGGCCATCGTAGGCCCCACGGGCTGCGGTAAAAGTACGCTGATCAATCTTCTGATGCGGTTCTATGATGTAGACCGGGGGAGTATCTCCGTGGATGGAACGGATATCCGGGGGATCACGAGAAAGAGTCTTCGTGCCAATTATGGCATGGTGCTGCAGGAAACCTGGCTGAAGCACGGAACGGTACGGGAGAATATCGCCTATGGAAAACCGGATGCTACGGAGGAAGAGATCCGGGAGGCCGCAAGGCTTACCCATGCGGACCGGTTCATCCGGCGAATGCCTGACGGGTATGACACAGTGCTGGGAGAGGACGGAGGAAGTCTTTCCCAGGGACAGAAGCAGCTGCTCTGTATCACCAGAGTCATGCTCCGGCTTCCGCCCATGCTGATCCTGGATGAAGCAACATCATCCATCGATACCCGGACGGAGCATCGGATCCAGCGGTCCTTTGCCAAAATGATGCAGGGCAGGACCAGCTTCATTGTGGCACACCGGCTGTCTACCATCCAGGAGGCGGATGTGATCCTGGTGATGAAGGACGGAAATATCATTGAGCAGGGAAAACATGGGGAGCTGCTTCGACAGGGCGGCTTCTATGCAGAGTTATATAACAGCCAGTTTGAGGCTGCAGAGTAAACAAAGTTGTGGAGGAGATTTATGGATATCACAGCAGTGATCGCGAAGGAACTTGAAGTAAAGGCAAGTCAGGTGGAGGCAGCTGTCAAGCTGATCGACGAAGGATGCACCATCCCCTTTATCGCCCGTTATCGTAAGGAGGTTACCGGTTCGTTAAATGATGAACAGCTCCGGACCCTGGGGGAACGTCTTACCTATCTCAGAAACCTGGAGGAGCGTAAGGAGGCGGTGATCGCGTCCATCAACGAGCAGGGGAAGCTTACGCCGGAGCTGGAGAAGGCGATCCGCGACGCCGTTACCCTGGTGGCGGTGGAGGATCTTTACCGGCCCTATAAGCAGAAGCGGAAGACCAGAGCCTCCGTTGCAAAGGAAAAGGGTCTGGAAGGTCTGGCAAATGTACTGCTGCTGGAACAGCCCGGTACCGATGTACAGGCTGAGGCAAAGAAATACATTTCCGAAGAAAAGGGCGTGGCAGATGAGAAGGAGGCTCTTCAGGGAGCTATGGATATCATCGCCGAGGGGATCTCCGATGAGGCGGATTACCGTACCTGGATCCGGAAGAAGACTGTCGATAAGGGCTTCATCCTCTCCAAGGCCAAGGATCCGGAGGCGGAATCACCCTATGAGACCTATTATGATTTCCGTGAGCCCCTGAATAAGATCACGGGTTACCGGGTGCTTGCGCTGAACCGCGGGGAGAAGGAGAAGTTCCTTACCGTATCCATCGAAGCACCGGAGGAGGATATCCTGAATTATCTGAAGAAGAAGACCATTTCCAACGAGGATGCGCCCACGACCCAGTATCTTACTGCTGCGGTGGAGGATGCCTATGATCGTCTGATCGGCCCCTCCATTGAAAATGAGATCCGTTCCATGGTGACAGAAAATGCCGAGGATGGAGCTATCACCGTATTCGGAAAGAATCTGAGGCAGCTGCTGATGCAGCCTCCCATCGGCGGGAAAACGGTTCTCGGATGGGATCCGGCGTTCCGTACAGGCTGCAAGCTGGCGGTGACAGATCCCACCGGCAAGGTGCTGGATACCACAGTGGTCTATCCCACAGCACCCACCACACCGGTGAAGATCCGTGCTGCAAAGGATACCGTTAAGAAGCTGATCCGGAAGTATAATGTGGATCTGATCTCCATAGGAAACGGCACAGCCTCCCGTGAATCCGAGCAGGTGGTGGCAGAGCTTCTGTCCGAGCTGAGGGAAGAGGAACCGGGACGGAAGGTGGCTTATGTGATCACCAACGAGGCAGGGGCTTCGGTTTATTCCGCAAGTAAGCTTGCCACAGAAGAGTTCCCGAATTTTGATGTGGGACAGCGAAGCGCAACCTCTATCGCCCGTCGAGTACAGGATCCTCTGGCGGAGCTGGTGAAGATCACCCCGGAATCCATCGGCGTGGGACAGTATCAGCATGACATGAACCAGAAGAAGCTTCGGGAAGCTCTTTCCGGTGTGGTTGAGGACTGTGTGAACCAGGTGGGTGTGGATCTGAATACGGCATCCAGTTCCCTCCTGGAATATATTTCCGGCATTTCCAAGCCCATCGCCAGGAATATCGTTGCTTACCGGGAGGAAAAGGGCAGCTTTAAGGACAGGAACGAACTCCTGAAGGTGCCGAAGCTGGGACCGAAGGCCTTTGAGCAGTGCGCAGGTTTCCTCAGGATCCGTAACGGCAGCAATCCTCTGGACAATACCGGCGTTCATCCCGAGAGCTATAAGGCTGCGGCAGGTCTGATCGAGCTCAGTAACTGCACCCTGGCCGACGTGCAGTCGGGAAATGCAAAGATATCCGTTAAGGACTATAAGAAAACAGCAGAGCAGCTGGGGATCGGTGAACCAACCCTTCGGGATATGGTGGCCGAGATCAGCCGTCCGGGAAGAGATCCCCGCTCGGATGCACCGCTGCCGGTACTGCGGACAGATGTGCTGGATATGAAGGATCTGACGGAAGGGATGATCTTAAAGGGAACAGTTCGAAATGTGATCGATTTCGGTGCATTTGTGGATATCGGCGTACATCAGGACGGACTGGTACATATCAGCCAGATGACCAACAAGAAATTCGTAAAGCATCCCCTGGATGTGGTTTCTGTGGGTGATGTGGTGGAAGTAAAGGTTCTTTCCGTAGATATGAAGAAGAAGAGGATCGCCCTTTCCATGATCCTTTAAGAATGAAAAAAACTGCCCGTGATTCGGGCAGTTTTTTTCGTCAGGATGCGGTTACCTCCAGGAATTTCTGAAGGGAGGTGCTCTTTCGTTTCTGCTGATTTAAGGAAAATCCCACGGTCCTGGAGGGGACAGGCGTCCGTAGGGGAAGCTCCACCAGAGAACCGTCCGCAAGGGCTTCCGAAGCGAATTCCTTCACAACGGAGGATACCCCCATGCCAATCTTCGCAAAATCGATGAGAAGATCCATATTGTTCACATCCAGCGCCTGACCATGCTGGATATTCTGCTCATAGAAATAATGCTCCAAATGGTTTCTGGTGACATTTCCCTGCTCCAGCATCATGAGGCTGCATTTCTCCAGGATCTCTTCCGTGGACATGATCTGATGGCCTGGGAGATTGTTGTTTTGGGGAGCTTCGGCGTCCGCCTTACGGGAGTGAAAGATGCTGGTCACATTTCCGGCAAAGAGCCAGGGATTCTGCTGGGGCTGATCGGCCGCCTGCTCCCGGATGTACAGATGCTCCAGGTAGGCCGGATTGACCACGAAGATGTCGTGGATCTCCTGCAGGGGGCGGTAGGACAGCTTCTCCGGCAATGCGGTCTCACAGATCAGTCCTATATCAATGGAACCCTCCTCCAGCTTCCGTACGGTGGTCTGGGTGGAATGGCAGGTGATGGAGACCTTGATATGCGGATAACTGGTGATGAAATCCCGGAGATAGGAGAGCAGGATATTTCGGCAGAGGGATGCGGATGCGCCGATCTTCAGCTCGCCGATCCCCAGGTCGCCGGCCTGGCGAAGCTCATCCTCCGCCGTGCGGATGCTCTGGAAGGCTTCCCGCAAATGTTCAAATAACAGAGCTCCCTGTTCCGTCAGCTCCACTCCCCGGGCCGTCCTGCCGATGAGATGGACAGATAGCTGATCCTCAAGGTTTTTAATGGATCTGCTGACTGCGGGCTGGGAGATATACAGTCTCTCGGCGGCGCGGCTGATGCTTCCGGTTTCGGCCACCGCCAGAAACACGCGATAATAATTCAGATTGTCGATCATCTTTTCTCCTTCCACAGCGCCCACATATAACATAAAGTTATAAGTGATATACATAATATATATTTTTATTATAATATTTCTTGTGATAAAATCAAGCAATATTACAGAACATAGGAGGAAACTATCATGGGTATGACGATGACGCAGAAGATCCTTGCAGCACATGCCGGTCTTCCGGTGGTACACGCCGGAGATCTCATTGAGGCCGATCTGGATCTGGTACTCGGAAATGATGTCACCACACCGGTAGCCATCAACGAACTCTCGAAATTCAAAAAGAAGACCGTGTTCGACAACACAAAGATCGCCCTGGTAATGGACCATTTTACACCGAATAAGGACATCAAGAGTGCTGAGCATGTGAAGCAGGTAAGGGATTTCTCAAGAGAGAACAACATCGTGAACTATTTCGATGTGGGACAGATGGGAATCGAACATGCCCTGCTTCCGGAGAAAGGCCTGATCGTTGCGGGCAACACCTGCATCGGTGCGGATTCTCACACCTGTACCTATGGAGCACTGGGTGCGTTCTCCACAGGTGTCGGTTCCACGGATATGGCAGCCGGCATGGTGACCGGTAAAGCCTGGTTCAAGGTTCCCTCAGCTATAAAATTCGTGATCACCGGCAAGAAGCCCCAGTGGATCAGCGGTAAGGATCTGATCCTTCATATCATAGGTAAGATCGGTGTGGACGGCGCCCGCTACAAGTCCATGGAATTCACAGGGGACGGCATCGCGGAGCTTTCCATGGATGACCGTTTTACCATTGCCAACATGGCCATCGAGGCCGGAGCAAAGAACGGTATCTTCCCTGTGGATGAGAAGACCATCGAATATATGAAGGAGCATGCTCCCAATAAGGAATACGCCGTATATGAAGCGGATGCGGATGCAGAGTATGATGAAGTGATCGAGATCGATCTCGGGGATCTTCGTCCTACAGTTTCCTTCCCGCATCTTCCGGAGAATACCAAAACCATCGATGAGATCCATGCCGATGGGGATATCGAGATCGATCAGGTAGTGATCGGTTCCTGTACCAACGGACGGATCGAGGATATGCGGATCGCCGCTGACATCATGAACGGAAGGAAATGTGCAGCAGGTCTCCGTGTGATCATCATCCCGGGAACCCAGGCCATCTATCTTCAGATGATCCGTGAAGGTCTTGCAGAGATCTTCGTTGAGGCCGGAGCTATTGTGTCCACCCCTACCTGCGGTCCCTGCCTTGGCGGTCATATGGGTATCCTTGCTCACGGTGAGCGTGCGGTATCCACCACCAACCGGAACTTTGTTGGCCGTATGGGCGCCATCGATTCCGAGATCTATCTCGCCAGCCCGGCAGTGGCTGCGGCATCAGCGATCCTGGGAAGGATCGCATCCCCGGAGGATCTGTAAATAACCCGGGATATGGAAAACGGGGAGACCTTCGGCAGGATAGCTAGAGCCTGATCCATGAAGGATGGCGGGAGCCTGATCTATGAAGGATGGCGGGAACCTGATCCATGAAGGAGGGGGGAGGAACTATGGTCGTTACAGGAATCATTTTATTTGTGGTTGCAGCAGGATGTCTCCTGCTGGGGATCCTGCAGATCCTGCAGAAGGGACCACTCATCAATAACGCATGGATCTATGCGGATGAAGAGCAGCGCCGCACCATGAATAAGACACCCCATTATCATCAGTCGGGGATCGTGTTTTCCATGATCGGACTCCAGTTCCTCATGCTGGGATTCTTCTGCATCACGAAGCTTTATTTCTTTCTTGCAGCAGAGTTTATCGTGATCGGACTGGTGGTGATCTTTGCAATCGTATCTTCGGTCATGATCGAAAGAAAGAACAAAAAAGAACATACGAAAACACAGGAATGAGCATACCGGTGAATGTACGGTATGGATATACATAAGGAGGTGCACATGAAAGCACACGGAACAGTACATAAGTATGGTGACAATGTGGATACGGATGTCATCATCCCCGCAAGGTATCTGAACACTGCGGATCCTGCGGAGCTGGCAAAGAACTGCATGGAGGATATCGACAAGGATTTTGTAAAGCGCGTGAAGGCAGGAGATATCATGGTGGCCGGCAAGAACTTCGGCTGCGGATCCTCCCGTGAGCATGCCCCCATCGCCATCAAGGCTGCGGGCATCAGCTGCGTTATCGCAGATACCTTTGCCCGGATCTTCTATCGGAATTCCATCAATATCGGACTTCCCATCATTGAGTGCCCGGCAGCGGCTGCCGAGATCAAGGCAGGGGATGTGGTATCCATCAACTTTGACAGCGGAGAGATCACGGATGAGACCACGGGTAAGACCTACCAGGGACAGGCTTTCCCGCCCTTTATGCAGAGCATTATCCAGAGCGGCGGACTGATCAATTCCATTAATGCGAAGGAGTGATCCAAATGTGGGATATTCTGTTCTGAATTTTTTTTGATTCCGGCGTGGAAGAGAGCTCTGAAGAAGAACAGACGGAAAATATGTACCTTGTGAAGGTACGGATTTGGAGGAAATCATGGTTTGTAATATCGGTGTGATCAAGGGCGACGGCATCGGCCCGGAGATCGTAACGGAAGCACAGAAGGTGCTGGATGCGGTAGGAAAGAAGTACGGACATACATTTAACTACGAAGATATTCTGATGGGAGGCTGCTCCATCGACGCCACGGGAGAACCCCTGACGGATGAGGCAGTGGCCGTGGCGAAGACCAAGGATGCGATCCTGCAGGGGTCCATCGGCGGAAATACCCAGACCTCTCCCTGGTATAAGCTTCCCCCGAACAAGCGGCCGGAAGCAGGACTCTTAAAGATCCGGAAGGAGCTGGGACTTTTCGCAAACCTCCGTCCCGCCTATCTCTATCCGGAACTGAAGGAAGCATGCCCGTTAAAGGAGAGCGTAGCCGAGAGGGGCTTCGACATGATGATCATGCGGGAACTCACCGGAGGACTCTACTTTGGAGAGAGATATACGAAGGAGATCAACGGGAAACTCACGGCAGTGGATACCCTTCTCTATTCTGAGGATGAGATCCGCAGGATCGCCATCAAGGGTTTTGATATCGCCATGAAGCGCCGGAAGAAGGTTACGCTTGTGGACAAGGCAAATGTGCTGGATTCCTCCCGCCTGTGGCGTAAGATCACCGAGGAAGTGGCAAAGGATTATCCGGAGGTGACCTTCGAGACCATGCTGGTGGACAATGCAGCCATGCAGCTGGTTAAGGATCCCGCCCAGTTCGATGTCATGCTGACGGAGAATATGTTCGGCGACATCCTGTCAGACGAGGCCTCCATGATCACCGGATCCATCGGTATGCTGGCTTCCGCGTCCCTGAACGAGACGAAGTTCGGCCTCTACGAGCCCTCCGGCGGATCTGCTCCCGACATCGCGGGAAAGAACATTGCGAACCCCATCGCCACCATTCTTTCCGCAGCCATGATGCTGCGCTACAGCTTCGATCTGGATAAGGAAGCAGACGCCATCGAGAATGCGGTAAAGCAGGTACTTGAGGAAGGCTACCGCACCATTGATATCGCAAAGCCCGGTGAACCCCAGGTAAAGACGGATGAGATGGGAACACTGATCGCAGAGAGAGTATAACATATAAAGTAACATGTCATCCTGAGCGAAGCGAAGGATCCCGTGGGAAGAGTGAAAGGATTCTTCGCCTGCGGCTCAGAATGACGTGATCCGAAAAGAGTGACAGATTAAGAAGGGAGAACACTATGAAAAGTGACAACATGAAATGCGGTCTGCAGCAGGCACCTGCACGTTCTCTGCTGAACGCACTGGGATATACCCATGAAGAGATAAAGAAACCCATGGTCGGCATCGTATGCTCCTACAATGAGATCGTGCCCGGCCACATGAACCTGGATAAGATCGCCGAGGCAGTAAAGCTCGGCGTTGCCGAAGCCGGCGGTACGCCGGTAATGTTCCCGGCCATCGCAGTCTGCGACGGTATCGCCATGGGACATATCGGTATGAAGTATTCTCTGGTGACCCGTGATCTCATTGCGGATTCCACAGAGGCTATGGCCATCGCCCATCAGTTTGACGCATTGGTCATGATCCCCAACTGCGATAAAAATGTACCGGGTCTCCTTATGGCAGCAGCCCGTGTAAATGTACCGACAGTATTCGTATCCGGCGGCCCCATGCTGGCCGGTCATGTGAAGGGACGGAAGCGCAGCCTTTCCTCCATGTTCGAAGCCGTAGGCGAGTACACTGCCGGTAAGATCAGCGAGCAGGATGTAGTGGATTTCGAAGAAAATGTCTGCCCCACCTGCGGTTCTTGTTCCGGTATGTATACCGCCAACTCCATGAACTGCCTGACCGAGGTGCTGGGTATGGGTCTTCCCGGAAACGGAACCATCCCCGCCGTATATTCCGAACGTCTCCGTCTGGCCAAGAAGGCAGGCTATGCCGTTATGGATATGCTGGCAAAGAACATCCGTCCCCGGGATATCATCACAAAGGATGCGATCCTGAACGCTCTGACAGTAGATATGGCACTGGGCTGTTCCACTAACTCCATGCTGCATCTTCCGGCCATCGCTCATGAGATCGGCTTTGACTTTGACATTTCCTTTGCAAATCCCATCAGTGAGAAGACCCCGAATCTCTGCCATCTGGCACCGGCAGGCCCCACCTACATGGAAGACCTGAACGAAGCCGGCGGCGTATATGCAGTGATCAAGGAGCTGTGCGATCTGGGTCTTATCCATGAGGATTGCATGACCGTCACCGGAAAGACCATCGGTGAGGCAGTGAAGAATTCGGTGAACCGTGATCCCGAGGTGATCCGTCCCACCGACAACCCGTATTCCAGGACCGGCGGTCTGGCTGTCCTTAAGGGCAATCTTGCACCGGACGGTTCCGTGGTAAAGCGTTCCGCAGTGGTTCCGGAAATGCTGAAGCATGAAGGACCTGCCAGAGTATTTGATTCCGAAGAGGATGCCATTGCAGCCATCCTGGGCGGAAAGATCGTGGCCGGTGATGTCGTTGTCATCCGTTACGAAGGCCCCAAGGGCGGCCCGGGTATGCGGGAAATGCTGAATCCCACATCTGCCATCGCCGGTATGGGTCTCGGCTCTACCGTGGCTCTCGTCACCGACGGACGTTTCTCCGGAGCAAGCCGCGGCGCTTCCATCGGACATGTATCTCCTGAGGCAGCTGTTGGCGGCCCCATCGCTCTGGTGGAAGAGGGAGATAGGATCGAGATCGACATCAACAATTACTCCATCACCCTGAAGGTCAGCGATGAAGAGCTGGCAAAGCGGAAGGCTGCATGGACCCCCAGAGAGCCCAAGGTGACCACCGGTTATCTGGCACGGTATGCTTCCATGGTGACCAGCGGTAACCGCGGAGCGATCCTGGAGATCCCGAAAAACTAAACGCAGCGTAAATGATAGCGTTTACATGGATTTCCATCTTGTCACGAAAAAAAATAAGTGCTATATTATTGACATTTCTTACAGAACAGAAGTCATTCTGCCAGGAGGATAACAGATGAAACAATTAACAGGTTCAGAAATCGTAATCGAATGTCTGAAGGAACAGGGCGTTGATACGGTATTTGGCTATCCCGGAGGGACGATCCTTAACGTCTATGACGAGCTGTATAAGCACTCCAAGGAGATCCGTCACATCCTGACCAGTCACGAGCAGGGAGCTGCTCATGCCGCTGACGGATATGCCAGAGCTACCGGCAAGGTCGGTGTCTGCATGGCTACCAGCGGACCGGGTGCAACAAACCTTGTCACCGGTATCGCCACAGCCTACATGGATTCCGTACCGCTGGTTGCCATCACCGCAAATGTAGGTGTTGCGCTTCTCGGTAAGGACAGCTTCCAGGAGATCGATATCGCAGGCGTGGTAATGCCCATCACAAAGCACAGCTTCATCGTAAAGGATGTACATCAGCTGGCAGAGACCATTCGCCGGGCATTTTCCATTGCCAGGAGCGGAAGACCGGGGCCGGTGCTTGTGGATATCACCAAGGATGTAACTGCCGCAAAGGCAGATTATACTCCGAAGAAACCGGCAGCCATCAAGCGTGTGACCAATACCATCAAGGATGAGGATATCAGCACCGCAGTTGCCATGATCAAAGCATCCAAGAGGCCCTTTATCCTGGTTGGCGGCGGCGCCACCATTTCCGGTGCATCTGCAGAGCTGGCAGAGTTCGCCAACAAGATCGATGCTCCGGTATGCGATACCCTGATGGGTAAGGGTGCATTTGACGGAACAAGCCCCCGGTATACCGGTATGATCGGTATGCACGGAACCAAGGCCTCTAACTTCGGTGTAAATATGGCAGATCTGCTCATCGTTGTGGGCGCTCGTTTCTCCGACCGCGTGATCGGAAATGCGGCAAAGTTCGCCAACGGCGCAAAGATCCTGCATATCGATATCGATGCGGCTGAGATCAATAAGAACATCCTGGTGGATGCCAGCGTGATCGGTGATGCGAAGGAGATCCTGAAGCGGATCAACGCCGAGCTTACACCGTCCAGGAAGGCTTCCTGGATGAAGGAGATCAAGACGCTGATCAAGGAGAACCCCATGACCTATGACATGGAGCACCTGACCGGTCCGGCCATCATCAGCAAGATCTATAAGGAAACCAAGGGCAATGCCATCATTACCACAGACGTTGGACAGCATCAGATGTGGGCAGCACAGTATTACAAATATGCTAAGCCCCGTCAGTTCCTGACCTCCGGCGGTCTGGGAACCATGGGTTACGGCCTGGGCGCATGTATCGGCGCAAAGACAGGACAGCCCACCAGGACGGTGATCAATATCGCCGGTGACGGATGCTTCCGTATGAACCTGCAGGAGCTGGCTACCGCATCCCGTGAGAATATCCATGTGATCGAGATCGTCATCAATAACCATGTTCTCGGTATGGTACGTCAGTGGCAGACCCTGTTCTACGGAAAGCGTTATTCCAACACCATGCTGGAGGATAAGGTAAACTTCCAGAAGGTGGCAGAGGGCCTGGGTGCCACAGCCTATACGGTAAGAACCGTGGCTGAATTCGATAAGGCACTGAAGGCAGCACTGAAGGGTGAAGGCCCTCAGGTGATCGACTGCCAGATCGGCATGGATGATAAGGTATGGCCGATGGTAGCTCCCGGCGCAGCAATTGAAACCTGCTTTGCTTCCGAGGAAGAGCTGAACAAGAATAAATAATATCGTAATCGATTGAACAATTTGAATCTAATTTATGGAGGATATAAAAAATGGCACGTGTTTACAACTTTTCTGCAGGACCTTCCGTACTTCCGGAAGTCGTATTAAAGCAGGCAGCTGAGGAGATGATGGATTACAAGGGAAGCGGCATGAGCGTTATGGAAATGAGCCACCGTTCCAAGGTATATGACAACATCATCAAGGAAGCTGAGCAGGATCTTCGGGATCTGATGAACATCCCGGACAACTACAAGGTACTGTTCCTGCAGGGCGGTGCATCTCAGCAGTTCGCAGCAGTTCCCATGAACCTGATGAAGAACGGTGTGGCTGATTACATCATCACCGGTCAGTGGGCAAAGAAGGCATACCAGGAAGCAAAGAAGTACGGCAAGGCAAATGCAGTAGCTTCTTCCGAGGACAAGACCTTCTCCTACATTCCGGATTGCTCCGATCTTCCCATCTCTGAGGATGCAGACTATGTATATATCTGCCATAACAATACGATCTACGGAACCGCTTTCCACAAGCTTCCCAACACCAAGGGCAAGATCCTGGTAGCAGATATGTCTTCCGACATTCTGTCCCAGCCGGTAAATGTATCCGATTACGGCCTCATTTACTTCGGTGTACAGAAGAACGTTGGACCTGCCGGTGTGGTTGTAGTGATCATCCGTGAGGACCTGATCCGCGATGACCTTCCGGAATTTGTTCCCACCATGCTGAAGTACAAGACGCAGGCAGATGCAGAGTCTCTGTACAACACACCTCCGTGCTATGGTATCTATATCTGCGGCCTGGTATTCAAGTGGGTTAAGGATATGGGCGGCCTTAAGGCAATGAAGGAGCATAACGAGAAGAAGGCAAAGATCCTGTACGATTTCCTGGACCAGAGCAAGATGTTCAAGGGAACTGTTGTGAAGGAAGACCGTTCTCTGATGAATGTTCCCTTCGTAACCGGAAATGATGAGCTGGATGCCAAGTTCGTTAAGGAAGCAACCGCAGCAGGCTTTGTAAACCTGAAGGGTCACAGATCCGTAGGCGGTATGCGCGCATCCATCTACAACGCAATGCCCATCGAAGGCGTAGAGAAGCTGGTTGCCTTCATGAAGGAATTCGAAGAGAAAAATGCATAGATATCCATGTCATCCTGAGGAGCGAAGCGACGAAGGATCTTTACATCAAAAAACTGAAAAAATAGGAGAACGATCATGACTAAGGTAAAATGCCTGAATCCCATCGCAGCCTGCGGACTGGATCTGCTGGGCGAGAATTATACTGTAACTGATGATGCCGATGCAGAGGCCATTCTGGTCCGCAGCGCATCCATGCATGAGATGGAGCTTTCCGATAAGCTTCTGGCTGTTGCCCGCGCCGGCGCAGGCGTAAATAACATCCCTCTGGACAAATGTGCAGAGCAGGGTATCGTAGTTTTCAATACTCCCGGTGCAAACGCAAACGGTGTTAAGGAGCTGGTAGTTGCCGGTATGCTTCTGGCAGCCCGCGACATCATCGGCGGCGCAAACTGGGTAGCTGCAAATGCTTCGGATGAGAACATTGCAAAGACTGCCGAGAAGGAGAAGAAGAAGTTTGCCGGAACCGAGATCCTGGGCAAGAAGCTTGGTGTTATCGGCCTCGGTGCCATCGGTGCCAAGGTAGCCAACATCGGCGTTCGTCTCGGCATGGAGGTTTATGGTTACGATCCCTTCGTATCCGTAGACGCTGCATGGGGACTGTCCCGTTCCGTAAAGCATATCACCAATGTGAATGACATTTACGCAAACTGCGATTATATCACCATTCATGTTCCGCTTCTGGATTCCACCAAGGGCATGATCAATGCAGAGGCCATCAAGCAGATGAAGGACGGCGCAGTGATCCTGAACTTCGCCCGGGATATCCTGTGCGATGAAGAAGCAGTACTTGCAGGCATCGAGTCCGGAAAGATCGCAAGATATGTGACGGATTTCGCAAACCCGACAGTTGCAGGCAAGAAGGGCGTTATCGTTACTCCGCACCTTGGAGCTTCCACCGAAGAATCCGAAGATAACTGCGCAGTTATGGCTGTAAAGGAGCTCAAGGACTTCTTCGAGAACGGAAATGTAAAGAACTCCGTAAATTATCCCGCATGCGATGCAGGAATCTGCCAGGATGCAGGGCGTATCACCGTATGCCACAAGAATATCCCCAATATGCTGACTCAGTTTACCGGACTTTTTGCATCCAAGGGCGTGAATGTATCCGAGATGGTTTCCAAGTCCCGTGGCGACTACGCATATACCATCCTGGACATCAGCACTGCAGCTTCTCAGGATGTTGCAGATGCCATTGCTGCAATCGACGGTGTAGTACGCGTAAGAGTGATCAAATAAATTGAATTGATCGTTCAAAACTATCAATTTGCATCATGATGTGAGCTAAGGTATAATACGCTCAAAGCCGGGGGCGGATCATTTTCGGTACGCCCCCGAAACTATGAGCGGAAGGAGTATAGGATTATGGATAAGAAACTGAAAGTCGGTATCTTAGGAGCGACCGGTATGGTAGGACAGCGGTTCATCTCCCTGCTGGAAAAACACCCCTGGTATGAAGTGGTGACCGTTGCAGCATCCCCCAGGAGCGCAGGCAAGACCTACGCTGAGGCAGTGGAAGGACGCTGGAAGATGGATACACCCATCCCGGAAGCAGTTAAGGATCTGGTATTATACAACGTAAATGAAGTAGAGAAGGTTGCTGCGACCGTAGATTTTGTTTTCAGTGCAGTGGACATGACCAAGGACGAGATCAAGGCCATTGAGGAAGCTTATGCCAGGACAGAGACTCCGGTGGTTTCCAACAACAGCGCACATCGCTGGACCCCGGATGTTCCCATGGTGGTTCCGGAACTGAACCCGGAGCATTATGAAGTCATCAAGTATCAGAAGGAACGTCTCGGAACGAAGTTCGGCTTCATCGCAGTTAAGCCGAATTGCTCCATCCAGAGCTACGCACCCGCTCTTTTTGCCCTGAAGGAGTATGAACCCCAGGAGGTTGTGGTATCCACCTATCAGGCCATCTCCGGAGCAGGAAAGACCTTTAAGGACTGGCCGGAAATGGAAGGAAATATCATCCCCTACATCGGCGGCGAGGAAGAGAAGAGTGAGCAGGAGCCCCTTCGGATCTGGGGTAAGGTTGAGGACGGCGTTATCAAGAAATGTGAAAACGGACCGAAGATCACCAGCCAGTGCATCCGTGTGCCGGTGCTGAACGGACATACGGCAACCGTATTTGTGAACTTCAAAAAGAAGCCCACAAAGGAAGAGATCATCGAGAAGTGGAGAAGCTTTAAGGGCGAGCCCCAGGAGCTGAACCTTCCTTCTGCACCCAAGCAGTTCATACAGTATCTGGAAGAGGATAACCGTCCGCAGATCGCTCTGGATGTGAATTTTGAGAACGGCATGGGCGTATCCATGGGACGTCTCCGTGAGGACAGCCTTTTTGATTACAAGTTCGTGGGCCTGTCCCACAACACCCTTCGCGGTGCTGCCGGCGGCGCTGTACTTTCCGCTGAGCTGCTTACGGCAAAGGGCTATATCAAGGCCAAGGATGAGCGGTAATCATTCATGAGAAAATAAAACGGGAATGCCTGAAGGCTTTCGGGCATTTCCGTTTTTTATGGAATGGGTACCGGGCGGGCATTTTGCCTTAAAAATACAGCAGACTATTGTTAGTTATTTTGATAAAAATCTTAAAAATATGGTACCATTTTTCCTTCGGATGCGATATAATGTCCAATGGGTTTGTGAAAAAACATGAGAAAGGGTGTTCAGATCTTTATGAGTACTACAAATGCAGGTAAAAAAAAGAAATTGATCCTTGTTACTTCTCCCCCGGCGTGCGGAAAGACATTCATTTCCAAGAAGCTGGCAAAAGCGCTGACGAACTGCGTATACCTGGATAAGGATACATTGATTGTTCTGTCCAAGCAGATCTTCAAGGTTGCAGGAGAAGAGTATAACCGCTCCTCTGATTTCTTCCAGCGGGAGATCCGGGATTATGAGTATTATGCGGTTCTTGATCTTGCATTTGATGCACTGGAGTATAACGATACGGTATTGATCAATGCCCCCTTCACTGAGGAGATCCGCGATGATGATTATCTTGATAGTCTTCGTCATAAGCTGGCAGAGAAGAATGCAGAGCTTTGCGTGATCTGGGTTCATACCGATGTGGAAGTTGCCCATCAGCGTATGATCAGTAGAAATTCCGATCGTGATGTATGGAAACTGGAGCATTGGGATGAGTATATTGCCACACAGAATTTCGAGAAGCCCGGCAATATCCCCGAACTGTTTGTTTTCAATAATTCCTCCGATGAGGAGTTCAAGCGTTCACTGGATGATGCAGTGAAGTATATTCGCGGCTAATTTAAGTAAAACGGAATTTATTCTGCATTTATTTTGAATTTTCGATCAGAGGCCGGGACTCCCCGGCCTCTTGTTGTTTGCGCGATACGGCCGGCATGCGGGCATGCTTGCATGCACATAGGCCGGCCAACGCGACATCGAGTAGGAGGGACCCCCTCCTACTCGATTGACAGTAAGTCTGGTATAAGGAGATAAATTTATGGCAACGATTCGCCCTTTTGCGGCATTTCGCCCCGCACCGGAGCTGGTAGCAGAGGTGGCTGCACTTCCCTATGATGTCTATAATCGAAAAGAGGCAAAGGAAGAAGTAAAGCGTACCCCGAGATCCTTCCTGGCCATTGACCGTCCGGAAACCGTACATCCGGATGACTTTGATATGTACAGTGATGAGGCTTATCAGACGGCTAAGCAGCTTCTGGATAAGGCTATGCAGGACGGAACCTACGTCGAAGAGGATGTTCCGGTATATTATATCTATGAGCTGGTGATGAACGGTCGTTCCCAGACGGGACTGGTAGCCTGTGCATCCATCAATGATTATCAGAACGAGATCATCAAGAAGCATGAGAATACCAGAGAAGAGAAGGAACAGGACCGGATCCGGCATATCGATACCTGCGACGCGCAGACCGGACCCATTTTCCTGGCTTATCGTGAGCAGCCGGAGATCTCCGTAGTGATCCGCTGCATCCAGCAGGAGGATGAGCCGATCTATGATTTTACCGCACCGGATGGTGTGACGCACCGGGTATGGGTCATCGATGATCCCGCAGATATCCAGGCGCTGGAAAAGGAATTTAAGGAGCTGGATCAGATCTACATCGCCGACGGACATCATCGTGCGGCGTCTGCAGTTAAGGTTGGTCTTAAGCGCAGGGCAGAGCACCCGGATTATGACGGAACGGAGGAGTTTAATTTCTTCCTGTCGGTGCTTTTCCCCGACAGTGAGCTGGAGATCCTTCCGTATAACCGGGTGGTCAAGGACTGGAACGGAAGATCCTTTGCGGATCTCCTTCAGGTTTTGAATACTCTGGGCAAGGTAGAACCTTCGGATACACCGGTTCAGCCGGAAGAAAAGGGAACCGTGGGGATCTATGCGGAGAACAGATGGTACCGCTTTACCTTTGCGGATTCTTACAGAAATGACGATCCGGTAGAGGGGCTGGATGTTTCCCTTCTCCAGAAAAATGTGCTGCAGCCGTTCTTCGGTATTGACGATCCGAGAACCAGCAACCGCATCGATTTTGTAGGCGGTATCCGGGGACTGGGAGAACTGGAGCGGAGGGTATCCGAGGATTCGGTCATTGCCTTCTCCATGTACCCCACCTCCATCAGCGAGCTTTTCTCCGTGGCCGATGCGGGACTTCTTATGCCTCCGAAATCCACATGGTTTGAACCGAAGCTGAGAAGCGGCATCTTCATTCACAGGTTATCCTGATCCGTGACTACGTAGTTGAATGCAGAATAAAGCGGTATAATTCATCTCTATTTGGGAAGGCTGGTATAATAAATGGCAAGAAAGGCCGTATTTGCGATCAATTGGGTTGAGGTTGATGCTCTGGTAAAGGCATGCCATGACAATCCGCACCATATCCTCGGTATGCATGAGTGTATCGATGATGTATTTATCAATATCTATCTTCCGGGGGCGAAGATCGTCAAGGTGAAAAACCTTGAGACAAAGAAATGGATCACCCTGGTTTCCGACAGAGTGGAGGGCTTCTTCTCTGTTGTTCTGAAGAATACCAGGAGCTTTAATTATGAGGTCAAGGCGAAATTTGAGGATGGTCATGAAGAGAACTTCATCGATCCCTATCTTTTCGAGCCGGTGATCGATCCCATTGATATCAGCCGCTATAATGAAGGCGAGCACTATGAGATCTATGAGAAACTGGGTGCGCATCCCATGGTAGTGGACGGCGTGTCCGGTACTCTTTTTGCGGTCTGGGCGCCCAATGCGGAGCGGGTTTCTGTTGTGGGGAATTTCAATAACTGGGACGGCCGGCGTTATCCCATGCGGAAGCTGGACTATTCCGGTATCTTTGAGCTGTTCATTCCCGGGGATTTCCTGGATGAGATCTATAAATACGAGATACGTTCCAAGACAGGACAGGTCTTCATGAAGAGCGATCCCTACGCCTTTTCTTCCGAGGTCCGTCCGGCCAATGCTTCCCGGGTTGTGGAGCTGAACTATACCTGGCAGGACAGCGAGTGGATGAAGGAAAGGGATGGGGTGAAGAAATCCTCCGAGTCCAGTCCCATGAATATCTATGAGGTTCATCTGGGTTCCTGGAAACGTCCGAAGGACGGAAGAGAATTCCTGAATTACAAGGAGATCGCACTGCAGCTCTCCGCTTATATGAAGGAAATGGGATATAACTATGTGGAGCTGATGCCGGTCATGGAGCATCCCTATGATCCCTCCTGGGGGTATCAGATCACTGGTTATTATGCCCCCACTTCCAGATACGGTACGCCCCAGGACTTTATGGGGTTTGTGGATTATATGCATAAGCAGGGCATCGGTGTCATCATCGACTGGGTGCCTGCACATTTCCCCAAGGACGCTCACGGACTGGGCCGCTTCGACGGCTCGCCGCTGTATGAAAATGCGGATCCCATGCGGGGAGAGCATCCTCATTGGGGAACCTATATCTTTGACTATGAACGGAATGAAGTGCGGAACTTCCTGGTAGCCAACGCGCTTTACTGGGCGGATAAATATCATGTGGACGGTATCCGTATGGATGCGGTTGCTTCCATGCTTTATCTGGATTACGGCCGCGGACCCGGACAGTGGAGACCCAACAGATTCGGCGGAAATGAGAATCTTGAGGCCATCGCCTTCATCAAGGAAGTCAACCAGAAGATGGAAGAGCGGTTCCCGGGAGTCATGATGATCGCCGAGGAATCCACCGCATGGCCCATGATCACCCATCCCGTTTCCGAAGGCGGTCTGGGATTTGACTATAAGTGGAATATGGGCTGGATGAACGATTTCCTTCAGTACATCAAGCTGGATCCGCTGTATCGTAAATACCATCACAATGAGCTGACCTTCAGCATGGTATACGCCTACAGCGAGAAGTTCATCCTTGTGCTTTCTCATGACGAGGTGGTGCATGAGAAGGGCTCCATGATCGATAAGATGCCCGGCGGGTATGAAGATAAATTCTCCAACCTGCGGACTTCCTTCGGTTATATGATGACCCATCCGGGAAAGAAGCTGCTCTTTATGGGACAGGAATTCGCCCAGTTCAAGGAATTCAATGAATCCGATGAGCTGGACTGGTCGCTTTTCGAATTTGATGCCCATACCTATGTGCAGGATTACATGAAGGCCCTGAACCGTCTGTATCAAACGGAGCCGGCCCTGTATCAGCTGGATGATTCTCCCGAGGGCTTTGCATGGATCAATGAGACGGATGCCAACCGTTCTCTGCTTTCCTTCGAGCGCCGCGGAAGGAACGAGAAGGACACCCTGGTCATCATCTGTAACTTTACACCGGTCACACATAAGAACTACAAGCTGGCTGTTCCCACCGAGGGTCGTTGGAAGGAGATCTTCTCCAGTGATGCGGCCAGATTCGGCGGGGAAGGCATTAATAACAAGTCGGCAAAGGATTCCCGGAATGTTGCTCAGGATAAGGCAGCGGTGAAGCCGGTAAAGAAGACCAGATCCAAGTCGGCCAAAGCGGAAGAGATCCTGGATACCACGCCGCAGCTGATCGACGGAAGAGAGAATTATATCTCCGTTACCGTGCCCGGACTGTCCATTTCCGTATTCAAGAAAATGGCAGTGAAGAAGACTGCCGCGGATCCCGCAAAAAAAGCGGAATAGTATTTTATCATATATCATTTTATTGGAGGCGATATTGTGGAAGCTGCAAAAAATGCTGCTAAAGTAGAGATCATTTCCGGGTTCCTTGGAGCCGGAAAGACGACCCTGATCAAGAAGCTGATCAAGGAGGCTTATGCCGGAGAGAAGCTGGTGCTCATCGAGAATGAGTTCGGTGAGATCGGTATCGACGGCGGATTTATGAAGGATGCCGGGATCCAGGTAAATGAACTGAATTCCGGATGCATCTGCTGCTCACTGGTAGGAGATTTCGGTGAGGCCTTAAAGCAGGTGGTGGAGCAGTATCATCCGGACAGGATCATCATCGAGCCCTCCGGCGTGGGTAAGCTTTCCGATGTGGTTAAGGCGATCCAGAAGGCTGCGGAGAACGTTGAGCTTCAGCTGAACACCGCCACAACGGTTGTGGATGTTACCAAGGCCAAGGTCTATATGAAGAACTTCGGTGAGTTCTTCCTGAACCAGATCGAGGCTGCCGGAACCGTGATCCTGAGCCGTACCCAGAATGTGGCAGAAGAGAAGCTGATGGAAGCTGTGGAGAAGATCCACGAGCTGAATAAAGAGGCCAGAGTGATCACCACGGCATGGGAGGATATCTCCGGCGTGCAGATTCTGGAGGCTATGGAGCACTCCACCAATGTGGAAGATATCATGAAGAACTTCAAATATGATCCGGCGGTAGATGATGAGGAGCATCATCACCATCACCACCATCATCATGATGAGGAGGAGCATGAGCATCATCACCATGACGAGGAGGAGCATGAGCACCATCATCACCATGATGAGGAGGAGCATGAGCATCATCATCACCATGATGAAGAGGAGCATGAGCACCATCATCACCATGATGAAGAGGAACATGAGCATCATCATCACCATGATGAGGATGAGCATGAGCATCATCATCACCATCATGAATATGATGAAAATGGGGTATGCAGCTGCGGTCACCATCATCACGGACATGATGCGGATGAGGTCTTCACCAGCTGGGGACGTGAGACGGCAAGACGTTACAGCAAGGAGGAACTCACGGATATCCTGGAGAAGCTTTCGAAGGAGGAGGATAACCCCTACGGTATCATCCTTCGTGCAAAGGGGATTGTTCCGGACAAGGATCAGAAGTGGATGGAATTCGATCTGGTTCCCGGTGAATATGAGATCCGGGAGGGTTCTCCGGAGTACACCGGAAAGCTCTGCGTGATCGGAAGTGAACTGAAAGAAGACAAGGTTGCTGAGCTTTTCAGCATTTAATGTAAGAGGCAAGACATGACAAATCAGAAGGAAAAAGAGATTCCCGTATATCTTTTTATGGGATTCCTTGGCAGTGGAAAAACCACCTTTGCGAAGGATACGCTGCTGAAGCAGGATTTCACCGAGGGGCAGAAGACGTTATTCCTGATCTGCGAGGACGGAGAGGAAGAGTTTGATTTTGACGCCCTTCGGAAGAAGAACATTTTCCCGGAAATGATCACGGAGGAAAACCTTACCACAGATCACCTGCTGGAGCTTTCCAGGAAGTATGAGCCGGAAAATGTGATGATCGAATTTAACGGGATGTGGGAACTGGAAAAGCTGTTCCAGATCCGCGTACCCAAGGGATGGACCGTGGTCCAGGTGATCTCCTTTGTGGATGCCACCACATTTGATGTCTATGTAAACAATATGAAGAAGGTGATGATGGATCAGCTTCGGAATGCGGACATGATCATCTTTAACCGTTGTGACGCAAACACCCGTAAGGCTGAATATCGCCGGAGCATCCGTGCGGTAAACCGCCGTGCGCAGATCATTTTTGAAGGAGCAAACGGCGAGGTGGATAACGGAGCAGATGAGGAGATCGAGCTTCCCTTTGATATCTCGGGCCCCCAGATCCAATTGGGGGAGGAGGACTTCGGCCTGTTCTACGCGGATGCGGCAGATAATCCCGATAAGTATGTAGGGAAGAAGATCCGTTTTAAGGCACAGGTACACCGGCCCAGTAATTACGGAGATAATTCCTTTGTACCGGGGCGCTTTGCCATGACCTGCTGTGCTGCGGACATCGCCTTTGTGGGCTTTAAGACCTACTACGCCGGTTCCGGGAGTCTGACGGACCGGGAATGGGTGATCGTGGAGGGAGAGATCCGGAAGGAGTATTACCCCGAATTCCAGGGGGAAGGTCCGGTGATCTACGCCACCAGTGTTGCAAAGACCAGTCCCGCTGCAGATGAGCTGGTTTACTTTACCTATTGATCCGTAATGGGAAGAAATAGATCTATGTCCAGACAGAATTGGAAACCCGGAAATATGCTCTATCCCGTACCTGCGGTGATGGTGGGCGTACAGAAGCCGGGAGAGAAACCCAATATCATTACCGTCGCATGGACCGGAACCGTCTGTTCCGATCCGGCGATGGTTTCTATCTCCGTAAGACCGGAGCGTTATTCTTATGCGATCCTGCATGAAACCCGGGAATTTACCATCAATCTGGTAACGGACAAGCTGACCCGCGCAGCGGATTACTGCGGCGTCCGTTCCGGAAGGGATGTGGATAAATTTAAAGAAATGCATCTCACGCCGGCCACGGTGGAGGGGATCCGGGCACCGGGGATCGAGGAGAGCCCGCTGATCCTAAGTTGTAAGGTGACAAAGGAAATGCCCCTGGGAAGCCATGTGATGTTTTTGGCCAATGTGGTTTCCGTGTCCGTTGATGAGTCCCTTCTGGATGAAAAAGGAAAGTTTCATCTGAATCGGGCAGGACTCATTTCCTACTCCCATGGGGAATATTTCCTGTTGGGAAAGAAAATCGGACAGTTTGGCTATTCGGTAAGGAAAACGGCGGGGAGAAGAAAGTCCGGTTCCCAAAGGCACAGATGAGCCCGCAGTTATAGATAAGACAGGATGATGGATATATGTTTTCAGCGATAACACAATGGGATACGGATGTTTTATTCTGGTTTCAGGACCATCTTCGTGCGGATTGGCTGAATCCCATCATGAAGGTGATCACCCATCTGGGAGACGGAGGGATCATTTGGATCCTGCTCTGCATTGCGCTCCTGATCCCGAAGAAGACCAGACGGATCGGGCTGGTGGCTGCCATAGCCCTTGCCTTCAGTTTCTGTGTCAATGATCTTATCATCAAGCATCTGGTGAACCGGGTCCGGCCCTATGACGCCATTCAGGGACTTGTTCGCCTGATCGGTCCGGAATCCTCTACATCCTTTCCGTCAGGCCATTCCTCCGCTGCATTTGCCACCACCACAGGGATCCTGCTGGCATCCCATAAGAAATGGCCGGTATGGCCGAAGCTGCTTATCGTATTTTTCGCCTGTGTGATCGCTTTTTCCAGGATCTATGTGGGCGTGCATTATCCTTCGGATGTGATCATGGGCATGGTGGTCGCCATATCCTGTTCCCTGATCGCCTATCTGGTCTTTTGCAAGGTGGAGCTGAATCTGAAGAAAAGAAAACAGGAACGAGACGACGCAAATGCGTTGATCATGTAAATATAAGATACTGCTATGCTGCTCCCGAAGAGTGAAAGGAGTATCTTATGTATAGCTGTATCACCAGTGGCTGCCCGCTGGGTATAGACGGTATGCTGGTATCCGTGGAAGCGGATATCGCACAGGGCTTACCCGGTCTGAATCTAGTGGGCTATCTTTCTGCTTCCGTTCGCGAAGCAGGTGACAGAGTGCGTTCCGCACTCAGAAACTCGGGTTACTGTCTTCCGCCAAGGCGGATCACAGTCAGTCTTTCTCCGGCAGATGTGCGGAAGGAGGGATCGGGTTACGATCTCGCCATAGCCGTGGCACTGCTTTCCTCTATGGAGATCATTCCCCAGGAAGGATTGGAACAGTATTTATTCTTAGGTGAGCTGGGTCTGGACGGCAGTGTCCGTGGCATACCCGGCGTTCTTGCCGTGGCGCATTTTGCCCGAAAGGCGGGGATCAAAAAGCTGGTTGTTCCCCATGAAAATGCCAAAGAAGCCGCCTGTATCCCGGGGGTTCAGGTTTACGCCGTGACCTGTCTCTATCAGCTGATCTGTTTTCTGGACGGCACCATCCATATTCCCGAGACCGAATTTCATCCGGAGGAAGCAGATCCGGCGGTTTCGGAGCATGATATGTCCGAGATCCGGGGACAGGGGGTGATGAAACGGGGGATGGAGATCGCAGTGGCAGGCTTTCACAATATCCTGCTGGCAGGAGCCGCGGGAGCGGGCAAGTCTCTTCTGGCCAAATGTCTGCCGGGGATCATGCCGCCCATGACCTATGAGGAACGGCTGGAGCTCACCAAGATCTACAGTGTATCCGGCCTGCTCCCTGCCGGAGAGGGTCTCCTTGGCGTAAGGCCCTTCCGGTCTCCCCATGCAAATGTATCCTCCACCGCCATGCTGGGAGGAGGGGCGGATCCAAAGCCCGGGGAGGTAAGCCTTGCCAGTCATGGAGTGCTTTTCCTGGATGAATTCCCGGAATTCGCCAGAGGGACCATTGAAAGCCTCCGGGCCCCCATGGAGGATCAGGAGATCACCATATCCCGGATCAAGGCGTCCTATACCTTCCCGGCGAAATTCATGCTGGTGGCAGCAAGGAATCACTGCCCCTGCGGCTTCTATCCGGACCGGCAGAAATGCCGCTGCACCGAAAGACAGATCATCGATTATCGGAATAAGGTAAGTCATCCCATTATGGACCGGATCGATATCCGGATCGAGGTAAGGCCGGTGAAAGCAAGGGAGCTCCTGGGAGAAGCTGATGGTGAAAGGAGCGAGGTTTACCGGCAGAGGATCGAAGCGGCCAGAAGCATCCAGCTGAACCGGTACCGGGGCGAGACATTTCATTTTAATTCGCAGGTGCCCCAGCGAAAGATGAAGGAGTATATCCGGCTGGGGCAGCGTGAAGAGGAACGGCTGCAGCAGGTCTATGAGACCGGCGAGCTTTCGGCCAGAGGATACTTTAAGGTGCTCCGTCTCGCCAGGACCATAGCGGATCTGAACGGACATGAGGAGGTCGGAGAGGAAGAGCTTACGGAAGCCCTGTTCTTTCGAAATGTTGCGGAGGAAGGGGGGAATCTTCATGTTAAGTGAAAGAGAAGCGTATCTCTGGCTGGGAAGCCTTCGGACCATGTCCTCCCTGGGTAAGCAGAAGCTCCTTACGATCTTCGGGGATCCCCGGGAGCTCTATGATCTGCCCGAGGAGCTCCTGATGCAGCTTGTATCGGAACAGGTGATCAGGCCGGAGACCATGGAGGAGATCCATGGAACCAGGAAGGAGATAGACCGGAAGCTTGAAGAGTATCGGGAAAAGAATTTCCCCTATGTAACTCCTGCGGACCCGGAATATCCGGCCCTCCTTTTGGAAATCCCGGACCCTCCTCCGGTGCTTTTTTACCGCGGGGATCTGGGGCTCCTTGATAGAAGGCCTGCCATGGCGGTGGTGGGGTCCCGGACCCCCACCCTGTACGGAAATGAAATGGTGCGGCACTTTGTCCCGCCCCTTGCTTCGGCAGGAGTGGTGATCGTAAGCGGGCTGGCCCAGGGGATCGACGCGGAAGCCCACAGGGCGGCCCTTTCCACAGGAAAGACCATCGGGGTTCTGGGAGGGGGCGTGGATATCTGTTATCCCCTGAGGAATTACCGGATCTATGAGGAAATGTGCAGAAATCACCTGGTGCTTACGGAGTATCCCCCGGGTACGCCGCCCTTATCCATACATTTCCCCCAGCGGAACAGGATCATCAGCGGGATCTGCGAGGGGATACTGGTGATGGAAGCCCGGGAACGATCCGGCACCAGGATCACGGCAGATACGGCCCTGGATCAGGGGCGGAATGTCTATGCCATCCCCGGACGCGTGGGAGATCCTCTGAGCGAAGGGACCAATACCCTGATCCGTATGGGAGCCATGCTGGTGAGGCGACCGGAGGATATCCTGGAGGATCTGGGGCTTTTGATAAAAAACAAGGATAAGCGGAAGAAGGACGGGCAGACCCTTTCCAAAAGCGAGAAAGCGATCCTCTCCAGGCTATCTTATTCTCCGGTCTATGTGGATGACCTGCTGCCCTCGGACCCTGCCCAGCTGCAGAAAACATTTGCCCTTCTTCTTTCCATGGAGCAGCGGGGACTGGTGCGTCAGGTGATGCAGGGCTACTATGTAAAGGTCTGAAAAGCAGCGGGATGACCCCGGAAGAAAAAAGTTCTTTCACAGGATCCGGGGAATATGCGGAGTAGCAGTTGACATTTTCCTGTATTTCGGATACTCTGAAGGTTGTTTAGCAAGATGAAAGGTATTACCAGAGGCTTTAGATCATGAGATTTTCCGATTATTACAAAGAACAGGTCAAGGTCATCCGTGAACGGGATCCGTCGATCCACAGTGACCGGGAAGCACTGACCTACCCATTTTTCTGGGCGATGTGGGCCTATCAGAAGGCTCACGCCGAATACAAAAAAGGGAATTATTACAAGGCAAGAAAAATATCCCAGAAAGCCGCAAGAAAGACGGGAATTGAGATCCATCCGGGAGCGGTGATCGGCGAAGGCTTCTTCATCGATCACGGCCATGGCGTGGTGATCGGTGAGACTGCAGTGATCGGTAACAATGTCACTCTGTACCAGGGCGTCACCCTGGGAGGTACCGGTAAGGAGCAGGGGAAAAGGCACCCTACCCTGGAGGATAATGTTATGGTCAGCGCCGGCGCCAAGGTTCTGGGCTCCATAACCGTGGGACGTAATTCCAAGATCGGTGCCGGATCCGTGGTGATCCGCGATGTGCCGCCGAATTCCACGGTGGTGGGTATCCCGGGCCGGGTAGCCAAGCAGGATGATGTACATATCCCCCGTCTGGACCTGAATCAGGTGGATCTGCCGGACCCCATCATCAATATGATCGAGCTGCTTAAGGACGAGAACGAAACCCTGAAGCAGACCCTGAAGATCCTGGAGGAGAAACGGGAACTGGATCATCAGCAGATCGAGAAGAATAAGGTGGCAGTAAGCCAGCTGGAGGATCGTTTTCTGTTCTCGGAAGGCGCCGGTATCTAGGACCTTCGGAAGAACAGCATAAGAAGCATACAGGAGTTTTAATATGAAGATCTTTAATACACTGACAAGAAGAAAAGAAGAATTTAAACCCGTAACCCCGGGAAAGGCAGGCATCTATGTATGCGGGCCTACGGTCTATGATTTTATCCATATCGGAAATGCCCGTCCCATGATCGTCTTCGATACCCTTCGCCGGTATCTGGAATACAGGGGCTATGAGGTAAACTATGTATCCAATTTCACGGATGTGGATGATAAGATCATCCGCCGGGCCAATGAGGAGGGGGTAGATTCCCTTGAGATCTCCGAACGGTACATCAAGGAGTGCAAGCAGGATATGGAGGCGCTGAATGTCCGTCCGGCCACCACCCATCCCCAGGCAACGAAGGAGATCCCCGATATGATCGATATGGTGAAGACACTGATCGAGAAGGGACATGCCTACTGTGTGAACGGCACCGTATATTTCCGGACCAGGAGCTTCCCGGATTACGGCAAGCTCTCCCATAAAAATATCGATGACCTGGAAAGCGGACACCGGGATGAAGCTCATCAGCTGAAGGTGAGCGGAGAGGATGAGAAGGAAGATCCGCTGGATTTCGTTCTCTGGAAGCCCATGAAACCGGGAGAACCCTTCTGGGAATCCCCCTGGGGCAAGGGGCGTCCGGGCTGGCATCTGGAGTGCTCGGTCATGTCCAAGAAATATATCGGCGGAACTCTGGATATCCACGCCGGAGGCGAGGATCTGATCTTCCCCCATCACGAGAATGAGATCGCCCAGTCCGAGGCAGCCAACGGCACCACATTTTCCAATTACTGGATGCATAACGGCTTCCTGAAGATTGATAACGAGAAGATGTCCAAGTCTCTCGGCAACTTCTTTACCGTACGGGAGATCTGTGAGAAATACGATCCCCAGGTGATCCGTTTCTTCATGCTTTCCGCCCAGTACCGCAGTCCGCTGAACTTTGCGGACACGCTGGTGGAAGCAGCAAAGAACGGCCTGGACCGGATCCATAATGCGGCAAGAGACCTGTCCGACAAGGCAGCAGGCGTAGATGGAACGGGGGCTTCGGCAGAAACCAGGGAACAGCTGGAGAGCATCATCAAGCGTTTCGATGACGCCATGGATGATGATCTCAATACGGCAGACGCCATCTCCGTTTTATTTGAGCTGGTAAAATATGCAAACCAGACCAGAGAGACGGCTGCACCCCAGGATGCGGCAGCTATGCTGGACACCCTTTCCACCCTTGCCGATGTTCTGGGGATTCATGCCCTTCCCGAGGAGGACGGCATGCTGGATTCCGACATCGAGGCGTTGATCGAAGAAAGGAATGCCGCACGGAAGGAAAAGAATTTTGCCCGGGCGGATGAGATCCGAAATCTCCTGGAACAAAAAGGCATCCTTCTCAAGGATACCCGGGAGGGCGTAAAATGGCAGAGAATCTAGGGGAAGGTCTCTATACCCTGCCTGCTCATCCCGAGCAGTATTCCCCTCTTACCCTGGCCTATCTGGGGGACAGCGTGCTGGATATCCTGGTAAAGAGCTGTTTCGTGGCCCGGACAAATAAGCAGGTGCAGAAATACCATAAGGAAGTATCCCATGTGGTATCGGCGGTGAATCAGTCCGCCTTCATCGACAGCTTTGAGGAAGAGCTGACAGAGGAAGAGGGAGAGATCTACCATCGGGGCAGGAATGCTGCCGTGCATACAAAAGCGAAGAATGCCACCATGGCAGAATATAAGAAGGCCACAGGACTGGAGGCAGTCCTGGGGTATCTCTATCTGAAGGAAGAGCAGGGCCGGCTGAAGGAGATCGTAAAGCGGCTGCTCATTTTTTCCGGATTTGAGCAAGTATAAGCGTTATGGAAGAGGAATGAACTATGGAAAATAAAGACCTGGAGATGGATCCGGAGGAGTCTTCCCTGATCGAAGGCAGAAATGCAGTGCAGGAAGCATTGCGTGCAGGCAAAACACCGGAAAAGCTCTACATACAGGACGGGCTGCGGGATCCGGCCATCGGCGCCATCCTTTCCAAGGCAAAGAAGAGCGGCGCTGTTGTAAGCTTCGTGAAGAAGCAGCTGCTGGATCAGATGTCGGAAACGGGACATCATCAGGGCGTGATCATGCAGTGCGCCTCCTATACCTATTCCCGGATGGAGGATATCTTCCGGCTGGCGGAAAAACGGGGAGAGGCTCCCTTCATCTTTTTGCTGGATGAGATCGAGGATCCCCATAATCTGGGAGCCATCATCCGTACGGCAAACTTAAGCGGAGCCCATGGTGTGATCATTCCCAGGCACCGGGCAGCGGGACTTACGGCTACGGTGGTCAAGGCCTCTGCGGGAGCGCTGAACTATACGCCGGTGGTAAAGGTCACCAATCTGGCCAGGACCATCGAGGAACTGAAGGAACGGGGAATATGGTTCGCCTGTGCGGATATGGACGGGGAAACCATGTACGACTGTAATCTTACCGGACCCATGGGTCTAGTCATCGGAAATGAAGGCCAGGGCGTATCCAGGCTGGTCCGTGAGAAATGTGATTATATCGTATCCATTCCCATGAAGGGAGATATAGATTCACTGAACGCCTCGGTGGCAGCGGGAGTGCTGGCATTTGAGATCGTGCGGCAGAGAAGAGCGGGCCGCTGATAACAGTCAACCGGTTTTTCCGAAGTTAACGGATGAAAAGGGGGATCTACGTGAAAAACGTAACAGATGAGGAATTGATACTTCTCTCAAGACAGGGTGATGCGGCAGCGGAAGAGGAGCTTCTGCTCAGGTATCGGCCGACAGTGAAAAGGGAAGTTCGATTCCTTTTTCTTGTTGGAGCAGAAACAGAGGATCTGATCCAGGAGGCCATGATCGGCCTGGTGAAAGCGATCCGTGAGTACTCTCCGGAGAAGGAAGCGGTATTTCATACCTTTGCCACCTGGTGCATAAGAAATCAGATCCGGAATGCCATTCGAAATGCGAACCGTAAGAAACATCAGCCGCTGAACAGCTATATTTCCATTTATGCGGATCAGGACAGCCCGGAGGACATGGCACTGGTGGATTCCCTGGAGGCATCTCCCTCCGTTAATCCGGAACAGGTCATGATCGAAAGGGAAGAGCTTCTGGAGCTTGTGGAGGAGCTGATGAAGCCCCTCAGCCCCCTGGAGCGGGAGGTGGCCGGTCTTTACCTTGAAGGCCTTTCCTACAGGGAGATCGCGGAGAAGCTTGGGAAACCGGAGCGCTCGGTGAACAATGCCATGCTTCGGATCCGCTTGAAGCTGAAGAAAGAGAAGAAATAAAAAAGCGAGATCAGAAAACTGACCTCGCTTTATGTGAGCCGTCAACCGGGATCGAACCGGAGACCTCAGCACTACCAATGCTGCGCTCTACCTACTGAGCTATGACGGCAAAAGCACAATGGATATAATATTAAAAAAACAGATATTTGTCAACCACAATTTTGATTTTTTTCCGAAGCAATGATTTTTGTCATTTGACATATCTATTTTTCGGGTTTTGTGTTATAATTTCTTGTTAGTGTGAGCTCCGGCTGCCAGACAGAAGGGGCCCACGGGAAAGCAAAACTATTTCAACATTCGGGGGATACAGATGAACAGATTTTGGAATAAGATCCGGAGAAGTTCCTTAGCAATGCGTGGATTTATCAAAGTGCTGATCACGGCCATGATCGTCATCGGTTTTCTGCTTCCCTTAAAGCAGGTGAAGGCAGAGGGTGAGGATGTTATGGTCATCATGATGGTCAGCGCCGAGGAAGGGAAGGTGGGAGACACCGTGACCATTACCCTTTCGGTTACCAGCGATATCCTGACATCCATGACCATGTATCTGAATTATCCTTCCCAGATCTTCAAATATACGGGCGGGGATTTTACTGAAGCAAACGGCTTTATCTCCTGTAAGCTGGATGGACCGAAGCAGATCTCGGGACATTTCACGGCCATTGCTCCCGGTTCCGCCAGATTCTATACCAGCGGTACGGACGCAAAGGACGCCATGATGAATCAGCTCACGGTGTTCCACGCAGGCGCCACCGTGGTGATCGAAGGCGAAGAACAAAGCGAGGATGACACCGAAGAGACCACAGAGGATCAGAACAAGGTGGCTACCGCCACCATCGGGGATATCACCTATCGCTTTACGAAGCTCGGCGTAGGCTATCTGCCCCAGGGCTTTACCGAGGATGTGGTCCAGTATCTGGACTGGATCGTTCCCACCTATGTTTCACCCAATAAAGCAGTGAAGCTTGTGGCTCTGCAGGACGATAACGAGAGCATATACATTTACATGCTGGATGAAAAAACAGGGGATCTGATACCCTATACGCCCTTTACCTCTTCCGAGCACAGATACGTGATCCAGGAGAAACCGGAAAATGTAAAGCTCCCGGAGGGCTTTACGGCTTCAACCTATGATTTCGGTTACGGACAGAAGACCGTATACGAGAAACAGGGTCTGGACAATATCGTGCTGGTCTATGCCATCAATCTGGACGGAGAAGTGGGACTGCATTATTTCAATACGGCTGACCGTACCCTCTTTCCCTATATAGCCATGGAAGATAATACTTCCGAACCGGCAGGAGATCCCGGGGAACCCACCACCGGCAGTCAGGCGGGAACACCGTCCAGGACCGCTGCAAAGGATGAGGGCTTCTTTAACCGGCAGAATCTGATCATCATTGCCATTGCCATCTCGTCCCTGTTCCTGGTGATGAGCATCGTGGCAGTCACGTTGATGATCCGGAACAGCAAGCAGCAGGGAACCATCGAGGAATTGGAATATGAGATGTACCAGATGGAGAAGCGGCAGAAGAGCCGGGGAGCAAAGGATGGTGATGACAACGGATTTGTAGGCTACCGGAAACGGAAGCTTATGGAGATGGAAGCCATCGACCAGTCGGATGACGGCATGGGGGATGATCCTTTCCCGGAGGGAGAGGAGGAGACCCGAAGGAGCAGGAAGAATGAAAAGACTTCCCGCAAAAACCGTGACCGGAAGTATGATGACCGGAATTACGATGATCGGGACTATGATGACCGGGAGTATGACGGTTATGACGACGGTTATTATGATGAACAGGGCTACTATGACGGGGAGTATGATGACCGGGAGTATGAGCCTTATGATGAGGGTGAGCCGTATGAAGCAGAAAAACCGGCCCCCATGGGTCCTCCTTCGTCGGGAGAGACCATAGAGATCGTGTTGGAGGAAGCTGTGGATAATAACCGCTCCTCCCATGTGCCTCCTGCGGTGGACCGTAAGGTGGACCGGGTACAGGAAGCCATGAAAAAACGCCCCTTTGGCATCGATTCCGCGTTTGAAGTGGTGGATGAGATCCCGGAAAATGCCTATGTCTCCGATAACGGATCGGGTACCTTAAGGTCCGGTCAACAATCGGTTGACAGAGCGGCAAAGACTCATGTAAAATCGGATGAGCCCCAGAAGGTGGCGCTCCCCTCACGGGATGAGGAGGATGAGGGCTGAGTTTTCCCGGCCCGGATAAAGAACAAGAAGGATGGAAAGGTAGAGTAAGATGGCAGAAGAAGTGGCATCCAGACATTTTATTGAGCAGATCATTGATGAGGATCTTGCAGAGGGAAAGTATGAGAAGATCGTAACGCGGTTTCCGCCGGAGCCCAACGGGTATCTGCATATCGGGCATGCAAAATCCATACTTTTGAACTATGGTCTGGCAGAGGAGTATAACGGACTCTTTAATCTTCGTTTTGATGATACGAATCCGACAAAGGAAAGAGAGGAGTTTGTAAATTCCATCGTAGCCGATGTGGAATGGCTGGGCGCGGATTTCCGCGGAGAGGTTCTCTACGCTTCCAATTACTTTGATCAGATGTACGAAGCAGCGGTAAAGCTCATTAAGAAGGGCAAGGCCTATGTCTGTGAGCTCACCCCGGAGGAGATCCGGGAATATCGCGGAACCCTGACGGAACCCGGAAAGAACAGTCCCTATCGGGATCGTTCCGTAGAGGAGAATCTGGCGCTTTTCGAAGCAATGAAGAATGGTGAATATCCGGATGGCTCCAAGGTGCTCCGGGCCAAGATCGATATGGCTTCGCCCAACATCAATATGCGTGATCCCATCATTTATCGGATCGCAAGAATGACACATCACAATACAGGGGATAAATGGTGCATTTACCCCATGTATGATTTCGCCCATCCCATTGAGGATGCCATTGAAGGTGTGACACATTCCATCTGTACGCTGGAATTTGAGGATCACAGGCCGCTGTACAACTGGGTTGTGGAGGAACTGGAATATCCCCATCCGCCGAAACAGATCGAGTTTGCCAAGCTGTATCTTACGGATGTGGTCACAGGAAAAAGATATATCAAAAAGCTTGTGGAGGATGGTGTAGTTGACGGATGGGATGATCCCCGTCTGGTGACGC
Source organism: Eubacterium sp. (assembly GCA_017634475.1). Classification (GTDB taxonomy): domain Bacteria; phylum Bacillota; class Clostridia; order Lachnospirales; family Lachnospiraceae; genus Eubacterium_Q. The sequence continues at coordinate 84,159 of JAGBNH010000117.1, forward strand.
TGGCTGCCCTTCGACGGAGAGGCTTTACTCCGGAATCCCTGAAGACCTTTATGAAGCTGGTGGGCGTCTCCAAGGCCCAGAGCTCCGTGGATTACGCCATGCTGGAGTACTGTATCCGTGAAGATCTTAAGCCCAAGGCGGATCGTCTGATGGGCGTTCTGGATCCTGTGAAGCTTGTGATCGACAACTATCCGGAGGATATGACGGAGGAATTTGAGATCGAGAATAACCCGGATGCGGTAAATATCGGTAAGGATGCCGGAAAGCGTAAGGTGACCTTCTCCCGGGAGCTTTATGTAGAGCGGGAGGATTTCATGGAGGAACCGCCGAAGAAGTATTTCCGTCTGTTCCCCGGAAATGAGGTCCGTCTTAAGGGGGCCTATTTTGTTCGCTGCACCGGCTTTGAGAAGGATGATGACGGTAAGGTCACTGTGATCCACTGCACCTATGATCCCGAGACCCGGTCCGGTTCCGGATATGAGGAGAAGGAGGGCGCCCGTAAGGTAAAGGGCACCATTCACTGGGTAAATGCAAGGGATGCGGTTACGGCAGAGGTTCGCCTCTATGAGAACTTGATCGATGAGGAGAAGGGGAAGCTTAATGATGACGGTACACTGAACTTTAACCCCAATTCCCTTACCGTACTTAAGGATGCGAAGCTGGAGGCCTGCATGGCCGGCGCTAAGCCCGGCTACAGCGTACAGCTGATCCGTAACGGGTATTTCACCGTAGATACCAAGGATTCCACAGGGGAGCATCTGGTGCTTAACCGGATCGTCGGATTAAAGAGCTCCTATAAACCGGCACAGTAAAGAAACAAGGATCGGATTTAAGAAGGCAGATATGAGAAGAAAGCGTAAAAAAAAGATCGCCATACAGGAAGAGGAACGTCAGATGATGGACATTCTGCCTGATGCTGCATCGGAGATCCTTACGGTGAACAAATCCAAGGGGATGACTGCGATCCTGGCAGCTTCTCAGAGTGATGAGGATCTGACGGACGGGCAGGGTACGCCCGGGGAGAAGAATCTCTACATCCTGCTTTCCAGAACAGGGACCTTCCCCTCCAAGGTGATCCGCTTCCTGAGTCATATGCCTTATGCCCATGCTTCCATCGCCTTTGATGAAAAGCTTTCGGAAATGTACAGCTTTGCCAGAAAAAAGGTGCATTATCCTTTCTATTGCGGGCTCATCGATGAGGACATCAACAAGGGGATCTTCGGTCGGAAGAAGTCCACGAAGTGTCTTGTGCTCCGGCTTCCGGTGACGGATGAGGAATATGTCCGTGTCCATGATTCCGTGGAGAAGTTCAAGGCAGACCGGAAGAAGTACGGCTATAATTATCTTGGCGTATTTGCGGCCCGTGTGCATATCGCCATAGAACGGCAGTATGATTATTTCTGTTCCCAGTTTGTGGATAAGGTGCTGCAGATGAGCGGCATCAATCTCTTTGGGAAGAAGCCCGGTCTGGTCACACCGGAGGATTACCGCACCAGCGACAAGCTGGAGCATTTCTACGAAGGCTTGCTTACCAATTACCGTGGCTGGCTGGACAGCTTCAATCTGTCCCCTGAGGAGAAAAACCGGCGGAAGCTGGAGAAGAACGAGATCCGGGAACAGAAGAAGCAGCAGAGAGAACAGCAGAGAGAGCAGCTGAAGGAGCACCGGGAGCAGAAGAAGGAGCTCCGGGATCAGCAGAGAGAGCTTCAGAAGGAGCTCCGGGATCAGCAGAAGGAGCTCCGGGATCAGCAGCGTGAGATGCGTGACCAGCAAAGAGAGGAAATGAAGAACGAGCAGCGGGAGCTTCGTGAGCAGCAGAAGGCCGAACATCTGGTACTGATGCAGGAGCAGCGTAAGGAGCTGAAGGAGAAGCAGGATCGGATCGATCAGAAACAGATGGAACGTCAGCAGGAACGAGACGGAAAAAGCATATTAAACTGAGGATAGCCATCAGGCGTCATGGGCAGAAATGCTGTGACGCCTGTTTCCTTTCGTGATAAGGGTAATCATCGGTCTTACAAATTTCAAAAAAATGAGAAAAAAGACTTGATTTTTTGTGAAAATAGGGTACAATGTATTTTGTGTTAGCACTCAGACGATGTGAGTGCTAAAAATTATAAACGCAATTGGCAAGGAGGTTGAATAACCATGAATGTAAAACCGTTAGGCGACAGAGTTGTTCTGAAGCAGGCAGAGGTAGAAGAGACCACACAGTCCGGTATCATCCTGACCGGTAATTCCAAGGAGAAGCCCCAGTATTCTGAGGTCGTAGCTGTAGGCCCCGGTAAGGTAGAGGACGGAAAGACCATCCCCATGAACGTACAGGTTGGTCAGAAGGTGATCTATTCTCAGTATTCCGGTACGGATGTGACACTGGGAGATGAGAAGTATACCATCGTTCGTCAGGACGATATCCTTGCAGTTGTTGAGTAAAGCATCTGCAGTCGTATAAAATCATTGTCATCCCGAGGCGTGCAGGGCGCGGCGAAGGATCCTGACATCATTATCACAGAATCAAAAGGAGACGATAAACAATGGCTAAGGAAATTAAGTATGGTGCTGAAGCCAGAAAGGCACTGGAGAACGGAGTAAATCAGCTTGCAGATACAGTACGTGTGACACTGGGACCCAAGGGACGCAATGTGGTCCTTGACAAGTCCTACGGCGCACCCCTCATCACAAACGACGGTGTGACCATCGCAAAGGAGATCACACTGGAAGATGCATTCGAGAATATGGGTGCACAGGTAGTGAAGGAAGTAGCTACCAAGACCAATGATGTGGCCGGTGACGGTACAACAACAGCTACCGTTCTTGCACAGGCGATGATCAATGAGGGAATGAAGAACCTGGCAGCAGGAGCAAATCCCATCGTCCTTCGTAAGGGTATGAAGAAGGCCAGCAAGGCTGCAGTAGATGCCATCTCAGAGATGAGCCAGCAGATCAGCGGCAAGGAGCAGATCGCAAAGGTTGCTGCGATCTCCGCAGGTGACGAAGAGGTCGGCGAGCTGGTAGCAGACGCTATGGATAAGGTGTCCAAGGATGGCGTTATCACCGTTGAAGAGTCCAAGACCATGAAGACCGAGCTTGACCTGGTTGAAGGTATGCAGTTCGATCGTGGTTATGTATCCGCATATATGTCTACCGATATGGAGAAAATGGTTGCTGAGCTTCAGAATCCCTACATTCTGATCACAGACAAGAAGATCTCCAATATCCAGGATATCCTTCCGGTACTGGAGGAGATCGTTAAGTCCGGTTCTCAGCTTCTGATCATCGCTGAGGATGTTGAGGGCGAGGCACTGACCACCCTGATCGTTAACAAGCTCCGCGGTACATTTAACGTTGTTGCCGTTAAGGCTCCGGGCTACGGCGATCGTCGTAAGGATATGCTTCAGGATATCGCGATCCTGACCGGAGGTACAGTGATCTCCTCCGAGCTCGGCTACGAGCTGAAGGACGCTACCTTGGCTCAGCTGGGTCATGCAAAGAGCGTAAAGGTAACCAAGGAGAACACCACCATCGTTGATGGTGAGGGCGACAAGGCTGCCATTGCAGAGCGTGTAAATGTGATCAAGACCCAGATCGGTGAGACCACATCGGATTTCGACCGTGAGAAGCTGCAGGAGCGTCTGGCTAAGCTGGCCGGCGGTGTTGCTGTGATCCGGGTTGGCGCTGCTACCGAGACCGAGATGAAGGAAGCCAAGCTTCGTATGGAGGATGCGCTGAACGCAACCCGTGCGGCAGTGGAAGAAGGTATCATCTCCGGTGGTGGAGCTGCTTATGTACATGCCATCAAGAAGGTGGCTGCATTGGCTGACACCCTTGAGGGTGATGAGAAGACCGGTGCAAAGATCATCTGCAAGGCTATGGAGGCTCCGCTGTTCCACATCGCATCCAATGCAGGTCTGGAAGGCGCAGTGATCGTGAACAAGGTGAAAGAGGCTGATGATTCCATCGGTTTTGATGCATATAAGGAAGAGTATGTAAACATGGTTGAGTCCGGTATCATCGACCCCGTAAAGGTTACCCGTACCGCACTTCAGAATGCAACATCCATCGCTTCCACACTGCTGACTACCGAATCTGTAGTAGCCGACATCAAGGAAGATACACCCGCTATGCCCGCAGGAAACCCGGGTATGGGAATGATGTAAGTGATTATTCCAAGTAGAAAAACAGAAAAGGCCATGGGTCATGCTTGCATGAACCCATGGCCTTTTCTGTTTTTTGTACTTGCGAAGCAAGAGCTGAACAAGCCGCCACGGGCAAGAGCGGCGAAGCCGCGACAGATGTGCGAAGCGCAGCTGGCCCGTGGTCGGAATGTTCAGCTCTTGGAATAATCACGTCACAAGCAGACGGGTTCGTCATCGGCTTTGTTCAGTACTGTGAATAATTACGTCTTTATTTCCTATGGTTTTTCCGCCCTCGTCATGCTATACTTGATGAGTTAAAGTAAACGAACTACCCATATTTCCAGGAGGTTATATGTCAAATCTAACAGATCTTTATGAGCTTCAGCAGGAGCAGTCCCTTCCCGAGGTGGACGGAACCGGCTTCGTATATCGCCATAAGAAAACCGGCGCCAGGATCATGGTGATCCGAAATGAGGATACCAACAAGGTCTTCGCCATCGGTTTCCGGACTCCCCCCGACAATTCCAAGGGGATCCAGCATATCATCGAGCATACCGTTCTCTGCGGATCGAAGAAGTATCCCGCAAAGGATCCCTTCGTTGAGCTGGCCAAGGGTTCTCTCAATACGTTCCTGAACGCCATGACCTATTCCGACAAGACCGTCTATCCGGTAGCGTCCTGCAATGACAAGGATTTTCATAATCTGATGGATGTCTATCTGGATGCCGTATTTCATCCCAACATTTATGACAGGGAGGAGATCTTCAAGCAGGAGGGCTGGCATTACGAGATGGCCGACCCGGAGAGTGAGCTGATCTATAACGGCGTGGTGTATAACGAGATGAAGGGCGTTTATTCCACACCGGATTCCGTCATCTCCAGAGCCATCGGAAAGAGTCTGTTCCCGGATTCCGTATACCGGCATGATTCCGGCGGAGATCCGAAGGATATCCCGACGCTTTCCAGAGAAGAGTATCTGGATTATCACAGAACCTATTATCATCCCTCCAACAGCTACATTTATCTTTACGGAAATGTGGATATGGAGGAACAGCTGGAGTATCTGGACCGGGAATATCTGTCGGAATATGATCACCTGGATGTGGATTCGGTCATCACGCTTCAGCAGGCACCGAAGGAGGTTATCACCGCTGAGGTACCCTTTGCGCTGGCGGAGGGGGAGGATCCGGCAGAGAACGCCTATCTCACCTTTAATGCGGTGATCGGAACCTCGCTGGATAAGAAGCTGCGGGTAGCCTTTGACGTGCTTTCCTACGTCCTTCTGGATGCGGAGGGGGCGCCGGTGACCAAGGCCATCATTGATGCGGGTCTTGCAGCGGATGTGGAAAGCTCCTATGACACCAGTATGCTGCAGCCTGTATTCTCCATCGTTGCCCATAACGCTGATGCGGATCGGAAAGAGGAATTCCGCACTCTGCTTACGGATACATTGAAGAAGCTGGCAGAGGAAGGTCTGGACAGAACCAGTCTTCGGGCTGCGATCCGTCGTTTTGAATTCTCCCATAAGGAGGGGGATTTCGGACGCTATCCCAAGGGTCTCATGCTGGGACTGGATGCATTCGATACCTGGCTGCATGACGATGAGAAGGCGTTGGAGCTCTTCTCCATGAATGAGGTATATGCATCCCTGACGGAGGCTGTGGATACCGGCTACTTTGAAGATCTGATCAAAACCTGGCTGCTGGACAATACACATGCGGCATTTATCACCGGCGTCCCCGAGATCGGCAGAGATATCCGTGAGAGTCAGGCTCTGACGGAGAAGCTGGCAAAGAAGAAGGCTGCTCTTTCCGAGGATGAGATCCTGACCATCGTCCGGGATACGGAGCATTTGAAGGAATATCAGAGCGAGCCCACGCCGGCGGAGGATCTGGAGAAGATCCCGCTTCTTGCCAGAGAGGATATCGATAAGGAGGAGAGGAAGCTCTGCAACCGTTTCTCGGACATTGACGGAACGCTGCTGGTAACACATCCTTTGTTCACCAGCGGCATCGAGTATCTGGATCTCTATTTCGATCTGTCCGACCTTACCACAGAAGAGATCCAGCTTGCGGCTTTGCTGGCGGAGCTTTACAAGTCCGTTCCGACGGAAAAGTATTCTCTGGAGGAACTGACAACGGAAATGAACCTTCGTACGGGCGGTATAGCCGTTACCACAGGCTTTATCCCCAATGCGGTTCAGGACAGCGATTCACTCCGCTATATGCTGGCCCGGGTAAAAACCCTGGAGGGGGAGCTCCCCGTGGGGATCGAGCTTCTGACCGAAGTGCTGGAGCACTCCAGGATCACGGACAAGAAGCGCCTGGGAGAGATCATTGCCGAGCTTTATTCCGGTCTCCGGTCAGATCTGCCCAGCTCCGGTCATATCACCAGCGCCCTCAGGGCAAGATCCTATATCTCCGGAACCTATCGTCTGAAGGACGAGATGGAGGGACTGGGATACTATCGCTTCATCAGCGGACTGAATTCGGATTATGAAGAGCATTACCCGGAGCTGGCCCAAAGGCTTACCCGGCTTCAGGAGAAGATCCTTTCCAGAACCAGAGTGAAGATCTCCTATACCAATAAGGATATGCCTTCGGAGGCTGTGCGTAACGCCATCAGCGGTTTCCTGGGCACCCTTTCCGACGCACCCATGGGCGAGAAGGCCGCTTACCCTGAAGCAGAAAAGAAAAATGAAGGACTGATCACCGCCGGACAGGTACAGTTTGTTGCCGGAGCCTGGGATTTTAAGAAGGATGGCCTTGACTATACAGGGGCGCTCAGTGTACTACAGGTCATTTTCTCCTATGAATACCTGTGGGTCAATGTCCGGGTGAAGGGCGGAGCATACGGCGCCATGTGTGATTTCGGCCGCGATGGCATCGCCTTCCTGACCTCCTACCGGGATCCGAACCTTACGGATACACTGGAGATCTACCGGAAAGCTGAGGAATATGTAAAGAGCTTTGACTGCTCTGACCGGGATATGCTGAAATATATCATCGGGACCATCAGTAAGCTGGATTCTCCCATGCCGCCTTCAACGGAGGGCCTTGTGAGCTTCTATGCCTATCTGAACGGTCGTACGGATGAGGACCGCCAGAAGGTAAGAGATGAGATCCTTGCCGCAGATCAGAAGGCGATACGTTCCCTTGCGCCGTATCTTGCGGGGATGAAGAAGGAAAATGCCATTGCTGTGGTAGGATCCAAGGCAAAGGTGGAGGCAGCAGGGGAGATCTTCGATACCATGGAAAATCTGCTGTAACGGAAGAGATGAAAGAGACGGAGCCTTCTGCAGGATCTGGAAGCAGGGCTCGAAGGAGTGAAAATGTCAGATACACCTACGACAAGAAGCGGGTTTGCGGCACTGATCGGCCGGCCGAATGTGGGAAAGTCCACGTTGATGAATGCGTTGATCGGTCAGAAGATCGCTGCGGTTTCCAGCAGGGCCCAGACCACCAGAAGAAAGATCCAGACCGTATATACCGATGATCGTGGTCAGATCGTATTTCTGGATACGCCGGGAGTGACCAGGGCGAAGAACAAGCTGGGGGATTTCATGCTGGAAACCTCCAGAAATGCAGTTGCGGAAGTGGATCTGGTGCTCTGGCTGGTGGAACCCTCCACCTTTATCGGAGCCGGAGAACAGACCATACTGGAAAAACTAAAGAGCACCAAAGTGCCGGTGATCCTTGCGGTGAATAAGATCGATACCGCAAACCAGGAGCAGGTGGAGAAAAGTATAGAAACCTATAAGAAGGAAATGGATTTCGCCGAGATCATTCCCATTTCAGCGGAAAAAAACGAGAATCTGGCGCGCCTGCTGGAGGTAATCTTCCGTCTCCTGCCCGAAGGTCCCCTGTACTTTGATCCTGATACGGTTACGGATGAACGGATGCGGGATATTGCCGCAGAACTGATCCGGGAACAGGCGCTGAAGCATCTGGATAAGGAGATCCCCCACGGGATCGCCGTGCTGGTGGACCGGTTCAGCGAACGCCCGGACGGAAGGCTTACGGATATCGACGCCACCATCGTCTGCGAAAGAGAGTCTCATAAGGGGATCATCATCGGAAAGAAGGGGGCCATGCTCCGGACCATCGGAACCGCGGCCAGAAAAGAAATTGAAGATATGCTTGAGCAGCAGGTGAACCTGAAGCTCTTCGTGAAGGTTCGTCCGAACTGGAGAGATAATACGATGCTGCTTAAGGAATATGGATACAATATGAAAAAGTAACCTGAAACAGCAGCAGTAACAGGGAGTGTTTATGACGGATCAACTGACGGAGCGCGGGATCGTGCTGTCCACATCGAATCTGGGAGAATACGATAAACGGCTGGTGATCCTTACGGAGAATCTGGGGAAGATCACGGTCTTCGCCAACGGAGCGAGGAAACAGAACAGCCGTTTCGGCGCTGCCTCCCAGGTGTTCACCATGGGAAAATTCATGCTTTACCCGGGGCGGAATACCTATACGCTCCATGGGGCCGAGATCGAGAAATCCTTTCTTGCCCTGTCCGGGGACATGGAACAGTATGCCGCTGCCTCCTATGTCTGTGAGCTTACGGAATATTTTGCCCAGGACGGACTTCCCGGGAAGGATCTGCTGAATCTGCTGTATGTGACCTTCCAGCAGTTCCTGTCCGGGACCATGTCCCCGGATACGGTCAGGGCCGCATTTATCCTGAAGCTCCTGCACGTGGAAGGCGTGGCTCCGGACATGGAGCTGCCGGAGGGGGCGGAGCCGGATCGTTTGGAGAAACTCTGGCTGGATCCGGAGGAAGGGCATCTTACGGCTGATCCCGTGGGTGTGGGAAGACCGCTGGTCATGAGCAGTACGGCGATCTATGCCTTTCAGTATATTTATTCCCGGCCCATTGCAGCCACCTACAGCTTTAAGATCAGCGATCGTGCATCCGATGAGCTGCTGTATCTTGCGGAGAAGCTGGTGGAGCATCATCTGGACAGGCCGCTTCGCTCCGCAAGGATCATTCAGGGGATGCGCGCATTTCGAAAAAACAGTTGAAATACGAGGGCAATGTGAGTAAAATATGGTTTGTTTATGCAGGGATAGACAGATTGAATTGAATATGGTTGAAAAGCGTATGATGATCGATAAGGAAAAGAAAAATGGATGTCGTAACCGGGGGCTGCTCCGGTTTGCGGTTTTGCTCATTCTGCTGCTGGTGCTTTCCGGCTGCGGAGAAAAGGAGGTTCCCACCACGGAAGCCCCGCCTCCGGAGAAGGAATATATCGGTGACACAGCCAGGAATACCATCCGCCTCAGCGGAAACGGCAATGTACTGGAGATCGCGGTGGAAGATTATACCGGCGTGGACTATGATATCGAGAAGCTGAAGAACTATATCCAGTCCGAGGTGGACAGCTTTAATCAGACACAGGGCGTTAATAAGGTGAATTTCCGCGAGATCCTTAAGGAGGGAGATGTGATAAAAACGGCCATCTCCTATACGGATCTGGATGCCTTTAATGCTTTTAACAGGATGTCGATCCGTCTGGTTCCCTATGATCCTGCGGAAGCGGACAGGATCGCAAAGGAAGAGGCGAAGAAGAAGGAAGCAGAGATAACCACCGAAGAGAACAAGCCGGCCATATCCGAGACCGAGCTTGCAGAGGCAGGCTATGATCCTTCCGAGCTGGAACAGCAGGAGATCCAGGAAACTGTGGAGCAGGAGGTCACTGCGGTATTCACGGATGAAACAGGAAAAACCGTGGCTTCGGACGCCATCGACCCCACCCAGAACATGATGCTGATCACGGATGACAGGATCGCACTGGAGCTGGAAAGCGGAAAGCTTCTTTATACCAATGCCCATGCTGAGCTTCGGGATGGCGCAGCCACAGCGGATGGAAGCGGAACCGCCATCATCGTTCTGTTCCTGGGGATCTGACGATCGTATGTGATCATGAAGGATCGGTTGTCATTCTGAGCCGCAAGGCAGGCGCGCCTTAAGCGCGTGGCCTGCGAGCGAAGAATCCTGAGATGTTACGCCTGTCATTCTGAGCGAAGCGAAGAATCTTAAAAGTATACATGAAATAATATAATAAGGGAGAAATCAACATGGAAAAAACAATGGAAAAGATCGTAGCTCTGGCAAAGTCCCGCGGATTTGTATATCCCGGATCCGAGATCTACGGAGGACTGGCAAATACCTGGGATTACGGTAATCTGGGTGTGGAGCTGAAAAATAATGTGAAGAAAGCCTGGTGGAAGAAGTTCATCCAGGAGAATCCCTATAATGTAGGCGTTGACTGCGCCATCCTCATGAATCCCCAGACATGGATAGCTTCCGGACATCTGGGCAGTTTCTCCGATCCGCTGATGGATTGTAAGGAATGCCATGAGCGCCATAGAGCGGATAAAGTCATTGAGGATTATGCTGCAGAGAACGGTATCACCCTGTCCAGCTCCGTTGATGGATGGACTCATGAGCAGATGATGAAGTTCATTGAGGATAACAACGTTCCCTGTCCTTCCTGCGGCAAGCATAACTTCACGGAGATCCGTGAATTCAATCTGATGTTCAAGACCTTCCAGGGCGTTACCGAGGATGCGAAGAGCGTGGTATATCTTCGTCCGGAGACAGCACAGGGTATCTTTGTTAACTTCAAGAATGTACAGCGTACCTCCAGAAAGAAGGTTCCCTTCGGTATCGGACAGATCGGTAAGTCCTTCCGTAACGAGATCACACCGGGTAACTTCACCTTCCGTACCAGAGAGTTCGAGCAGATGGAACTGGAGTTCTTCTGCAAGCCGGGTACACAGGGAGACTGGTTCGCATACTGGAGAAAGTTCTGCTACGAATGGCTGCTGAATCTGGGCATCAAGGAGGAGAATCTGAGACTCCGCGATCATGATCCGGAGGAGCTGTCCTTCTATTCCGATCATACCACGGATATCGAGTATGCTTTCCCGTTTACCGACTGGGGCGAGCTCTGGGGTATCGCATCCAGAACCGATTATGACCTGACACAGCATCAGAATACTTCAGGCGAACCCATGGAGTATTTCGATGACGAGACACATGAGAAGTATATCCCCTATGTGGTTGAGCCGTCACTGGGTGCCGACCGTGTAACCCTTGCTTTTCTCTGTGAAGCTTATGACGAGGAAGTGCTGGACGCAGAGAAAAATGATGTACGTACCGTGCTGCATTTCCACCCGGCTATCGCACCGGTAAAGATCGGCGTGCTTCCGCTTTCCAAGAAGCTGGGCGAGGGTGCGGAGAAGATCTTCACCGAGCTGGCCAAGGACTGGAACTGCGAGTATGATGACCGCGGAGCCATCGGAAAGCGCTACCGGAGACAGGATGAGATCGGTACGCCGTTCTGTGTAACCTATGACTTTGATTCCGAGACAGACGGCTGTGTAACCGTTCGTGAGCGGGATACCATGGAGCAGGAGCGTATCGCCATCTCCGATCTTAAGGCGTATTTTGCTGAAAAGCTCGCTTACTAATCTACAGATTTTTGCACAAAATCTTATTTCATTTACAGATTATTTATGATATAATGTTTCGCAGTGCGGAGTTTCCATGCATTTGGCATAGATCAGGAGGGTGCTCCGCTGATAAACTATTACTAAATACGTAGGAGGTATCTAGCAACATGGCAAAGAAATGGGTCTACATGTTCAGTGAAGGCGACATGACGATGCGGAATCTGCTTGGTGGTAAAGGCGCTAACCTGGCAGAGATGACGGGTATCGGTCTTCCGGTTCCCCAGGGATTCACAATCACAACCGAGGCTTGTACTCAGTATTATGAGGATGGCCGCAAGATCAACGACGAGATCATGGCTCAGGCTATGGAAGGCGTTGCAAAGATGGAAGAGATCAACGGTAAGAAGTTTGGTGATAAGCAGAATCCGCTGCTTGTATCCGTTCGTTCCGGCGCACGTGCATCCATGCCGGGTATGATGGACACCATCCTGAACCTGGGTCTGAATGATGAAGTGGTTGCTGCAATGATCGCAGGAAACCCGGATCCGAAGTTCGAGCGTTTCGTATATGACTCTTATCGTCGTTTCATTCAGATGTTCTCTGATGTCGTAATGGAAGTTGGTAAGAAGTATTTCGAGCAGCTGATCGACAAGATGAAGGAAGAGAAGGGCGTTCAGTACGACGTAGATCTGACCGCTGCTGATCTGAAGAAGCTTGCTGAGCAGTTCAAGGCAGAATACAAGGCACAGCTGGGTGAGGACTTCCCGTCTGACCCCGTAACACAGCTGAAGCTGGCTATCGAGGCTGTATTCCGTTCATGGGATAACCCGAGAGCAAATGTATATCGTCGTGACAACGATATCCCGTATTCCTGGGGTACCGCTGTAAACGTAATGCCGATGGTATTCGGTAACCTGAATGATGAGTCCGGTACAGGTGTTGCATTTACCCGTGATCCCGCTACCGGCGAGAACAAGCTTATGGGTGAGTTCCTGAAGAATGCTCAGGGCGAGGACGTGGTTGCAGGTGTTCGTACACCGATGCCCATCGCTCAGATGGAGCAGGAGTTCCCTGAGGCATATGCTGATTTCATCAAGGTTTGCAACATCCTTGAGAACCACTATCATGACATGCAGGATATGGAGTTCACTGTTGAGAACAAGAAGCTCTACATGCTGCAGTGCCGTAACGGTAAGAGAACTGCTCCGGCAGCTCTGAAGATCGCCTGTGACCTGGTTGATGAGGGACACAAGACCGAGAAGGAAGCCGTAGCAATGATCGATCCTCGTAATCTGGATACACTGCTTCATCCGCAGTTTGATGCAAAGGCTCTTAAGGCAGCTACACCGCTTGGCAAGGGTCTTGGCGCTTCTCCGGGTGCTGCATGCGGTAAGGCAGTCTTCACAGCAGATGATGCTGTAGAGTGGGCTGCTCGCGGCGAGAAGGTTGTTCTTGTTCGTCTTGAGACCTCTCCGGAAGATATTACCGGTATGAAGGCTGCTCAGGGTATCCTGACCGTTCGTGGCGGTATGACCTCTCACGCAGCCGTTGTTGCCCGTGGTATGGGTACCTGCTGTGTATCCGGCTGTGGCGATATCGTTATGGATGAGGAAAATAAGAAGTTTACACTTGGCGGCAAGGAGTTCCATGAGGGAGATCCGATCTCCATCGATGGTACTACAGGTAACATCTATGATGGCCTGATCCCCACTGTTGATGCACAGATCGCCGGCGAGTTCGGCCGCATCATGGCTTGGGCTGACAAGTATCGTAAGCTTAAGGTTCGTACAAATGCAGATACTCCTGCAGACGCTAAGAAGGCTCGTGAGCTGGGCGCTGAGGGTATCGGTCTCTGTCGTACAGAGCATATGTTCTTCGAGGAAGACAGAATTGCTGCTTTCCGTGAGATGATCTGTGCTGATACTGTAGAAGCAAGAGAGAAGGCTCTGGATAAGATCCTTCCGTATCAGCAGGGAGACTTCAAGGCTCTGTATGAAGCACTTGAGGGATGCCCCGTAACCATCCGTTTCCTGGATCCCCCGCTTCATGAGTTCGTTCCTCATGAGGAAGCAGAGCAGATCAAGCTTGCTAAGGATCTTGGTAAGACACTGGATGAAGTTAAGGCTATCGTTGAGTCTCTGAAGGAGTTCAACCCCATGATGGGTCATCGTGGATGCCGTCTTGCAGTTACTTATCCGGAAATTGCAAAGATGCAGACCAAGGCTGTTATCCGTGCAGCTATCGAGGTTCAGAAGGATCATCCGGACTGGAATGTAAAGCCGGAGATCATGATCCCGCTTACCTGCGAGGTTAAGGAGCTTAAGTTTGTTAAGAAGGTCGTAGTTGAGACCTCTGATGCTGAGATCGCAGCAGCAGGCGTTAAGCTTGAATACGAAGTTGGTACCATGATCGAGATCCCGAGAGCAGCTTCTCTTTCTTCAACAGTATCGGAGCAAATCATCTCACGGAAAGCAGCGATTCTTGCGGGGTCAAAGAACATATGCTCTGTACGGCAGAGACCTATACCTTCAGCACCGAGTTCACGAGCCTTCTTAGCGTCAGCGGGTGTATCAGCGTTAGTTCTTACTTTAAGAGTTCTGTACTTGTCAGCCCAGCCCATGATTGTAGCAAATTCGCCTGTAATCTGAGCATCAACAGTGGGGATAATACCCTCATAGATGTTACCTGTTGTACCGTCGATAGAGATAGCATCGCCTTCTGTGAAGGTTTTGCCTGCGAGTTCAAACTTCTTGTTAGCTTCGTCCATTTTGATGTCGCCGCAGCCTGAAACGCAGCATTCGCCCATACCACGGGCAACAACGGCAGCGTGTGAAGTCATACCGCCACGAACTGTGAGGATACCTTCAGCAGCCTTCATACCTGTGATGTCTTCGGGAGAAGTTTCGAGACGAACGAGAACAACCTTTTCGCCTTTTTCAGCCCAAGCGATAGCGTCATCTGCTGTGAATACGATTTTACCGCAAGCAGCTCCGGGAGATGCACCGAGACCCTTGCCGATAGGAGTAGCAGCTTTAAGAGCCTTAGCGTCGAACTGGGGGTGGAGGAGAGTATCGAGGTTTCTGGGGTCAATCATAGCAACAGCTTCCTGCTCTGTCTTATGTCCTTCAGCAACGAGGTCACAAGCGATTTTAAGAGCAGCCTGAGCAGTTCTCTTGCCGTTTCTTGTCTGGAGCATATAGAGCTTCTTGTTTTCAACAGTGAACTCCATATCCTGCATATCGTGGTAGTGATTTTCGAGAGTATTGCAAACCTCAACGAACTGAGCATAAGCCTCAGGGAATGTGTCAGCCATCTGCTGGATAGGCATAGGAGTACGAACGCCTGCAACAACGTCTTCGCCCTGAGCATTTGTAAGGAATTCGCCCATGAGTTTCTTTTCGCCTGTTGCGGGGTCACGGGTGAAAGCAACGCCTGTACCGCAGTCATCGCCCATGTTACCGAAAGCCATTGACTGAACGTTTACGGCAGTACCCCATGAGAAAGGAATGTCGTTGTCCATTCTGTAAACATTAGCTCTGGGGTTGTCCCATGAACGGAAAACAGCCTTGATTGCGCCCATAAGCTGTTCCTTGGGGTCATCGGGGAAATCTGCGCCGATTTTAGCTTTATATTCAGCCTTGAACTGACCTGCGAGGTTTTTGAGGTCGTCAGCATCGAGTTCAACGTCCTGAGTAACGCCTTTTTCTTCCTTCATCTTGTCGATGAGTTCTTCAAAGTACTTTTTACCAACTTCCATAACAACGTCGGAATACATCTGGATAAATCTTCTGTAACAGTCCCAAGCCCATCTTGCGTTGCCTGATTTTTCAGCGATAGTATTAACAACAGTTTCGTTAAGACCGAGGTTGAGGATAGTATCCATCATGCCGGGCATTGAAGCTCTTGCGCCTGAACGAACAGAAACGAGGAGAGGATTTTCCTTGTCGCCGAACTTCTTGCCTGTAATTTCTTCCATTTTTGTGATGTACTCGTTGATTTCAGCAACGATTTCGTCACTGATTCCGCCGTCCTCGTAGTACTGAGTACAAGCCTCGGTAGTGATAGTGAAGCCCTGAGGAACAGGGAGGCCGATGTTTGTCATCTCAGCGAGGTTTGCGCCCTTACCGCCGAGAAGCTCTCTCATGTTTGCATTACCTTCTGAGAAAAGGTAGCAGTATTTTGTAGCCATTGGTTGTGTACCTCCATTTTTACATTTGAGCGGAGAGTGATATCTCCTGCTTAACTACTATTATACCATATTATGTAAAAAAATACCATATCCAATACATAAAAATTTTCGGTTTATTTTGTAGCATATTACACAAAAAATTGTGAAAAAAAATAAATATAGCAAAAATCACTTGCAATTAAGGAAAATTTCTGCAATAATTATATTAAATTTATAATTCACAGTTCATAATTGGAAACAAGTTAATATATTTTCAAACAGGAGGAAAATCTGCGCTCTTACGCTGAGAATGAACGGAGCGAAAGCGGAGTGAATGAAAGCGTAAGGCTCAAAAAGCGCAGATTTGACGACTTTAAACAGGAGGTTTTTATATGAATAAAGCAGTTATCCTCGCAGGAGGACAGGGAAAGAGAATGAAAGCTGATATGCCTAAACCACTTTTCAAGGTACTCGGTGAACCTATGCTTGAATGGGTAATATCCGCCTGTGAAGATTCGGGAGTATCGGATATATGCGTTATAAAGGGATTCAAGGGAGAAATGATTGACGAATATCTCAGGGGAAGATATGAAACAGCTTTGCAGGCTGAAAGACTCGGCACAGGTCACGCTGTACAGCAGGCTATACCTTTTCTTAAAAAGGATACTGACGGAAATACTCTCGTTCTGTGCGGAGATGCACCATTTATCGACAGCACAACTATAAAGGAATCCCTCATGCTTCATAAGCAGAATAATAATTCTGTAACTGTCATAACCGCTGAACTCGAAAATCCTTTCGGATACGGAAGAATTATCCGCTCCAAAAACGGTATAAGCGGTATCGTTGAACAGAAAGACGCTGACGAAGAACAGAGAAAAATCAAGGAAGTAAATTCAGGCGCATACTGGTTTAAAACAGAAGATTTAATATCACTCCTCGGCAAACTCAAAAATAATAATGTCCAGAATGAATATTACCTCACAGATACTATTTCAATAGCTATCTCGGAAGGCAAGAACGCAGGTGCATACAAATCCTCAAACCCCGAAATAATAAGAGGCGCAAATAATAGAAAAGACCTCCTCGAACTCAATGACTATGCAAGAAATATGGTTATCGAAAAACATCTTGAAAACGGTATTGAATTTGTCTGCACAGACGGTGTTATAATTGAAAGAGATGTTGAAATCGGTATCGGTACTCAGATTCTCCCCTCCACTATTCTCCGCAGAGGTACTAAAATCGGAAACAACTGCATCATAGGTCCGAATACAACTATTGAAAACTGTACTGTCGGAGACAATGTTATTGTAAATACATCTCAGGCTTATGATTCTGTAATCGAAAACAATGCGGAAATAGGACCTTATGTCCATATCAGACCGCAGAGCAGAATCTGCGAAAGTGCTAAAATAAGCGATTTCGTTGAGATAAAAAATTCCACAATAGGCAAAAAGACTGCCGTTGCACATCTCGTCTACATAGGCGAC
>JAGBNH010000118.1 GCA_017634475.1 Eubacterium sp.
TCAGAATCCCTATTATGTTCCCCGGGGATATGTGCCGCCGCAGTATCTGCAGCAGCAGTACGGGGGACAGGGGATGCCAAACTGGGGCGTTCCGCAGTATGGAAATCAGGGCGTTCCGCAGTACGGAAATCAGGGCATTCCGCAGTACGGAAATCAGGGCATACAGGATTATGGGACCCGGCAGATGCAGGGAGGGCAGTATCCCTACCCGCAGTCACAGACCGATTATTCCGAGGGGGCTACGGATAATCTGAGACAGTAGTGAAACGGAGATATGAAGGAGGAAGGAACCATGTACTATCTGATCAGGGAAACACTTGAGGAGTGTACGCTGGAGGACTGCCGCAGCCATGAGGCGCCGTATGTAGCGGTGCTTTCTCCACAGGAGTGGCAGGAGGAGAAGCCGGATTTCGATATGGGTATCGATTTTGAGCCGACCACAAAACATATCCACAATACGAAGGCTGAGGTGAACTACGATTCCCTTACCGGAACCTTCGCCATCCCGAACCGAAGGGATTTTGACAAGGAGGAGTGGCATTTCGCTTTCGCCATGGATGAAAAGGGTATCGTTTTCATCGATGAGGACGGCTATGCGGCCCACCTGATCCGACGGGTAATGCGCGCAAAGAAATGGCATATGCCCTGTCTGGAACGATTCCTTTATGATTTCCTGGAGCAGATCATCTATCGGGATCTGTCCATTCTGGAGGGCTATGAGCGGGAGCTGGATCAGATCGAAACTGCCATCCAGGAGGGTGAAGCGGAGGAGCATCTGATCCGGGTCAATGAGATCCGCGGAGAACTGCGTGATCTCCGGATCCATTATGATCAGCTCATTGATCTGGGCCAGGAGCTGGAAGAAAATGAGAACGGATTCTTCAAAGAGGAAAATGTCCGGTATTTCCACCTGTTCACCAACCGTATGGCGCGGCTCTATGATTCCGCTACGTCCCTTCGGGACTATACCATGCAGGTTCGAGATCTTTACCAGGCGCAGTTGGATATCAAACAGAACAGGATCATGACGGTGCTGACGGTGGTGACCACCATCTTCATGCCGCTGACGCTGATCGCCGGCTGGTACGGAATGAATTTCCGCTATATGCCGGAGCTGGATTCCCCCTTCGGGTATCCGGTGGTGATCGGGGTCAGTCTGGCCATCGCCATCGTGAGCCTGATCTTCTTCAAGAAAAAGAAGTGGCTGTGATCACCCCGAGTCAGCAGGATGATGCATCTGTAACGAAAGAAGGAAAACCCTTCGCGTAAGCTAAGACCTTCAGGCTCATTCCCCCGGGTGCTCGATCAGCTCCGTGGTCAGCATGTCATTGACAACCTTGACCACATCATCGGGATCCAGACCGTGAACGTAGCTTGCTTCCTCTACGGTCTCGTAGATCGCCACACCGCAGGTGATGCAGTGCATGCCCACGGAAAGCAGAGCCTTGGTTGCTGAGGGATAGATCTCGATCACATCTCCGATCAGCATGTCCTTACGGATGAATTCCCGGATACCGTCCTCGTCTACAGGGAGATCCTTGTAGCGGTCTGCGGGATCAACGGATGCGGCGGTCTGGGCTTCATCCGGTGTTCCGTTCTGCATGGCAGCCTTCGCCTTCTCTGCCGCAATGGCGGCGGTCACTGTGGGAACTTCTTTCGTGTTATTATCGGAATCTTTAAAAAGATGATCTGACATATTCCGGTGCCTCCAAAAGAAAAAACTGTATCCTTGATTTAACTCTTTTTTGGTGACTTTGTCAAGAAATAAGGCGTGAAGAGCGTTAAAATCTCCGGTCTATGATTTGACACGTCGAAAAGGATAGTTTATACTTGTTAAGTCTTTATTTTGGATGTTAAAGAAAGGAACGCTATGTACGATAAAGTCTCTAACAAGCTCGCCTTCGTCGAGAACGAGGAAAAGGTATTAAAGTTCTGGAATGAGAACAAGGTGTTTGAGAAGAGTATCGAGGAGAAGAAGGATCTTCCGACCTATACCTTCTATGACGGCCCTCCGACTGCAAACGGAAAGCCCCATATCGGTCATGTGCTGACACGTGTCATCAAGGATATGATCCCGCGGTATCAGACTATGAAGGGACATAAGATCATCCGTAAGGCCGGCTGGGATACCCACGGACTCCCGGTGGAGCTGGAGGTGGAGAAAGAGATCGGCATTGACGGAAAGGAGCAGATCGAGGAATACGGGATCGAGCCCTTTATCAAGAAATGTAAAGAGTCGGTTTGGCGCTATAAGGGAATGTGGGAGCAGTTCTCCGGAAAGGTCGGCTTCTGGGCGGACATGGATGATCCCTACGTTACCTATCACAATGATTATATCGAGTCCGAGTGGTGGGCACTGAAGAAGATCTGGGACATGGGTCTTCTGTATAAGGGCTTCAAGGTGGTTCCCTACTGTCCGCGCTGCGGAACGCCGCTGTCTTCCCACGAGGTTGCACAGGGCTACAAGTCCGTAAAGGAGCGCTCGGCTATCGTTCGTTTCAAGGCGAAGGTGGCTGAAGGAGAAGAGCAGTATTATTTCCTGGCATGGACCACCACACCCTGGACACTGCCCTCCAACCTGGCACTCTGCGTAAACCCGTCAGAGACCTATGTGAAGGTTAAGGCCTGCGACGGCTATACCTATATCATGGCAAAGGCTCTGCTGGATACCGTGATCGGCGGTCTCCTGGAGGAGAAGGACGGCGAAGGAAAGCCTGAATTTGCACCCCTTGCCGACGGCAAGGCCTATGAGATCCTGGAGGAGTATGTCGGAAGGAATCTGGAGGGAAGAGAGTACGAGTCCCTTTGGTCTGCAGCTGCCGAGAAGGCAGAGAAGCAGCATAAGAAGGCACATTACATTGTAGCCGATGACTACGTAACCATGACCGATGGTACCGGTATCGTACATATCGCACCGGCCTTCGGTGAGGACGACGGACGTGTGGGCCGGAAATACGACCTGCCCTTCGTTCAGTTCGTTGAAGCTGATGGTACCATGTCAGCGGAGACTCCCTTCGCAGGTCTTTTTGTGAAGGATGCGGATCCGAAGGTACTGGTAGACCTGGAGTCCCGGGATCTGCTGTTCGCCGCACCGAAATTTGAACATGATTACCCCTTCTGCTGGAGATGTGATACTCCGCTGATCTATTATGCCCGGGAATCCTGGTTCATCAAGATGACCGAGGTAAGTGACCGCATGGTTGCCAACAATGATACCGTGAACTGGATCCCTGAGGGTATCGGTAAGGGACGTTTCGGCGAGTGGCTGAAGAACGTTCAGGACTGGGGCCTTTCCCGTGACCGTTACTGGGGAACTCCTCTGAATATCTGGGAATGCCGGGACTGCGGAAGGCGTGAATCTATAGGAAGCATCGCCGAGCTCCGTGAGAAGGGCGTGATGGAAGACGGCTCTGCCGTTCCCGCGGATATCGAGCTTCATCGTCCCTACGTGGACGGCGTGGTTCTCACCTGTCCGGACTGTGGAAAGAAAATGTACCGCGTGCCGGAGGTGATCGACTGCTGGTTCGATTCCGGTGCAATGCCCTTTGCACAGTGGCATTATCCCTTTGAAAACGAAGAGATCTTCAATGACAATTTCCCGGCAGACTTTATCTCCGAAGCAGTGGATCAGACCCGTGGCTGGTTCTACAGCCTGATGGCCATCTCCACACTGCTCTTTGACAAGGCACCGTACAAGAACGTCATCGTTCTCGGACACGTACAGGATAAGGACGGACAGAAGATGTCCAAGTCCAAGGGAAATGCGGTGGATCCCATGGATGCGCTGAACAAGTACGGCGCTGATGCGATCCGCTGGTACTTCTATACGAATTCCGCACCCTGGCTGCCGAACCGTTTCCACGAGAAGGCGGTTACCGAGGGACAGAGCAAATTCATGGGAACTCTGTGGAATACCTACGCGTTCTATGTGCTCTATGCGGAGATCGACCAGTTTAATCCGCTGGAGCATGAGCTGGATTTCGAGAGCCTGTCCGTAATGGACCGGTGGCTCCTCTCCAAGCTGAATTCCGCAGTGAAGGCCTTCGACGAGAACCTGGGCAACTACCGGATCCCCGAAGCAGCCAAGGCACTGGCTGAGTTCGTGGATGACATGAGTAACTGGTATGTTCGTCGCTGCCGTGAGCGTTACTGGGTAAAGGGCATGCCTCAGGATAAGGTAAATGCCTATATGACCCTTTACACCGCACTGGTGACCGTAAGCCAGGCTGCAGCGCCTATGGTTCCGTTCATTACCGAGAATATCTACCAGAACCTGGTACGGAACATCGATAAGGATGCACCCATCAGTATCCACCTCTGCGAATTCCCGGAGGTACAGGAGGAGCTGATCGATACCGGGCTGGAAAAGGCCATGGATGAGGTTCTTAAGACCGTTGTCTTCGGCCGTGCAGCCCGGAATACCGCAAATGTAAAGAACCGCCAGCCTCTTTCCGCCATGTATGTCAAGGCGCCCGAGGCACTGGACAGCTTCTATACCGACATCATCAAGGATGAGCTGAATGTGAAGTCGGTAGAGTTCCGTGATGATGTGTCCGGCTTTACGTCCTACAGCTTTAAGCCCCAGCTGAAGACCGTTGGTCCGAAGTACGGCAAGCTCCTGGGCGGTATCCGCAGCTATCTCACCGATTCCGACGGAACAGCCCTTATGGCTGAGCTGAAGGAAAACGGCGTGATCCGTTTTGATGTGAACAAAGAGGCTGTGGAGCTGGCAGAAGAGGACCTGCTGATCGAAACCGCACAGAGTGCCGATTTTGTCAGTGAAGGTGATAATACAGTAACCGTTGTACTGGATGTCCGGCTTACTCCGGAGCTCATTGAAGAAGGCTTTGTCCGTGAGGTGATCTCCAAGGTACAGACGCAGCGTAAGGAAGCGGATTTCGAGGTGACCGACCGGATCACACTGTACATTTCCGGAAATGCAACTCTGGAAGATATCGTTAAGAAGAACGAGGAACAGCTGAAGGGAGCGGTCCTGGCCACCGAGATCGTATATGCCGAACCCGCAGAGGGGGCATATGCCAAGGAGTGGGATATCAATAAGGAGCATGTGACTCTGGGCGTTAAACAGATGTAAAGCCCGGGATTATGGCATATAAAATCCTAAAAAGGAGGAAAAGTGAGCATGAAGAAAGTCGCAGCATTTGACAAGGAGGGTTTTAAGAAGGAAGTTGAGAAAAACCTGAAGATCCTCTACCGGAAGAATCTGGACGAAGCAACACCTCAGATGATCTTCCAGGCAGTCAGCTACGCAGTGAAGGATGATATCATCGAACGCTGGATCGCTACACACAAGGTTTACAAGGAGCAGAAGGTCAAGAAGGTTTACTATCTGTCCATGGAGTTCCTGATGGGACGTGCTCTGGGCAACAATCTACTGAACCTGGGCTACTATTCGGAGATCAAGGAAGCTCTGGAAGAGATGGGGCTGGATATCAACTTCATCGAAGATCAGGAGCGTGATCCTGCGCTTGGAAATGGTGGTCTCGGCCGTCTGGCAGCCTGCTTCCTGGAGTCTCTTTCCACACTGGGTTATCCGGCTTATGGCTGCGGTATCCGTTATCGGTACGGTATGTTCCGTCAGGCCATCAAGGATGGCTATCAGATCGAGGAACCGGACGATTGGCTTAAGAACGGTTATCCCTTCGAGGTAAAGCGTGCCGAGTATGCCGTTGAGGTTAAGTTCGGCGGTTATGTCCGCGTTGAGAACCGGAACGGACGTAATCACTTCATCCAGGAGGGCTATCAGTCCGTTCGTGCCGTACCCTATGATATGCCGGTGATCGGTTATGGCAATAATGTGGTAAACACCCTGCGTATCTGGGATGCAGAGGCGATCCAGGAGTTCAACCTGAATTCCTTCGATAAGGGTGAGTATGAGAAGGCAGTGGAGCAGTCCAACCTGGCACGTACCATCGTTGAGGTGCTTTATCCGAACGATAACCACATTTCCGGCAAGGAGCTTCGTCTGAAGCAGCAGTATTTCTTCATTTCCGCTTCTCTGCAGAGAGCCATCATGAAGTTCAAGGAGAGCGACAGCGATCTGAAGGATCTGCCGGAGCGCGTAACCTTCCAGCTGAACGATACACATCCTACCATGGCAGTAGCCGAGCTGATGCGTATCCTCATGGATGAGGAAGGTCTGGAGTGGGATGAAGCATGGGACATCACCACAAAGTGCTGTGCTTACACCAACCACACCATTATGTCCGAGGCACTTGAGAAGTGGCCCATCGAGCTCTTCTCCCGTCTGCTTCCCCGTGTATATCAGATCGTTGAGGAGATCAACCGTCGCTTCGTTCTGAAGATCCAGGAAATGTATCCCGGAAATCAGGAGAAGGTTCGCAAGATGGCGATCCTGTACGATGGACAGGTTAAGATGGCACATCTGGCTATCGCAGGTTCCTTCTCTGTAAACGGCGTGGCACAGCTCCATACCGAGATCCTGAAGAAGCGCGAGCTGAAGGATTTCTACGAGATGCGTCCGGAGCAGTTTAACAACAAGACCAATGGTATCACTCAGCGTCGTTTCCTGGCGCATGCCAACCCGCTTCTGGCAAAATGGCTGAATGAGAAGATCGGTGATGAATGGATCACGGATCTCTCCAAGATCAAGAAGCTGGCTACCTTTGTGGATGACCCGAAATACCAGCAGGAATTCATGAACATCAAATACCAGAACAAGCTGCGTCTGGCTGAATATATCAGGGAGAACAACGGGATCGAGGTTGACCCGCACTCCATCTTCGATGTACAGATCAAGCGTCTGCATGAGTATAAGCGTCAGCTGCTGAACATCCTGCATGTAATGCATCTGTATTCCGAGCTGAAGGAGAACCCGTCCTTCGATATGTATCCGAGGACCTTTATCTTCGGTGCAAAGGCAGCTGCAGGCTATAAGCGTGCAAAGCTTACCATCAAGCTGATCAACTCCGTAGCGGATGTGATCAACAACGATGAGTCCATCAACGGCAAGATCAAGGTTGTCTTCATAGAGGATTATCGTGTATCCAATGCTGAGATCCTGGTTGCGGCAGCTGATGTATCCGAGCAGATCTCCACCGCATCCCGTGAGGCATCCGGTACCGGTAACATGAAGTTCATGCTGAACGGAGCACCGACACTGGGAACCATGGATGGTGCAAATGTGGAGATCGTGGAAGAGGTTGGAGCCGAGAATGCATTTATCTTCGGTCTGTCCGCAGATGAGGTTATGCGTTATGAGCGTGAAGGCGGATATAACCCGATGGATATCTTCAACAACAACCAGAATGTTCGCCGAGTATTGACTCAGCTGATCAACGGTACCTACAACGAGAATACGGAGCTGTTCCGTGACCTTTATGATTCTCTGACCAGAGAGGATGTATATTTCATCCTGAAGGACTTCGATTCTTACGCAGATGCACAGCGTCGTGTGGATGCGGCTTATCGTGATGAGAAGGGTTGGGCACGTATGGCTATGATGAACACTGCATGTGCAGGTAAGTTCTCTTCCGACCGTACGATCGAGGAGTATGTAAGAGATATCTGGCATCTGAAGAAGGTTAAGGTTTCGCTGGATGCTCCTGCTGCAGCAAAGAAAACTGCAAAGAAGAAATAAAACGTCCATAAGATGAAAGTAAGGGCCGGGAGTTTGAACAGCTCCCGGCTTTTTGTGTGTTTTCCTTGATGATTGTAGTGTAAAAATGCTATAATGTATAAGCATGACTTTGCAATTTGGAGAAAACAGATGATCTACAATAAACTTGTTTTAATCATGGCAGAAAACCTGGGAGTTTCCGATCAGGAGATCACACCGGATACCTCCTTCAAGGATGACCTGGCAGTGGACTCGCTGGATCTGTATCAGCTGGTCATGGCGCTGGAGGAGGAGTTCAATGTGGACATCCCGGAGGACCGTCTGAACGAGGTGGAGGTGGTGGAGGATGTGCTCCGGCTGCTGAAGGAGCTGGGTGTGGAGGACTGATGGCCGGAAATGCCATAATGACCGATAAGGATAACGAGAAGAGACTAAAAGAAAATGTACGAATTTACTGAACGGATCCGTTATACGGAGCTGGATGAGAACCGGAATCTGTCCCTGGTTTCCATCATTAATTTCATGCAGGACTGCTGTATCTATGAGGCAGAGGATGGAGGCGTCGGTATCGACTGGCTGAAGGAGCATAAAACCGCATGGATGCTCACCGGCTGGCAGGTTAAGATCAATCGCAGACCGGTATTCTGTGAACGGGTGAAGATCAAAACCTGGGCATGCGGTTTCCGGCATTTTCTGGGAATGCGAAACTTTACCATCCGAAATGCGGAAACAGACGAGCTGCTGATCTACGCCTATTCTGAGTGGGCCTATGTCAATACCGAGCTGCAGCGGCCGGAACGGTCCGTTCCCAAAGAGGAACTGGAGGTTTACGGGATCGCCGAGCCGCTGGATATGGAATTTGAAAGGGGCAGGATCCCTGTTCCCGGGACACTTGAAGCAAAGGCCCCCATCACGGTGACGGAGCTGAACCTGGATACGAACCACCATGTGAATAACGGACAGTATGTGGCTATGGCCTGCGCCATGGTGGAGCAGGGTACCGGTGAGTTTACGGATTTCCGGTGTGAGGTCCGCCAGCAGTCCATGCTGGGAGATGTGCTCTTCCCTTATGTGGGAGAGGAAAACGGTGTGACCACCGTCGTCCTGAATGATCCGGAGGGAAAGCCGAAGCTGGTCGCCAGATTTTCCTGATCCCGGAAGTATAAAACTGAGAAAAGAGAAATGTAATTCATGAATGGATTTATAGCCAACAATTTCACGCCGGCCGTAGGCATCATCCTTCTTCTTACGATCCTGTTTGAAGATGATCAGATGCGGCGGGAGAAGAAACGCGGATTTATCGTGGCCGCACTTCTTTTTGCGCTTGTCCTTGTTGTGCGAAATGCAGAGTATATCACGGCAGACTATGAGACCTATACGGAGTGGCGTGCGGTATGGAGCGCGCTTCTCTATCTGCTCCGTGCGGCGCTGCTGTATATCATTCTGGGCCTGGAGCTTGATCTTTCGAAAAAACTGTCGAAGATCATGTACGCGATCCTTTCCCTTCCGCTGCTGATCATGGCTGCGGCAGCATTTTCCGTATTCTTTACCGATGCGGTATATGGCTTTACGGGATCGAATCATTTCTATACAGGAGGGCTGGGGGTTTTCCGGTATATTCCTCTGCTTCTTTATTTCCTGGCGATCCTGATCGTCCTGCTCCGGGATCTGTTGAGGAGTAAACGGGAGATCATCGTTCTTGGCTTCGAGTGCCTTGCCCTGATCATCGCCGCCATGGCCTTCGAGTTTTTTGCCATGTCGGCATTCTTATGTGAGACGGCAATTATTCTGGGACTGGTATTCTATTTTCTGTATTTCCGGACAAATGAGCTGATCAACGAGAATGAAAACCTTTCCGTGGCAGCGCATATGGATGGCCTGACCGGTGCGTATAACCGGAGGGGTTATGAGGCTATTGTGGATGCAAACCGGGAACGATGGACCGATGTGGGATTCCTGATCATGGATATCGATAAGTTCAAGGAGATCAATGATACCTTCGGTCATGATATCGGAGACCGGATGTTAAAGCGTCTTTCCAATCTGCTGCAGAGCACCTTCCGAAGCAGTGATTATGTGATCCGGTTCGGGGGGGATGAATTCGTTATCCTGCTTCCCGGGATCACAAAAGAGTATGGGGAAGTAGTATGTAACAAGATCGAAGCACTGAATGTACAGCTGGAGAATCCCATCAGCGATCTTCCGGTTACAAGCATCAGTGCGGGGATTGCCTTTTCTGAACACGGGGTTTCGGAAGAGCTGTATACCAACGCGGATAAGACGCTTTATGAGGTGAAGTCTACTACGCGGAGAGGGTGTAAGGTTTTCGAGGGTTAACCAGATCTGGGGGGATTCATGGGTTTAAAGAAGGTGAATGCATGCATATCGCTTCTTCTGGTGGTTGTGTTTCTTGCACATTCGGTGTATGAACTGATCGCCTGTTTGACGATGTCTTTTGATCCGACTGTCGTCAAGGTGTTCGGCATCACGGTTGCTGCTTTTGTGTCCGTTCACGTGGTTCTATCTGTCATTTCTATTTTCAAATACCAGGATTCCAAAAAGATCGATTATCCTAAACTGAATAAAAGGACCTGGCTTCAGCGTTTCTCGGCGGTGATGATCGTGGTCCTTCTGCCGCTGCATATGCGAACGGCTGGATGGGTCATGGCTGAAGGTGTAACGGCGTTGTCCATAGCTCTGGAGATCCTGCAGGTGATCTTCTTCGCTTTGGTGTATCTTCATATCGCCGTATCCTTCAGCAGAGCGCTGCTCACCCTGGGATGGATTACGGAGGAGCGGACGAAGCGGCGGATCGATCTTGTGGTGGGGATACTCTGTGGAGTGCTTTTTCTGATACAGAGTGTGGTGATCTTTGTGACATTTATCACGGCGGCAGGCATGGATCACGGAGCGGTTTAATCCCGGTAAGCGGGAAATCAAGCGGGAAATCAAGCGGGAAATCAAACGGAAAATGGAAAGGAAACGGGATGAAGAATGCATTGATCATCGGAAGCGGAATATCCGGACTTACCTCGGCCATCGAGTGTGCGCGGCGGGGTGTTATGGTCACGCTTGTTTCTCCCTTCCCTTCGGAAAGGGCCCAGTCAGTGCTGGCTGCCGGCGGGATCAATGCTGTTCTTGCCGCGGGAGATACGGGGGACAGTATCGAGAGCCACATCGAGGATACACTGAAGGGCGGATGCTATATCGCCGGAAGAAAGAGCGTTACGGGGCTCTGTGAAAATGCTCCGGATATCGTTGCCTGGCTGGAGAAGCTGGGGACGGTATTCACCCGGGATGCAGAGCATCAGGTGTGCCGCCGGGCATTTGGCGGACAGTCCCATGACCGTACCTGTTACTGCGGGGCTTCAACGGGGAAGCAGATCGTCACTGCGCTTTGTATGGAGGCCAGGCGTTATGAGGGTATGGGACGGATCGATCGCAGGTTCTGGCTGGATTTTTATTCCGGCCTGATCCGTGACGGAAAATGCTATGGAGCCATGCTCTACAATGAAGCTACCGGCAGTCTGGAATGTGAATATGCGGATGCGGTGATCATGGCTGTCGGCGGGCAGAATGCGCTCTTCGGCAAGACCACCGGTTCTACTCTGTGCGATGGGTATGCAGCGGGAAAGCTGTTCCTTCAGGGCGTGGAGCTGAAGAATCTGGAGTTCATCCAGTATCACCCCACCACCATGGAGACGGGACAGAAGCATATGCTGATCTCGGAAGCGGCCCGTGGAGAAGGTGGCCGGCTCTTCTATGAGGAGAACGGAAAACGGGTGTATTTCATGGAAGACCGCTTTGGTGAACGGGGGAATCTTATGCCTCGTGACGTGGTCTCCAGGTGCATCTATGAGACGGGAAAGCAGGTATATCTGGATGTGACCTTTCTGGGAGAGAAGAAGATCCGGGAACGGATACCGGAGATCTACGATCTCTGCATGAAATACCGCGGTATCGATATTTCCAGGGAGAGCATTCCTGTGGTACCGTCTGTGCATTTCTTTATGGGCGGCATCGCCGTGAATGAGAGGCATGAGACAAATGTGGAGAATCTGTATGCCGTAGGGGAATGCGCGTCCATTTATCACGGCGCCAATCGCCTGGGGGGGAATTCTCTTCTTGCCGCCGTATACAGCGGAAGATGTGTGGCCGAAGCCATCGGAGACAATCTGGGACTTACGGAGAAGCTCATTGAATCCCGGGATATTTCGCGGCATCCGGATTTTAGCAAAGATCTGGAAACAGAGCAGGAGAAGCTGGTCAGGCTCCGCCGCTCCTCCAGCAGGTTCTCCGTTACCTATATCCGGGACATGCTGGCGGAGAATATGAAGAAGGACCTGGGGATCCTCCGGAATAAGGAGGGGCTGGAGAAGGGAATACAGGATATCATCTACTACCAGTCCATTGCGGATCAGCTGAAATATGACTCGTCGGAAATGATCTATTTTGTCTATAGTCTGCAGGGGATCCTGGCCCTGGCCAGAGCAACCCTGGTTTCGGCCCTCAGCCGGGAGGAAAGCCGCGGAGCGCATCTGCGCAGCGACTTCCCGGAAACCTCGGACAGCTTTAAAGCGGCCACCATCATTTCCTACGACAACGGAGCCTACCGCACCAGCCTCAGAGAAGAAGAATGAAACCAACCGGAACCAAAAGGAAAAACACTATGAGAGTAAGGATACTTCGCCAGAGTTCGCCGGTGGACTCCCCCTATTGGCAGGAATTTTCCTACGAATATCAGGGGAATCAGACGGTAGCCGGCATGCTGGGAGAACTGAATTATAAGGACGATCTGGTGGATGTGGACGGGAATCCCGCGCCGAGGATCCAGTGGGAATGCTCCTGCCTGCAGGGAATGTGCGGCGGGTGTGCCATGGTGATCAACGGCCGTCCGGCGCTGGCCTGTGAGACCTTCCTGAAGGACCTGAAGCATAAGCTGGTGATCCTCGAGCCCCTAAGAAAGTTTCCCACCATCGCGGATCTGGTGGTGGACCGGGGTGTGATCCAGGAGAACCTGAAGAAGGAGGGGGCCTTTATCGAAGAGTACCGGAATGCAGATCCGGCGGAGTACGAGCATCAGTATTCTGCTGCGAAATGTCTGAAATGCGGGCTCTGCCTGGAGGTTTGCCCCAACTACAAGGCGGGAAAGAATTTCTACGGGGCCATGTTTGCCAACGATTGTTACCTGATCGCTTCCAGGAGCGGGAAGAGACAGGAGGAGATCCGGAAGTCCTACCGGGAACATTTCGCGGGAGGGTGCTCGAAATCCTTATCCTGTGCGGATGTATGTCCCATGAAGATCCCGACTTTGGCCTCCATCGGGAAAATGAACCGGAAGCGGAAGAAATGACAGAAGAACGGGAGATTTGGACATGAGGAGAATACTCATCACGAATGATGACGGGATAGATGCTGAGGGCATGCAGAGGCTGGTGGAAGCGTCAAAGGAATTCGGTGAGGTCTGGGTGGCGGCACCGGACGGACAGCGGAGTGCCACGGGGCATTCCATTTCCCTCCGGCACAGCATCGATGTTTATCCGGCAGAGTATCCGGTGGCGGAGGTGAAGGCCTTTTCCTGCAGCGGGAGTCCGGCGGACTGTGTCCGGGTGGCCTGCCATTTCCTTATGCCCGAGATGCCGGATGTGGTGCTGGCGGGGATCAATTTCGGCTACAATTCCGCCACGGATATCCAGTATTCCGGAACTTGCGGCGCTGCATTTGAAGCGGCGTTTCAGGGGGTTCACGCCATTGCGGTTTCGGAAGCGGCAAACGGAGTTCACGAAGTGACGGACCGCTACCTTAAGGAGGTTTTGGGAGAGCTTCTGGAGAAGCCCCTTCCCAACGGCGTGATCCACAATGTGAATTTCCCCGGCTGCAGTCTGCAGGAGTGTGCGGGGATCCTGCGGGATGTGTCGGTATCCCGGAGCATGTTTTACCGGGATGGTTACAAGGAAATGGAGAAGCTTCCCGGCGGCGGAAGCCGGGTGAAGGTGGACGGCCATTACAATGAGGATTGTGAGGAAGGCACGGATATGTGGGCGCTGGTGAACCATTATGTGTCCGTGGGTCTGGTGAACAATGTGGGTGTCCGGATGTAATGCCGGCGTGACAGATTCACTGAGGAAACGTATGTATGGCGGAACAGGATGGAAGGGATAAAATTGAAGAGGTGAAGCCGGATACGGATGAAACGGCGAAACCCAAAAAGAAGCGGAAGAAGTGGCCCTTTATCCTGGGGGGGATCGCCCTGTTCCTCTTTATCGCCTACTGGGTGGTGGTGTATTTCCTGGTGAGCGCCGCGCTTGTGCCGGAATTCATGCGGAAGCTGGATTCCTTCTCCGACCTTACCGAGAAGGAGGTGGCCAACCAGAAGCATACCTCCGACATCGAGGAGAATTACAAGAAAGGGCTGACCGAGACCGAAGAGTGGTGGAAATCGGTGCACAAAGAAAAGCTGACCATCACCTCGGAGGATGGGTATACGCTTGTGGCGGCCTATATCCCTGCGGAGAAGGAAAGCCATGACTGGGTACTGGTGCTGCACGGATATACGGGTGTGAAGGAGGAAATGTACCCCTTCGCCCGAAGGTACTGGCTGAAGGGCTGTAATGCGCTGGTTCCGGATCTTCGGTGTCAGGGAGAGAGCGAAGGGGACTTCATCGGCATGGGCTGTACGGACAGTCGGGACTGTATGCTCTGGCTTAAGGAGATCCTGAAGCGGGATCCCGAGGCCCGGATCGTGTTGCACGGACAGTCCATGGGAGCGGCCGCGGCTCTGATCATGACCGGGATGGAGGAGCTTCCCTCTGCTGTGCGCGCCGTGGTTTCCGACTGCTCCTATACGGACGCCTACAGTATGTTCAGGGCGAAGATCAGGGACTGGTTCTCCCTCCCTGCATTTCCCCTGGTGAACTCCGCGAGACTGATGCTGAAAATGCGGGGCGGTTATGATCTGTATGATGCGTCGGCCATAGAAGCAGTGAAGAAGTCCCATACGCCCACCCTGTTCATCCACGGGACGGATGATCTCCTGATCAGTTCGGAGATGTCTGAGGAGCTTTATGAAGCCGAGGCCTGTACGAAAAAGCAGCTCCTTCTGGTGGAGGGGGCGGGACATGCCCAGGCCGGGGACAAGGATCCGGAGCTTTATTACAATACGATCTTTACATTTTTGGAGATGTAGTTCATTTTATTATTTTTTTAAGAAGGGGGTAGCTTATGTTACATGCATTTACGAGAAACTATAATGACCTTTCCACTGATGCAGGGTTTCAGTTTGAATATTACTGTGACTGCTGCGGAAATGGATTTAAGAGCACCTTTGTAGAGTCTGCCACATACGGAAAGAGAAAGAGTACGGAACGGCTGGGCGGGATCTCCGGTGCTCTGGGCGGCTTCTTCGGCGGCTTCGGCGGAAATCTGGGGCATGCGGTAGAGCGGGGAGCTTCCTTTGTGGGAGAACGGTATGAGAATCAGTCTCCCCAGTGGCGTAAGGAACAGGAGCAGGCATTCGATGAGGCGCAGGAAGAGGTTCGCTCCCAGTTCAGGAAATGTCCTTCCTGTAACAAATGGGTCTGCATCGAGGATTGCTGGAATGAGGATGAGGGCCTTTGCGTAGAGTGCGCTCCCCGGGAGGCGAGCTATGTGGCCAAAGCCAGAAATGCGGCAATGCGCCGGAATATCGATGAGGCTGCGGAAACGGCTACGGTATGGCAGGGGAAGATCGAGACCAGAACCACGATCTGTCCGCAGTGCGGCAAGCCTGCGGGAACCGGCAAGTTCTGCAACGAGTGCGGCGCACCTTTGGGAACCCAGCGCTGTCCCAACTGCGGAGCCCAGGTTGCACAGGGCCTGAAGTTCTGCGGAGAGTGCGGTTCTCCCATGCAGAAGTCTTATAAATGTTCGGGCTGCGGCTTCGAGAATCCCCCGGGAACCAAGTTCTGCGGGCAGTGCGGGACCAAACTGTAAATATCCGAA
>JAGBNH010000119.1 GCA_017634475.1 Eubacterium sp.
CAGGTTGCCGGATACCACCGCCTGCAGCACCATAAGGGTGCACATAATGGCGTGCAGCTTCCATTCCCGGGCCAGCATGCCGATGCATTCCCGGATCAGGGCGTTGGGCCAGAAATACCACTTGGTCTTGGCACCCATGCCGTCGGCGTTCATTCCCGCATCAGCGGCAAGGATACCGCTGCGGAATACATGGAAATTCGTGGTGGAGAAAGCCACATTGTCTGTGCTCTCTGCCTGCTTCAGGATAACCTCCCTGGAGAACTGCATGTTCTGCAGGGTATTTACGGACCGGGTCTCCGGGAGGATCTGTTCCTCGGGGATACCCTGGGTAAGAAGATAGTTCTTAATGGCTTCGCCCTCGGGCATGCATTCATCCGCGCCCTGACCGCCGGAGGGGACGAAATACGCCTTCTTTCCGGTCTTCTCCAACTGCTCCCGGTAGAAGCGGATGGCGCGGTCTGCCCGTCCCTGCAGCAGCGGATACAGAGTTCCGTCCTCGCGGATCCCGCAGCCCAGGATGATCAGGAAGTCCTTATCATACGAAGGATTATGCCGTCCTGCCCGCTGACAATGCAGCAGGGTAGAGAACAGGTTGCAGACGAAGTAGAAGAACAGAGAGGAGATGATACCTCTAGCGATGGTAATGGTCGCTTCTGACGGATTGATATCGAACAGATTCGGGCTCTTGAGAGCCAGTATGGCGATGGTAAAAAGCCCCAGCATCAGAAAGATACTGAGCAGGATCCCCAGGGCATTTGCAGGGCGTTTCCCTTCCCTGCGGATCAGGCCGATGTTGCTTATGGTGATCAGCAGCGAGAAGAGGAGCAGCACCGGGAAGGCCAGGAGGCAGATCAGGGTCAGCGTAAAACTGTTGATGGTGAACAGAGGCTCTCCCTCCAGCGGAGCGGAACGGATGACGAGACTGTAGAAGACCGCACCGCCAAGCATCAGCGCCTGGAACAGGAAATAAATGGACAGTCCCAGGTCCTGTACCGATTTATAGGAAAAGAACATGGCGCGCCGGCTTTCTCTGTACCAGATATAGAGCAGGATGGAAACCGTCAGGAAAAACAGGGCCATCAGCGTGAAGGCCACGTGCATGCCGTTAAAGGTGTAACGACTGGAATAGATCATGCCGTAGGCAGTCACAAAGAGTTTGGTGCCGATGGAATCCGGCGTGAGACCGGGATCGCTTTTCTGACAGACGAGCTCCGCGTCGGTCTCTCCTTCCTTCAGTCCCCGGATCCGTACACGGACGAAGCCGTCTCCCGGGGTAATGGATTCGGTCTCCACGAGCCCCTCTTTTTTATAGTGCATGTGCATTTCCGCATAATCATTTGGATCGGCCCAGAAGATAACATCCAGTTTTCTGGAGAGGAGTAAGGCGGATAGAAACATGCTCACTGCAAATCCTGCAGTCAGCACCAGGATGATCAGAAGTTTTTTTCTGTTTGAGGTTATTGCAGAAGCTGTAATAGTTGACATAATGCCCTTCTTTCCAAGTGTTCCTGCGGGTCATGAGAGGTCTGTAAAATGTCCCGGATTCCCCGCAGATCATGGTATAACTCTATCATTTGCACAGTTTATTGTCAATTTTCGAAATTTCCTATTGCATACTAAGTCAATAGGTGTATAATAGTCGATGTTATTATTTTTCAGGAGGAGTTAAAACTATGAAAAGAATCCTTACCATTCAGGACATTTCCTGCCTTGGAAAATGCTCCGTCACTGTTGCTCTTCCGGTAATATCGGCCATGGGTGTTGAAACCGTGATCCTGCCGACTGCTGTACTCTCTACACATACCATGTTCAAGAATTTTACCGTGAAGGATCTGACAGATCAGCTGCTTCCCATCGTGAATCATTGGAAGTCCGAAAATGTTCAGTTTGATGCCATTTATACCGGCTATCTCGGATCTGCTGAGGAAATTGAGATCGCGAAGACCATTTTCGATATGTTTAAGACCGATGACACGCTGATATTCATTGATCCGGTCATGGCGGACAACGGAAAGCTGTATCCGGCATTTGACATGGAATATGCACGCCTCAATGCAGGTCTTTGCGGCAAGGCCGACATCATCGTGCCGAACATCACCGAGGCAGCGTTTATGACAGGCATGGAATATAAGACAGAATATGAGGAAAGCTACATTAAGGAAATGCTGGACAAGCTGGCCGCACTGGGCTCCAAGGTGGTGGTTCTGACCGGCGTATCCCTGTCAGAGGGAAAGACCGGCGTCTACGGTCTGAATACCGAGACGGGAGAGCATTTTATCTACCAGAACGATCGTGTGGACGCATCCTATCACGGAACCGGAGATATCTTCGCATCCGTAGCCGTAGGTGCACTCACCAGAGGACTTTCCATGGATAAGGCCTTTGCGCTGGCTGCGGATTATACGGCAGATACCATCCGCGCAACCCTTAAGAATCCGGCAGAGCCCTGGTATGGTGTGGACTTCGAGACCACCATCCCGCAGCTGGTTACCCGCCTTTCCATCGATCTGGCCAATGCCATCGACGAGTAAAGCCTTACGATACCGGAAATCATCCGCTCCCGAGATCCTTCGGGAGCTTTTTTTGTCGCTCCAATCCATGTTGACATCGGGGAAAGCAATCGTTATGATACAAATATGAGCTGTAAGTTGAAGGATCAAGGTATATGCGGAGGGTTACGACGATGAAAATGATCATGAGAAAAAACGCCCTGAAGATCTGCTATTTTCTGATGGCGGCGGACGGGCTCATCACAGAAGCAGAGCGCTCGAAATTCGATGAGCTGGGGGAAGCCATCGATGATCAGTACCGTACCTACAGAGATTCCCTGCTCTGGGAATGCAAACGGGAGGGTATGTTCTCCCCGGACAGAGATATGATCTACCTGCTGCTGGATCTGGTGGATCGTGAGCTTAAGGAGGGGGTGAAGGAAGGAGTCCTTACAGATACCATCCCGGGAAGACTTCTGGTCTGGAATATGCTTACCATCGCGCTCTGCGATAAGGATTATAATGACGGGGAGCGCCGGCTGGTGGAAAATGTGGTCCGCAGGATGGACGTGGATGTGAAGGATTTTAAGGAGATGGAGCAGACATTGATCGCTGCTAATTCCGTTTCCATGGAGATGAAGTTCCTCCGGGAGAACGGAACCGGGGATCCGGATATCGAATACCAGCTGAAGAATCTGAAGGAAAGGGAACGGATCATTGCGGCTAATGCCAGAGAGCAGATGAGATAGATTTGAATGATCGGGGAGGAGCAAAACTATGCCGTTATATTTTTTCGGGCTTAAGAAAAAAGAGAAGGAAGAGGAGGCAGAGGTGGACGAGCGCCTGCTGGGACGTACGAAGGAGATCCTTTCCTCCTATGGGAAGCTTTCGAATTCCGTACTGATCGATACGGTTCGGATCACCGAAGGCCTGTTGGACCGTACAGGTCTGTCAGATATCGACCGCACCCTCTGGGGCGCAGAGTTCCCCCGGGCAGACGCGGAGGAAGTGGCTGTGGATAAGGAGAATCTTAACGCAGTGCTGAAATGCATCAAACGCTTCTATCACTGCCTTGCCACCATGGATGCAGAGCTTACTCCGCTGAATTATCGGATGCAGGAGCTGCTGGAGCATCGGGGAAACAACTTTGCCAATTACGGAAATGACGAGATCGCCGTATTCCGGAAGGCGGCAAAATGCTCGGAGGAGATCCGCCGGATCCTGCTGATCGATATCCTGGATGATAAAGGAAAACTGACCGATAAGGCCAGGGAGAAGGCAGAGCAGCTGCTGGATGAATAAGAGTTTTCTGATGATTGAAAATTTCGCTTGCATTTATCTGTTGTTCGTTGTAATATAGATAGGCGCGAGCGAAAACGGGATGTAGTTCAGGTGGTAGAACGCTTGACTGGGGGTCAAGAGGTCGCAGGTTCAAGTCCTGTCATTCCGATTCAGTTGAATAAAAGGTTGCAGAAGCAAGAAAACGGGGAGATGTCTGGTCTCCCCGTTTTCTTTGTGCGCCCTCATTCCACGATGGACTTCTTCCGCTTTCCCGGCTTCCAGCTGCCCCTGAAATAGAAGAGCAGTGCTACGGCTGCGCCGATGACCCAGCCCAGAGGCCAGGAGCTCCATATCCCTGTGGCGCCGTAGGGTACGGACAGGATAAAGGCCAGGCTCACCCGGAGGATCAGATCCGAGAAGGTGGAGGTCATAAATGCGCTCATGGCTCCGGCACCCCGGAGCAGTCCGTCCGTCATGACCTTGATGGCCACGAAATAGTAAAAGGGGGATACGATCTTAAGGAAGGTCATCCCTGTGGAAAGGGCATCCTCCGATACATCCTTCATGAAGAGCTGCAGCAGCGGTCTGCCGGCGAAGAAGCAGAGCAGGAAGAATACTGTGGCGAGTCCCAGGCACATGGCGATGCCTGCGCGCTCCCCCTGCTTTACCCGGTCCAGCTTTCCTGCCCCCATATTCTGGGCGGCGTAGCTGGACAGGCCGTTCCCCAGAGTGCCGAAGCAGGTAACGGAGAAGGTGTTGATCTTGATGGCAGAGGCGTAACCTGCGATCACAGAGGAACCATAGCTGTTCACCAGATTCTGGATCACAATATTTCCCACAGAGACAAAGCTTTGCTGCAGGATGCTGGGGATGGCGATCCGGATGATCTTCCGCAGCATCCGGCCGGAGAAGACCGCCGGACGTCCGGTGATGGGAACCTCGCTTACCCTTCGCTTCAGTGTGATAAGCGCCAGGATACAGGCGATGCCCTGGCAGATAAAGGTGGCCCAGGCCACACCCTCCACATCCATGTGGAAGACGGCAACGAAGAGATAATCCACGAGAATGTTGCTGATGGAGGAACCGATCAGAAAGAGCAGCGGCGTTTTCGAATCACCAAGAGAGGTGAAGATGCCCGTTGCTGCATTATACAGGAACAGGAAGACGAAGCCTCCGGTGTAGATCTTCAGATAGGCGGTGGCGTCCGGCAGGATATTTTCGGGGGTGTTGATCATCAGAAGCATGGGCCTGCTGAGGAAAATGCCCAGAACCGTCAGCACCAGGGAAATGATGGCGGAGGAGATCAGCGTGGTGGTCACGGCGGTCCGCATATCATTGTAATGCTTTGCGCCGAACAGCTGGGAGATCACCACGGAGCAGCCCACATTGAAGCCGAAGGCGATGCACATAAAGATCATGGTGATGGGGTAGGAGGCGCCCACCGCGGCCACGGCGTCCTCCGTATTGGAGGCGAAATTGCCCACGATCACACTGTCTGCGATGTTGTACAGCTGCTGAAATACCGCGCTGACAAAAAGCGGAAGGGTGAAGCGCCAGAGTATGGAAGCCGGTTTCCCGGTAGTAAGATCTCGAACCATAGATATACCCTTTCCGGCTATGGAGCATAGCCTGCTCTAATCATACGCTTATCCTTAAAAATGACAAGTGGGCAAAGCGGCGAAAAAAAGAAAGATCTCGGAAGGGTTTTTGTGCTTGTTTTCCCCGGCTGTTCGGGCTATAATGATGAAGACTTTATGCGGCGTCCCACCGGGACATCGCTCCAAAGGGAAAACAGAAAGGATAATTGCTATATGGAACGTCGTTTCTTTACATCGGAATCGGTGACTGAAGGGCATCCCGACAAGATCTGCGATCAGATCTCGGATGCTATCCTGGATGAGCTGATCCGGCAGGATCCCAACAGCCGTGTGGCCTGCGAGACCTCCGTTACCACCGGTCTGGTGGTGGTTATGGGAGAGATCTCCACGGAAGGCTATGTGGATATACAGAAGATTGTTCGTGAAACTGTCCGTGAGATCGGTTATGACCGGGCAAAATATGGATTTGACTGCGATACCTGTGGCGTTATGGTGGCCATCGATGAGCAGTCGGCGGATATCGCCATGGGGGTAAACAAGGCCCTGGAGGCGAGAGAGAATACCATGAGCGACCAGGAGCTGGAGGCCATCGGCGCAGGCGATCAGGGCTTGATGTTCGGTTATGCAACCACCGAGACACCGGAGCTTATGCCGTATCCCATTTCCATGGCGCATAAGCTTGCGCTGCAGCTCGCCAGGGTGCGTAAGGACGGGACCCTTCCCTACCTTCGTCCGGACGGGAAGACGCAGGTTACCGTGGAGTATGATGAGGAGGGCAAGCCCTTCCGGATCGATACCGTGGTCCTTTCCACACAGCACTCGGATGAGATCGCCCAGGAGCAGATCCATAAGGATATCCATACATATGTATTTGATCCGATCCTCCCGAAGGAAATGTTGGACGAGAATACCCGGTATTTCATCAACCCCACCGGACGCTTTGTTATCGGCGGTCCCAACGGGGATACCGGACTCACCGGACGGAAGATCATTGTTGATACCTACGGCGGATATGCACGCCACGGCGGCGGAGCATTTTCCGGAAAGGATCCCACGAAGGTGGA
This sequence comes from Eubacterium sp., assembly GCA_017634475.1. Lineage (GTDB taxonomy): Bacteria > Bacillota > Clostridia > Lachnospirales > Lachnospiraceae > Eubacterium_Q. The sequence goes on from JAGBNH010000119.1 coordinate 6,433, forward strand.
CCGTTCCGCATGCTATGCAGCCCGTTATGTGGCAAAGAACATCGTGGCAGCAGGCCTTGCAGAGAAATGTGAGATCCAGCTCTCCTATGCCATCGGCGTGGCACAGCCCACTTCCGTCATGGTAGACACCTTCGGAACCGGAAAGCTTTCCGACAACCGGCTGACCGAGATCGTTCGGGAGAACTTCGATCTGCGTCCCGCAGGCATCATCAAGATGCTGGACTTAAGGCGCCCCATCTACCGCCAGACCGCAGCCTACGGACATTTCGGAAGAACCGACATCGATCTCCCCTGGGAGAAGACAGACGTGGCAGAGAAGCTGAAGGGGTATCTGAACTGAGCAAAGATGCCTGTGGAGGAAAGATCCTTCGCCTGTGGCTCAGGATGACAACGTGTCTGTCATTCTGAGGGCACGAATGGCCCCTTGTGTCATTCTGAGGGCACGCAGTGCCCGAAGAATCTTGTCACTCGGGAAGACCTACATACGGGAAG
>JAGBNH010000120.1 GCA_017634475.1 Eubacterium sp.
AGAAATCAGCGGCAGACAGTGCAAACAGGGCAAAGAGCAACTTCCTTGCCGACATGAGTCATGAGATCCGTACGCCCATTAACGCCATTCTCGGTATGAATGAAATGATCCTCCATGAGTCAAAGGAGGAACAGACCCTGGATTACGCCTCTAATATCAAGAGCGCGGGGAATACGCTCCTTTCCATCATCAATACCATTCTGGATTTCTCCAAGATCGAGGACGGACGGATGAGTCTGGTACCGGCGGAGTTTGAAACACAGGAGTTGGTGAACGGTCTGGTGAACTCCATATATGAACGGGCGAAGGATAAGGGGCTTAAGTTCAACCTGGATGTGGATCCGAGCATTCCGTCAAAGCTTATGGGCGATGATGTCCGGATCAGTCAGGTCATCATGAATCTTCTCACCAATGCAGTGAAATATACGGAAAAGGGAGAGGTGACCCTCACCATCCGGGATCTTGGACCAAAAGAAAAGAATGTGGAGCGGATCCTGGTTTCCGTTAAGGATACAGGCATCGGCATCCGGAAGGAGGATATGGACAAGCTGGCCATTTCCTTTGAACGGGTGGATGAAAAGAAGAACCGCCATATCGAAGGAACCGGTCTGGGCATATCCATCGTGACCAAGCTCCTGGCCATGATGGGCAGTGAGCTGAAGATCCAGAGTGAATATGGCGTGGGTTCGGAGTTTTCCTTCGAGCTGCCCATCGAGGTGGTGGATGCTGCCCCTGTGGGAGAGGATACCACCGGCAATACCTCGAAGCTTACGGGCAGTGACATCCATATCACGGCACCGTCGGCCCGGATCCTGCTTACGGACGATAACGAGATGAACTGCAAGGTGGCAGCGAATCTGATGAAGCTTTTCATGATCAAACCGACCCTCTGCCGGTCCGGAAGGAAGACCATCGATCTCATGCGGGAGAATACCTATGATATCCTGTTCCTGGATCATATGATGCCGGAGATGGACGGCCTGGAAACCCTTGAACGGCTGGAGCAGGAGAAACTCATCAAGGGGGCGAAGGTTATTGCCCTGACGGCCAATGCGGTCATGGGAGCTAAGGAGCAGTACATTTCCGTAGGCTTTGACGATTATCTGTCCAAACCCATCGAGATCGCCGAGCTGGAGAAGATCCTTCGGAAATATCTGCCGGCAGACAGGATCGTGGAGGTGCAGGCCGGCGGGGAAAAGGGTTCCGGTGAAGAGGAGAAAAAAGAGGAACCGTCCGAACCCTTGGAATTCCGGGCGGTGGAAGAACCTGAGGAAGAGCCTGAGGATGAGATCATGGAATTCCCTGCCGATCCGGAGGGCGGCGTCAGGATCGACATTTCCGGAAGATTGGATCATCTCAGGAGTCTGGGATTAAATGTGGAGGAAGGCCTGCGGTACTGTGCAGGGGATGAAACCTTCTATCTGGAAATGGTAAAAGATTTTGTGGCTGCTGCTGCCGAACGGGATGAGAAACTGACACAGTGTCTCCGGGACTGCAACATGAAGGATTACAATGTGCTGGTGCATTCCCTGAAGAGCTCGGCAAAGACCATAGGCAGTGAGGATCTCTTTGAAAGAGCCAGATTCCTGGAACTGGAGTCCGCCAAGGAGGATCTCGAGTATGTGCGGGATAATCACGGAGAACTCATGAAGAAGATGCATGAGCTGGTGGAGAAGATCTGAAAACGGTTGATGTGTGAACGGGATGGTTACGGGACGACGGTGATTCTTGCTTTACGGACAGCGGAAGGAGACCGGGCGTACTATGGGGAAAAATCTGCATGATATAGGGGATCTGATCTGGAAGAGCATACGGGATAACCGAACACCGCTAACCGATGCTCTGCTTCGTGTGCTCCTGATCTTTTTCGGTTCCATCATCCTGCTCTGGATCCTTCAGGGACTGTTTGCCTTTCTGGGCCGGAAGTCCGGACGAAACGAAGCGGATGAGAATGCAATCCGGTTCGTCTTCACCATGATCCGTTATGTGGTGCTGATCATTGCCATACTGATCATCCTCCGAAGCTGTATCGCGGAGCTGACCTATGGGGAGGCTTCCACACTGAGGGAACAGATCCTGTGGCTGCATAAGAAGACGGCGTCGGTTTCGGATTATTTTATCAAATACCTGTTGGCCCTTGTGGTATTCATCATCTTTCACGCAGTGCAGAACGGCTTCTTTAAGCTGCTGAAGCGGCATCTGGACCGGAAGGAAGTGAGAGAAGGGTTTACCAGACTGGTGCTGAATCTGGTGAAGTATATACTGCTCACCTTCTTCGTGGTGGCGTCGGCATTTCAGATGTTCATCACCGACGGTGATTCTCTGATCGCGCTGTCGATCTATGTATATATCTGTATCGTGATCGCCGTTCCGGGTAAAGATATCCGAAGCCATCTGTCCAAAAAGGACAAGGCGCTGGAGGTGCTGATCACCCTGATGGCCCGGCTGGCGGGAATGATCGTCCTGGTGGCCATGATCTTCGGGATCTATGCCGGCGTCCAGTATTTCCTTCGTTCGGGAGGAGAGGATATCACGGCGTATCTCACGGCGGATGAACAGACCATTTCCGCCACGCTGAATACAAGCTTTGAGGAGAAGGCAGATCAGAGCCGGATCCTGTCGGAGCAGTCCCGTCATACGGTCAGGGTCATGGCGGACGAGGAGATGAATCTGCTGTATTACGACGGGAAGCTTACGGGCATCAATATCACCGGCAGAAAGTACCAGATCTACGGCGTATCCATCAATCAGCCGGAGATCTCCGCCGTAAGTCATATGACCTACAAGGCGGACGGATCCATGCAGGAGGTACCGGATTCCATCGCAGGTTCCTCGGTTTCCCATTATTATTACAACCGGAGCCGGAATGACTGTCTGGTCATGACCGTGAACATGCATTCCAATCGTGTGGTGAGCATAACCTATTATAAGGATTTCAAAATGATCTCGGAGACAACCACACTGACCTCTGAGTAAGAATACGGAGTAACGAAAATGAGCATTTTAAATGTTGAACATCTGACCCACGGCTTTGGAGACCGGGCCATCTTTTCCGATGTGTCCTTTCGTCTGCTGAAGGGGGAGCATATCGGACTGATCGGCGCCAATGGGGAAGGAAAGTCCACCTTTATGAATATCATTACCGGAGCTCTGCAGCCGGATGAAGGGAAAATCGAATGGGCAAAGAATGTGAAGGCGGGCTATCTGGACCAGCACGCAGTGCTGGAAAAGGGCATGACCGTGAAGTCCGTGCTGGAGGGGGCATTTAAGCCGCTCTTTCAGATGGAGGAACGGATGAATATGATCTGCGAGGAAATGGGAGACGCGGATGAGGATACCATGAACCGGCTGATGGAAGAAATGGGGACCATTCAGGAGCTGCTGAATGCCCATGATTTTTATCTCATTGATTCCAAGGTGGAGGAAGTGGCCCGGGCTCTGGGGCTTCTGGACCTGGGACTGGACCGGGATGTGACGGAGCTTTCCGGGGGACAAAGAACGAAGATCCTTCTGGGGAAGCTTCTGCTGGAGAAACCGGATATCCTGCTGTTGGACGAGCCCACCAATTATCTTGACGCGGAGCATATCGTCTGGCTCACCCGGTATCTTCAGGAATATGAGAATGCATTTATCCTGATCTCCCACGACATACCCTTCCTTAACTGCGTGATCAATATCATTTATCATATGGATGGTTACACCCATAAGCTGGAGCGCTACGTGGGAGATTATGACAAGTTCCAGGAGGTCTATGCCATGAAACGGTCTCAGGCGGAGGCTGCCTATAACCGGCAGCAGCAGGAGATCGCGGAGCTTAAGGATTTTGTGGCCCGGAACAAGGCCCGGGTCGCTACGAGAAATATGGCCATGTCCAGACAGAAGAAGCTGGATAATATGGAGATCATTGAGAAGGTCTACGATAAGCCGAAGCCGGAGTTCCATTTCCGGGATGCAAGAACCTCCGGGAAAATGGTATTTGAGACTGAAGATCTGGTGATCGGCTATGATGAGCCCTTGTCGAAGCCCATCAATTTCCGTATGGAGCGGGGGGATAAGATCGTGCTCACGGGAGCCAATGGTATCGGTAAGACCACCCTGTTAAAGAGTCTGCTGGGACTGATCCCGTCTCTTTCCGGAAAGGCCAACCGGGGGGATTATCTGGAGATCGGATATTTTGAGCAGGAAATGCCCTCGGATATCGATACCACCTGCCTCCAGGAGATCTGGAATGAGTTTCCGGGCTTTACCCAGTATGAGGTAAGGGCCGCGCTGGCAAAATGCGGTCTTACCACCAAGCATATCGAAAGTAAATGTAAGGTACTTTCCGGCGGTGAGCAGGCAAAGGTAAGGCTCTGCAAGCTGATCAACCGGGAGTCCAATCTGCTGGTTCTGGATGAGCCTACCAATCACCTGGATGTGGATGCCAAGGAAGAACTTAAGCGTGCGCTGAAGGAATACCGGGGCAGTATCCTGATGGTATGCCATGAGCCAGAATTCTATGACGGACTGGCTACGGATGTGTGGGACTGCACCCGGTGGACCACAAAGCTTTGATTTTTATCAGGAAGCTTTCTTAAGACTTTCGTTGATCTCTTTAACATCCTTCTTCAGGTTCAGGTACTGGCTGATGGCGATGATGATATAGGTTATGCCATAGCCGCCGACGGTCATGAAGAAGGCCCTGGGGTATCTTTGCAGCTGCCAGAGCAGGGTAGTGATGGTGATGCAGACGGCACCGGTGGAAAGAAAGTATAACAGCCACTGGATCAGAAGTCCCATCTTCTTCAGATCAAACAGAAAGGTCATGGCAGCGAAGGCAAATCCGATCACCCCATACAGCAGTACATTCGTATAGGCGGCCATTGCGGGAGTGGTGAAAAGGGCGCGAAAATCCGGCGACATGGAATAGAATGGCGGATCTCCTGCGGAATTTGCGATAGCATCGATGATCAGGTTTACGATGAGTCCGGAGAAGGAGGAGAGGCTGAAACTCAGCAGACCGCGTTTCAGATATTCTTTCATGACAGCTCTCCTTTCTTTTTGGATGGATCATTCAGGGGATTATCGGTTTCTTTTTTTAGCATTTCCCGGATCTTTGCCACATTTCTGCGGGAAGCATAGGTTTCATAGCCGTTCTTCAGGATCACGCGTATGGTTCCGGTCATGCCCAGATCCAGGAGCTTGATCTTGCGGAAATTCACGATCTCCGATTTGGAGATACGGACGAAACCGGCCTTTTCCAACATTTTCTCTAATTGATAAAGCTTCTCCGACAGGGTATAGCGTTTGGTCTCGCCCAGGGCGATGACCCGCTGTCCTTCGGCGTAGAAGCTGTAGATCTCGGAAGGACGGACTGCGCACCGGTTCCCCACTTCATCGGTTCCGGTGAAGGCGGTATCGAACATGGTGTGCAGAAGATCCACGATTCCATGGACCTCGCTGTCCAGCCGGTCCTTGCAGACATGGATCTCTGTATCCGGGTATTTTTCATGTATGATGGTCTTGATATTCATTGATTCACCCTCCGGGAAGAGTATACCTTTTTCCGGAGGGCTTTTCAATTGCAGGCAAAGAGAAAAACGTTCTGTGTCGCCTCGTTTACTGCAGATCTGCCCGCATTTTTCTCTTGAAGCAGTATACCGCAAGAAGGATCAGCAGTGCTGCGCCGCAAAGGGTGATGAGAAGGGGGATCAGGAACTGTTCTGCCGAGAAATCCAGATGGATGGATGCACGGATCAGCTTTGTGCAGTAATAAAAGGGTGTGCATTTACTGATGGTGAGAAGGATCCCTCCGGTACTTTCTGCGTTAAACCAGATCCCGCCCACGAAGGAGCCCAGGGAAATGATGACGGAGCAGATGCCGGGTGCGGACTTCTCGTTGAAGAAGGTTCCGATGATCATTCCCAGAGCGATGAAGAAGATGGCGGTGGGGATCAGGGTGAGGAAGGCCATCAGCATTCCCGGTACCGACAGAGAAGTCTTTGTGATCAGGCTTACGATCCAGGAGGAGATCAGCACGATCACGGACTGCAGTGTGGAAATGAAGAGCATGGAAAGCACATAGCCACCGGTGAAATCACCGCTCTTCATGGGAGAAGCAAAGAGTCTGGTCAGGAAGGATGTGGAACGGTCCTGGCTCACCATCAGTGCGGTAAAGAGCATGGTGAAGGTCTGGCTGAAGATGCCGATACCGCCGCTGAGATTATCGATGCGGAAGATGGTATTTCCGGATTCCTTCGGAATGCTTTCATTTACCACCGACATGATGATCAGCATGACGATGGGAAGGGCTACGCAGAAAATGTAGCTCAGCACATCCCGGCGCATTTCCAGAAAATTTCTTTTCGTAAAGCTTATTGTACGATTCATGGTATTCTCCTTCTTGTTCAATGATGATTCAAGCTGCGGGCTACTTTCCGGCGGCAGCCAGGAAGACTTCCTCAAGGCCCTTTCGTCCGGTTTCCTGTTCCAGCTGGGCAAGGGTTCCGAGGTGGGTGAGGCGGCCGCTGATCAGGATCCCGATCCGGTCGGACAGGGCCTCGGCCTCCTCCATATAGTGGGTGGTCAGGATGATGGTGGTATGCTCCTTTACTGTACGGATCACCTCCCACAGCTCCCGTCTGGCCAGAACATCCAGCCCCAGTGTAGGCTCATCCAGGAACAGCAGCTTTGGGTTGCTGACCAGTGCCATGGCGATGGATAAACGACGCTTCCAGCCACCGGACAGGGTCTTCGCCCGGGCATTCCGAACCTCCTCCAGATGGAAGGCTTTGATCAGTTCGTTCGCCCGTTCTGTTTCCTGCAGTCCGTAGATCCCGGCCATAAATCGCAGGTTTTCAAATACGGTGAGCTTTTCGGCCACTGCGGTATCCTGGGGAGATACACCGATCAGCTCCTTCACCTTATGGGCATCCCGCATCACATCGAAGCCATATACCTCTGCTGTTCCTTCGGTGGGTGCGCTGAGGCAGGACAGCATGCGAAGGGTAGTGGTCTTGCCGGCACCGTTTACTCCCAGCAGTGCGAAGAGCTCGCCGTCCCGGATCTCAAGATCCAGGTGATCAACGGCTACATGCTCCTTATATTTTTTGGTCAGTCCCTTTGTAAGGACAGCGATGTTCTCGTTCATGGTATCCTCCTTTTCGGTGGGTCGTTTTTGTTGTTGGGACGAATATATCCTAAGGAAGACGGAAAGGGAAGCATTTACAGATGAACGGTATTTTTTGGAAAATGAGCGGTATTCTTTCATTGACATTCAGGGAAAGGTAGTGTATTATTATATTGTAAACAATCTATATAATTTGACTTCAAGGAGGATCAGAACCATGTGCGAAGAAAAGAAAGCATGCTGCTGCGGAATGAATGAGGAAGAAGAAGTATCCTGCTGTTCGGAAGCTAAGAAGGAAGACTGCAAATGCGGGAAGAAGAAGTGCTGCTGTGTGAAGTGCTGTGTACGCAGTGTGATCCTGCTGGGTATCGGTTTCCTGATTGGCGTTCATTTCCGGGCCATCAAGGCCTGGATCAAGGGTGAACCCCTTCCCGAGGCGCCGAAGTGGCATTGCTGGATAAAGAAATAAGAAGAGGCGTACAGTAAGAACTGTTCCTGTACGGGACAGAAAAAGCATCCATCCGAAAAATTCCCGGATGGATGCTTTTTTAATGTCATTCTGAGCCGCAAGGTGAAGCCTGCAGGCGAAGAAGCTTTCCGGCTGCCCGAAAGATCCTTCGTCGCTACGCTCCTCAGGATGACAGGGCTACGGCCTCAGGATGACAGGGCTGTGCCCTCAGGATGACAAGTATGTGTCCTCAGACAATATGTACCTAATGGAATTCAACAGGAAGTGTGGGTTGTTTCGTAACCTCGGTATTTCGGGGATCGGAAAGTACCGGAACAAAATGCTCCCCGGGATCGGTGATATCCTTCCGGAAGACCGGTGTTCCTTCTCCCTTCAGGAAGGCCTGCACATACTCCTCTATGGTAAGGATCGGATGGGAGAATTCCATACCGCCCATGGTCCGCTGGGTCAGGTGATGGATATCCGAGCCTGCGGAGGGCAAGAAACTGTGCTCAAGGGCAAACTGGTGACCAAGGGCGTTCTGCCACTGGGGATTTTCTGCATTGTAGATCTCCGCGCCGTCGCAGACCGAGGGGCAGAGATGAATGGTATGGATATAGTCCCGTTCACGATAGGGGTGGGCCTGGACCATGATCCCTCCGGCTTTGTGGACGGTGTCATAGATCTCGGCTCTGGACTGGAACATGATGTCGGGATTCTGAAGCAGCCACTGCTTATCCACGCCGTAGAGCAGGTATTCATCGCATTCAAAATTGAATTCGATGCCGAAGAATACCGAAAAATCATTGAACCGCTCGTCGGAAAGCTTCGCTTCAAACGCATGCTCGTAGCCGCTGCAGTATTGTTCCACCCGGTCTGCCCAGGGAAGATCACGGGGAACCGCGCTGTTACCGGTGAAGAAATGATCCGTTACGATCATTCCGCTGTAGCCCGCACGGAGCATGAATTCGGGATAGGCTCTGCCCGGCGTATCGGAGCAGGCGCTGGCTTCGATGGTATGAAGATGTGTTTCATAAATGTAACTCATGGAAATACGTCCTGTCCTAAATATTCATACACATTTATACCACTGATCGAAAGCGGGTTCAAGAAGAGAAATCACTTGTTTCAAAGTAGACGGAAAGGTATAATATAAGGGCTGTGATCTGTGGGATTTTAAGGCTTACACCCTTGAGGATCGCGGCAGGATTTAACCGGGAGGGGATTTCGTTGGCAACCTATGTAATGTCGGATATTCACGGCTGTTATACTGCAATGCAGGAGCTGTTGAAAAAGGCCGGTTTTGACCCGGAGAAGGATGAACTGATCATCGCCGGAGATATTGTGGATCGTGGGCAGGAAAACTATGAAATGTTGGAATACGCCTGCAAAGAACCGAAGAATGTTACATTTCTCATGGGAAACCATGATTATGATTTTATTCACTACTGTGAACAGATCCTCCGTATGGTGGATAAGAAGGTGATCGGAGAGGATCTGAAGGGATTACTGAGGGATCCGGAGGAATACAATCTGTTCCGCTACAATGTGATCGATCATTACGGCACGGTGGAGGGGCTCATCGGGAGTGAGAAGCATCCGGTGGGACCGGAAGATTTCCGCCGCTGGAAGAATCGCATGAGCAAGTTCCCTTACGTAGTGCGCCGGGAGGTGGAAGGGAAAAAATATATCATTGTTCATGCGGGGTACATCTCCGATGAGGATTACCAGGAGAATTCCATGCTGCTGAAGTATCAGGGCTATCCGGATATCCGGCAGTTCTTTATCTGGGCCAGAGAAGCGGGGATGCGCTATGGCGGCGAAGAGGGAAGCACGGTGATCTTCGGACATACACCAACCATAGCAGACAGCTCTTTCTATAACCACGGAGAAGTATTTATCGCGGAAAAAACGGTAAGAAAGAGGGGAAGAAAAAAAGACGACGGAACGGGAGTGAAGCGTTTCATCAATATCGACTGCGGATGTGTGTTCCGTTCCTGGGATGGGGAGGCGAATCTCGCCTGTATTCGTCTGGAGGATGAAAAGATCTTTTATCTGGAGGACAGAAAGTGAACAGTAAGTTTTTCAGCATCAACGTTTCGGGCTACAGCATCCGATGTAAGCTGTACGGAACAGATGCAAGACAGTATGACCGGATGGTGATCTTCGGACATGGATTCGGCGGACATAAGGATAATAAGGCCGCGGAGAAGTTTGCGACGAAACTCATTTCCAAGGCGAAAAATGTGGGTGTGATCACCTTTGACTGGCCGGGACACGGCGAGGATGCCCTGCGGGAGCTGCATTTAAGAGACTGCGATTTCTATCTGGACAGTGTGATTCGGTATGCAAGGGAAAATTACAGCGCAAAGGATCTGTATGCCTACGCCACAAGCTTTGGCGGATATGTCTTTCTCCGCTATATCCATGAACACGGAAATCCGTTCCGTTCCATGGCTCTTCGCTGCCCGGCGGTGGAGATGCGGAAGGTTTTTGCCGGGATACTGAAGAAAGAGGATGAGCTCCTGCTGGCCAAGGGTAAGCCCGCCATGGTGGGCTTTGACCGGAAGGTCCGGGTGACAGGGGATTTTCTGATGGAACTGGAGGAAAATGATATCACCGCATACGATTTCAGTGAATATGCGGATGAACTGCTGATCCTTCAGGGAACAAAGGACGAGGTGGTGCCGCCGGAGATGGTGAGTGATTTCGCCGATAGAAACGGGCTGCTGTGCCTGATGATCGAAGGGGCGGATCACCGCTTTATGGATCCCCTGAAAATGGATGAGGCCATTAAGGAGATCCTGGAGTTTTTTGAGCTGTCATAGGAATGACTCCGACAAAAACCACGGGACAGACCGAAAGAAGAGAGTATACAGCAATGGCGAGAGTGATATCGAAGGAAGAGAAGGAGTTTCTTCGGAAATATGATCCTTCCAAATATGAGCGTCCCTCCCTTACTGCGGATATGGCGGTTTTTGCCATATTGTCCGGAACAGGACCGGAGGGGGAGCGGAAAGAATATCGAAAGGTCCCGGAGCAGAAACTGGGAGTGCTTCTGGTGAAAAGGAAGAACTTCCCCTATAAAGACTGCTGGGCCCTTCCCGGAGGCTTTGCCGAAAAGGATGAAGCTCTTACGGAAACCGCCCTTCGGGAGCTGAAGGAGGAAACCGGGGTGGACGGAGCCTGTATGGAGTCCGTGGGTCTGTTCAGCAGACCGGGACGTGATCCCCGGGGCTGGGTCGTATCCCAGGCCTTCCTTATGCTGGTGGATGCGGAAAACTGCGCCGTGGAGGCCGGGGACGATGCGGGAGAGGCTGCGTGGTTCTTCTTTGACGTGCAGCAGAAGGACACGAAAAAGACCGTAAAGAAGAATGTTGCAGAGGCCCGTATCCGGTACAGGATGAGTCTTACCAATACAAGCGTCGGCATCATCATTTCCGCGGATGTGGAGGAGATCCGTACCTACAGTAACCGGCATGAGAGTGTCCGCTGGCAGATCCTGGAGGATGAAGGCCTGGCCTTCGACCATGCCGAGATCCTGCTCCGGGCGTTTCTTATGCTTCGCCGGCGGGCGGATCATCTTCGTGAGGATGGGGGACGGATCGTCCTCGACCTGATGCCGGAGAAATTCACGCTGTACAGTCTGCAGGAGGCGTATGAGCTCGTTCTGGGAAAAAAACTGATCACCCCGAATTTCCGAAGAAAGATCGCTCCTTATGTCCGTGAAACCGGGGAGTTCACATCGGGAGCGGGGCATCGCCCGGCTATGCTGTATAAACGGGATCTCGATGGTTATTATTCACAGGGTTGAGTACGGTTTCTGTTGCAAGCTGCTGTTTTTTTTTGTAAAATATAGTCAGGCACTGGACCTTATTGTAGCGGATTGGAGGTACAAACCAATGGGAGATATGAATCTGGAAAGTATTCGGGATGAATTTGAGAAAATGAACCTCACGGATGTCCAGAAGGAGAAGCTGAGTCAGTGTGGATCCACAGAGGAATTCATGGCTTTTGCTGAATCTGAGAAACTGGAGCTTTCGGATGAGATGCTGGATATGGTTGCCGGCGGCGGAGATGTATTTGATCAGATCAAGATACTTCTTCGCGGCCCGTCCACCATTATCGGTGGCCCTCGCTCCGGAGGCGGAGTACATTTTTAAATACTGGCTTGAACCAGAAAAAGGAAGAGAATGCGGATCAGAATAGATATTATTCCGGTCCGCTTTCTTTTCACATCCCGGGAAAGACCATAAGGGGCAAGGATACGAAATGGAAGAGAAGAAAAGCATATTCCGGCAGGAAAGCCTGGAGAGGGCTGAGAGTCCGGAAAAACTGGATAAATATATACGGGCATCCCGGCCTTCCACCTGGATCCTCATCGGAGCGCTGCTGGTACTGGTGGTCAGCGTGGTGGTATGGGGATTTGTGGGGACCATCCCGAAGGTATTCACGGCCAAGGGCGTAACACTCCCGGACGGAAATGTGGCATGCTACGTTCCTCCGGAGGATGTGTCGGATGCACTGCTATACTGTGAGACCACCGTCGTCCTCCCGGATAAGAGCACCGTCAGCGGAACGGTACGGGCCATCAGCCCGGTTCCTTATTCCACCCACGAGCTGTCGGAAATGCATGTAAAGGACTGGGTGATCCGTCAGGTTACGGATGGAGATGAGGGGGCGTATCTGTACAGGGTTGACGTGGAACTGGAGAAGCAGGTGAAGGAGGATTATCTGGTTAGTGTATCCATCATCACCGACAATATCCGTCCCATCCTGTATCTTTTTAACTGACCCAAACTTCCCATAAGTATTTCAATCTGTCGTGTCATCCTGAAGGCGAAGCCTGAAGGATCTTAAACGGCTGAGAACGAATGACCTGCGGGAATTATTTGAAATTGAACTGTTTATAAAAGGCAAATAACAGATCTGGATCATAGGCAGAAACCATGGAAGAGAAAACGGTAAAGCCGGAAAAAATTAAATATACCCGTAAGCGGAATGTGCCCATGATCATGCAGATGGAGGCCCTGGAATGCGGCGCGGCATGTCTTGCAATGGTGCTGGCCTATCAGGGGAAATGGATCCCGCTGGAGGAGGTCCGCGAAGCCTGCGGCATCTCCAGGGATGGAAGCAAGGCGTCCTATATCACCAGGGCAGCCAGAGGCTACGGACTGAAGGCCAAGGCTTATTCCGCGGGGATCGATACCCTCAGGAGCAAGGTAAAGTACCCGGCCATTCTTTACTGGAATTATAATCATTTTGTGGTACTTACGGGTTTCTCCAGGGATCATGCCTTCTTGAACGATCCGGCCCAGGGGAAGGTCTCTGTCCCCATGGAGGAATTTCGGAAGGCCTATACCGGCATCTGTCTGGAATTCGAAAAGGGAGAAACCTTTGAACCCTCAGGGAAGAAGGAAAGCGTGCCGGCATTTATAAGGAGCCGCCTGAAGGGGACGAGAATGCTGCTCCTTCTGGTGATGCTGGCAGCAGGCCTCACCACCTTCGGCACCCTGATCACCCCGGCGGTATCCCGGTTTTTTACGGATCAGGTCATCGGGTCTGACAGCTCACCATGGGTGAAAGCCCTGCTTACGGCGGTGGTGCTGCTGTTCATTTTCCAGTTGATCGTGTCCATTCTCTATGCGGTTTATCTCTGTAAGATCGAGGGTAAGCTTGCAGTTTCCTCCAACAGTGCATTTCTCTGGCACTGCCTGAAGATGCCCATGCGCTTCTTCTCCCAGCGGATGGCGGGAGATCTGGCCAGCCGGCAGATGCACAATGATGCCATTGCAAAGACGCTGGTCTCGAAGCTGGGGCCGTTACTGATCAATCTGGTGATGCTCATCCTGTATGTCATCATCATGCTGCGGTATAACCTTTCCCTTACCCTGATCGGGGCGGCGGCCATTCTGATCAATGTGCTGGTGGCAAGGATCCTGTCCCGGATCCGGGTGGATACCACCCAGGTCCGTATGCGTGACGAAGCAAAGCTTTACGCCGTTACGGCTTCGGGGATCGATATGATCGAATCCATCAAGGCCTCCGGCGCCGAGAACGGATATTTTGAGAAGCTGGCGGGCTATGCGGCTTCCTCCATGGAATCGGAGCAGAAGGAAGAGCGAAAAAGCCGGTTCCTTACGGTACTTCCGGAATTTACCCAGTCCCTGGCAGATATCGCCATTCTGATGACGGGTGTGTATCTTATTATGTCCGGTAAGTTCTCCGCCGGTATGCTCATCGCCTTCCAGGGGATCCTGGTGCGCTTCATCGCCCCGGTGAATTCCCTGATCTCCTGTATGCAGAGCATTCAGGAAATGCGGAGCGAGATGGTGCGTGTGGATGATGTCATGCATTATCGGGAAGAGGATGCAGCTTTTGCCGCCTATGACGAGAACGCGGAATACAGCAAGCTTAAGGGGGAGATCGAGCTTAAGGATGTGACCTTCGGCTATTCCCGCATGGCGAAGCCCCTGCTGGAGCATTTTTCCATGAAGGTGAAACCGGGGCAGAAGATCGCCATCGTCGGCATGTCCGGCTGCGGAAAATCCACCATCACCCGGCTCATCGCCGGACTCTATACCCCCTGGGAGGGGGAGATCCTTTTTGACGGAAAGCCCTTATCCCGGATACCGAAGGAAGTGTTCCGGGGATCGGTGCTTGTGGTGGACCAGGAGATCACCCTCTTTGCGGACACCATCGGTGAGAATCTGAAAATGTGGGATGGATCCATCGAGGATTTTGAAGTGATCCTGGCAGCAAGAGATGCCCGGATCCATGAAGATATCATGAGCCGGCCGGGAGGCTATGAGCATCCCCTGCGTGAAGGCGGCCGAAATTTCAGCGGAGGACAGTGCCAGCGGTTCGAGATCGCCAGGGTACTGGCGGGAGATCCGTCGATCCTTGTACTGGACGAAGCTACCTCCATGCTGGATGCCAAAACCGAGCAGGAGGTCATTCAGTCCATCGCTGCCCGGGGCCTCACTACCATCATTGTGGCCCATCGTCTGTCCACCATCCGGGACAGTGACCTGATCCTGGTCATGGAAAACGGAACGGTAAAGGAGCAGGGAACTCACGAGGAGCTGATGGCCCGGAACGGACTTTATACGCAACTGATCACAACCGCATGAGGTAACAGAGATTGGGATTTTTTAACGAACAACTGAAGACCAGACGGGATAATGATATCCAAAAGATCACCGAATCCTGTGAGGAGCTTTCGGATATCATCAATCATGGCGGTGTGGATGAGCAGCGGCGTTACGGGAATGCCCTGTACGAGATCTGCGCCCATTTTGGCGTCAGAGGGGGAACCATGTCTTCCGATCAGGAGGATATCCTTACCCAGATCGATCAGGTTTTCCGACCGGCAGGGATCATGCACAGAAATGTGACGCTGTCGGGAAAATGGTGGAGAGATCTGGATGGAGTCCTGCTCACGGCGAAACAGGACGGCGGGATCGTGGCCCTGATCCCCGACCGGATGGGGCGGTATTTTTACTATGACTACGAGAAGCATGAACGGATACGTCTTACGAAGAAAACCGCAGGGCTGATGGAACGTGAGGCAGTGGCGGTATATGAACCGCTGCCCCAGAAGGAACTGGGATACAGAGACATCATCCGGTTTCTGATCAGAAGCATATCCGGCTGGGATGTGGTCATGCTCCTGATGGCCGCTTTTGGGGTATCCCTTCTGGGTATGATCATGCCTGCAGCCGTATCCCTGATCTTCAATGTGATCGTACCCTCCGGACAGAAGCTGTTCATTTTTACCGTCAGCGTGCTGCTGGTGGGGGCTGCCACCGCGACCCTGCTGCTGCAGGCCTTTCGGAATGCCTACATAGCCAGAAGGCAGCAGAAGATGAAGAACAGGTTCCGGAATGCCCTCTATTCCCGGATCCTCACCCTTCCTGTGGGATTCTATAAGGAACAGACCCCCGGTGATCTGTCCCAGCGGATCATGTCCGGCGGAGAGCTGGGAAGTGTTATGGTCAGCGTGGTGGAAGGAACGGTCATGGCCGGCATGATGACGATTTTTTACGCCGTGCAGAGTATTGCTCTGGCACCAGGCCTTATGCCTGCAGTTCTGGTGATGCTGGCGCTGCATGTGGTAACCGGCTTCATCGTCATGTTCCTGAATGCCAGACAGGAGGATGAAGAGATGCAGGCTTCCTCAAGAGTGAGCGGCCTCATCTATTCCCTTTTTTCCGGGATCCAGAAGATCAAGGTTACCGGAAGTGAGAAACGCGCCTACAGAAAATGGGCGGAGAGCTACAGCGAGAAGGCGGATGTGATCTATAACCGGTCCCTTATCCTGAAGCTTGCTGCTCCTGCAGATACGGAAGCTTCGCCTACGCCGGCCATCATTCCGGTTTTCTCCGTGCTGGGGCTTCTTCTGATCTTTATTTATGCTTATCAGACTGTGGATACGGCGGATTTTATGTCCTTTTCCGCAAGCTATGGTCTCTTCGGATCCTCCCTTGTATCCCTGATGACCTGTATATCCTCTGTACTGACTATCCGGCCGCTGTACCGGCTGATCAGTCCCATCCTGAAGGAGAAACCGGAGACCCGGGAGGATAAGGAACTGGTACGCAGCATATCCGGAAATGTGGAACTGTCCCATGTGTCCTTCCGTTATCTGAAGGATGGCCCCCTGGTGCTGGATGATCTGAATCTGAAGATCCGGAAGGGGCAGTATGTAGCCATTGTGGGACAGACCGGCTGCGGGAAATCCACCCTGCTTCGTTTGCTCCTGGGATTTGAGAGCCCGGAAATGGGGGCGGTTTACTATGATTCCCGGAATCTGGTGAAGCTGGATACGAATTCCCTTCGAAAGCATATGGGTGTGGTGCTGCAGGGCGGAAAGCTCATTACGGACAGCATTTTTTCCAATATCGCCATCACCAGGCCCTCCCTTACCATGGACGAGGCCTGGGAGGCGGCGGAGCTTGCGGATGTGGCCGAAGATATCCGGAACATGCCCATGAAAATGAATACCATGATCAGTGAAGGGGGCGGAGGACTCTCCGGCGGTCAGAAACAAAGGATACTGATCGCCAGGGCGGTTGCCCATAAGCCATCGCTGCTGATCCTGGATGAAGCCACTTCGGCCCTGGATAATATCACCCAGAAGAAGGTGGCGGATTCTCTGGATAAGCTGAAATGTACAAGGATCGTAGTGGCTCATCGTCTGTCCACCATCCGGCAGTGCGACCGGATCATCGTCCTGGATAAGGGACGGATCGTGGAAGACGGATCCTATGAGGCACTGATCAAAAAGAACGGAGTATTTGCGGAACTGGTGAGAAGACAGCAGATCGACGGACAGTGAGCCAGGCTCCCCGGTCCGGTGATCTCAGGATCACTGTACGGGTTTCTTTGATCTGAGAAACGGGTTGAATGAGGGTATGCCAATGCTGAGAATCGATGATTTTCCTACACATGAATTAAACGGGATCAGTTACCGCTGCGGCAGGGTGCGGCCCTTCGGCGCTTACTTTGTGGGAAACGGAGGGATCAATTTCTCTGTTTATTCCCGTGAGGCCACGGCCTGTGAACTGGTGCTTTTCCATAAGGGAGAGGAAGAGCCCTTTGCCCGGATCCCCTTTCCGGAGGAATTCCGGATCGGAAACTGTTTTTCCATGATCGTTTACGGACTGAATTATGAGAATCTGGAATACGGGTATGTCATGGATGGACCCTATGCTCCGGAGAAGGGACAGCGGTTTGATAAAAACAGGATCCTGCTGGATCCCTATGCCTGTCTGATCTCCGGCAGAGAAACGTGGGGAGAAAGGTCGGACCCGGACAGGGCATTTCCTTACCGGGGCTGTGTGATCCCCATGGATTTTGACTGGGAGAAGGATAAGCCCCTGGAGCTTCCCATGCAGGATCTGGTGATCTATGAGGCCCATGTCAGGGGATTTACCCAAAGTGATGCCAGCGGAGTGAAGATGAAGGGTACCTTTGCCGGCATCACGGAGATGATCCCATATCTTCAGGAGCTGGGGATCAACTGTATCGAACTGCTTCCGGTGTTCGAATTCGATGAGCTGGAGAATACCAACAGTGTGGACGGGGAGAAGCTGAAGAACTACTGGGGATATTCCACGGTGGGATTCTATGCGCCGAAATCCGGCTATGCGAAAGCAGGACCCTATGGTCTGGCAGCGGAAGAAATGAAGAACATGGTGAAACAGCTCCACAGAGCAGGGATCGAGGTGATCCTGGATGTGGTGTTCAATCATACGGCTGAAGGGGATGAAGGTGGGCCCTTCATTTCCTTCCGGGGGATCGATAACCGGACCTATTATCTCCTTACCCCCGATGGAAGGTATCAGAATTTCAGCGGCTGCGGGAATACCATGAACTGCAATAATCCCGTGGTCCGGGATTTTATCCTGGACTGCCTCAGGTATTGGGTAGAGCAGTATCATATCGACGGATTCCGGTTCGATCTTGCCTCCATCCTTTCCAGAGATGCGGAGGGAAATCCCATGGAGAATCCGCCCCTTCTGGAATCCCTGGCCTATGATGCGGTTCTGGGGAAGACCAAGCTCATCGCCGAGGCCTGGGATGCGGCAGGGCTTTATCAGGTGGGAAGCTTTCCGGACTGGAGTCGGTGGGCGGAGTGGAACGGAAGATACCGGGACTGTGTACGGGAATTTGTGAAGAGCAACGGAGAGTTCGGACCGGAGCTGCTCCAGAGGATTCAGGGATCTCCGGATCTCTACGCCACCAGAGGATCGGATGCATCGGTGAATTTCATCACCTGTCATGACGGTTTCACCCTGTATGATCTGGTATCCTACAGTAAGAAGCATAATGAGAAGAACGGTGAGGAAAACCGGGACGGGACCGATGATAATCATAACTGGAACTGCGGTGCGGAGGGAGAGACCGATGATGAGGAGATAAAGAGCTTAAGGATACGGCAGATCAAGAATTACGCCGCGCTGCTCCTGCTGAGCCGGGGAGTTCCCATGCTGCTTTCCGGGGATGAATTCGCGAATTCCCAGCAGGGCAATAATAATGCTTACTGTCAGGATAATCCGGTGGGATGGCTTAACTGGGAGAATCTGGAGCACCATAAGGATATTTATGAATTCTTCCGGACACTGATCGCCTTCCGTAAGGCGCATCCGGTACTCCGGCGAAATGATTTCTTTGTGGATCAGAATTCCAGCGGTTACCCGGAGCTTTCCTTCCATGGGATCCGTCCCTGGGATTTTGAACCGGACCGCCCGTTTCACTGCTTCGGTTTCCTTTATGCGGAACCGAAGAAGGATTTCGGAACGGACCGGGACTATTTCATTTACTGTGCCGTAAATGCCTACTGGGAGGAAAAGGAATACGAGCTCCCGGAGCTGCCGAAGAAGATGAAATGGGAAGCTGTCCTCTACAGCGGCGGCG
Organism: Eubacterium sp.; assembly: GCA_017634475.1. Classification (GTDB taxonomy): domain Bacteria; phylum Bacillota; class Clostridia; order Lachnospirales; family Lachnospiraceae; genus Eubacterium_Q. The sequence goes on from JAGBNH010000120.1 coordinate 18,978, forward strand.
ATATACCGAAGAAGATCAACAAAAGGGTGAAGCTGATGGCGAGAAGCCTGATGCTCCTCCTGGGATACTAGAAAATGCCCGGCTATTTGCGCCGGGCATTTTTTATGATATACATTTTTTCGTCTGCAAGCTTCAGCGCATTCTTGAAATCGAAACCAGAGTCCAGTATGGAGGTGCAGGCCCCACAGCTGGTGGAAACCCTGAAGGGCAGACGGGAAGAGTCGTTAAACTCCGAAAGTCTGCGGTTTATATCCTGAATGATGGATTCCGGATCGCAGTCACCGAAGATCACGGAGAACAGCTCATCTCCGCCGAAACGAACGGACAGGGCTTCCGGAGGACAGGCATCCTTCAGGGCGCGGGCCACTGCGGCAATGGCCTTGTCGCCGTCTGCATGGCCGAAGGTGTCATTGATCCTCTTTAATCCGTCCAGATCGGACATGATAAGCGTCACGGGCTTGCCGTGGTTTTCCTCACGGGTTACCTCACGGTCAAAGGCGTTATGGAAGCCGAAACGGTTAAAGAGGCCGGTGAGGGAATCGTGCTTGTACATTTCATCCATCTGTTTCAGCAGGAAGCGTTGATACTGCATGTTCACAAAGCTGCCTATACCCATGCTTATGGCGTTGGTTATGCTGGCTGAACGGGAATAATCGGTAATGGCATAATCACGGAAATGATAGCAGGCGAAACCGAAGGGACGATCCATATAATCCAGCGTGTTGAAGATCAGCGGGTAGCCGATATCCAGAAGCTCGATGATCCGATGCCGGTAGTTTCCGGACAGGACAGACTCTTTATCGTTGACCCGGGGGTCATAGAAGGCCGAGGCAGGCATGGGAACATGGAAGGAACGCATTTCCTCCGCATAATCCGCATCATTGATCATATGCAGATCCTTGGGGGCAAGCTCCTTCTCCCGGGCCAGAAAATAGTTCCGGTCAGTGGAAAAACAGTTCCGGTCCACAACCACCACCAGATTCTTGGTCTTGTGATGATGGATATGAGAAGCCATCTCCCAGGGAGTCTGGCTGGTTTCCATGGAGGTGGTGATATCATAAAGGATTCGGACATCCTCCTGATGACGATAAAAGCTGTTATTGAAGCTGGACAGCAGCTGCTGGGCCTGCCAGATCATGGCGGGACAGCCGCAGGATTCGTTGGGGATAAGCCGCGGAAGAATGGCTTTATCCTCCGCAGGATCACCGTTGATCAGCCGGAGCGCCATGTCTCCGGCGGCTTCTGCCATGAGATCACTGTCGCAGCTCACACTGGAGATCTTTGGCGTAGAGAAGAAGATCTGCTCATAGCCGTCGAAACCGGACACCATTACATCCTCGGGAACCCGCACGCCGGCTTCCTGAAGCACGGCGCTGACGTTCATGGCCATGATGTCGTTGGCGCAGATCACTGCATCAGGCAGTGTTTTCCTTTTCAGCAGCTTTCTGGTGGCTTCCCGGGTGGGATCAGCCCAGAAATCTCCATAGCTCAGCATGGAGTCATCATAGGCAATGCCGTTCTCGGCAAGCACCTTCTTAAAAAGCTCGATCCGTTCTTCGGAAAAGGGATTTCCCCGAAGCCCCGCCATCATATGGGGCCGGCGGGCATGATGATGCTCGATCATATGACGAAGGATCAGTTCAAAGCCCTTCTGATAATCAAAATTCAGGGAAATGGTTCCCTCGTATTTCCCGTCGATGACGATGACGAGAACCCGGTTCTCCTTCGACCGGCGTATGATCCTGTTGGCCAGGGTATGGGATTTCAGCTTCTCATCCATCAGGATCAGACAATCGATCTCATCATAGGGAATGATGTCGTAGACATAGGTTTCGGCATGGTATGTTGTTTCATCCCAGTAGATATCGGCATTAATGGTAAATACAAGAAGAGCTGAATTTTTCTGCTTCAGCTTCTCATTTAACGTCTGAATAAATCCGTGGATCTGGGGATCATAGATTCGAGATGTACATAATGCGATTATGGATTTTTTGTTAACCATATGTTAGCCTCCCAAGTCTCTATGATTATAACATTTTTAGCCTCTAAAAATCAATTCACATTCAAGGAAAACCTTTAGTGACAATAGCTGCAAACTATTGTATAATCTATCTCGGTATGCATAAAAAATATGCATGAGAACAGGAAAAAGAGAAACGCACCTATGAAAGAATATCTTATTGGGTTAATTAAATCGATCTTTGATGCGCCCATGAGCTATATGACCATTAAATTTTTCGTTCTGGTGGCCGGAGCTTTGCTGCTTTACTATATCCTCCCGAAGAAATTCCGGTGGACGGTGCTGCTCCTGGGAAGCGGGTATTTTTACTATGACATAAGCGGAAGCAGGAAGCAGATGCTGGTATTTGCTCTGGGGATCGCCTTAAGCTATGTCTTCGGTATTTTGCTGGACAGAAGCGTCAACCGAAAAGGACAGGAGCAAGGAGCAAAGGAACAGGCAGAAGAGAAGAAGAAAGCAGGGAGCATAAAGCAGAAGCTGCTTCTTACGGCGGGGATACTCATTTCCGCATCGCCCCTGTTACTGTCCAAATGCAGTGAATTCCTGACGGGGTCCATACTGCACACGAAGAACATCAACTGGATCATCCCTCTGGGACTGTCCTTTTATTCCCTGCAGATCATTGCTTATCTGACGGATATCTACCGGGGAAAGATCCGGGCACAGCTGAATCCCCTGAAGTACGGGCTCTTTGTATCCTTCTTTCCCATTATCGTTCAGGGCCCCATCTCCAGGTATGATCAGCTGGCAGATCAGCTTTTTACCGGTCACAGCTTTGATCAGAAAAATATCATCCGCGGCGTACAGCTGGTGATCTGGGGGATCTTCCTGAAGCTGATGATCGCAGATAAGGCTGCGGTAGTGGCGGGAACTCTGTTTGACGGACATGAGAATTTCTCCGGCTTCTATATCCTGGTCGCTGCCCTGATGTATGCGCTGGAGCTTTATACGGATTTTATGTCCTGTGTGACCATCTCCCAGGGTGTGTCGGAAATGTTCGGCATCCGTCTGATGGATAACTTCCAACGGCCATTCTTCTCCACCTCCGTAAAGCAGTTCTGGGGAAGATGGCATATCTCCCTCAGTCACTGGCTGAGAGATTATGTCTATATCCCTCTGGGGGGAAGCAGGAAGGGGAGGATCAGAAAGTATCTGAACCTGCTGATCACCTTCGGAGTGAGCGGACTCTGGCACGGAGGCAGCTGGAAATTCCTGTTCTGGGGTTCGGCCCAGGCGGGATTTCAGATCGTGGGAGATGTGATCCATAAGCCCAGGAACCGGTTCCTGGAGAAGGTCGCCCTGCCGGAGACCTCCAGACTCAGGCGGCTCCTGGCCATGGTGGTGACGTATTCCATTTTTGCCTTCGGTCTGATCTTCTTCCGGGCGGATTCCTTCGGCACGGGACTGTCCATGGTGAAGTCGGCATTTGCCAGGTTCAATCCCTGGATCCTGGTGGATGGCTCCCTGTATCAGCTGGGGCTGAGCCAGAAAGAGCTGTGGGTACTGACCACATCCACGCTGCTGCTGATCCTGGTAAGCTTCCTTCAGGAAAGGGGTATCCGGATCCGGGATAAGATCAACAGTCAGAATCTGTTGATCCGGTGGAGTATTTACTTTATCGCCATCTGGTCTGTCTGGATCCTGGGAACCTATGGTTTCGGCTTTGATGCCAAGGACTTTATTTACGGAGGCTTCTAGTCCATGAAAAAAACTATTGCCGGTGTGATCCGAAGTGTGATCTTTATCGGTCTGCTTCTTTTGTCCCTCTGGCTGATCAATAAATATCTTGAACCCAAATACACTCTGCAGAACAGTGACTGGCCTACAACCTCTACCATTCATCAGTTTTATGAAATGGAGAAAGAATCCGTGGATGTACTGTTCCTGGGCTCCAGCGTTATGGTGAATTCCATGTCGCCCCAGGAGATCTACAATACCTGCGGGATAAGAAGCTATAACCTGGGCAGTGAACAGCAGAGTATCTTCCTCAGTTATTACTGGTTTAAGGAGGCGCTGCGTTTCCAGTCCCCCAAGGCTGTGGTGGTGGACCTCCGGTTCCTTTTTGAGGTGCATCCCCAGGAACCCATCAACACCAGAGAGACCCTTACCAGAAAGGCCATAGATCCCATGCAGTGGTCTGAGGTGAAGCGGGAAGCAGTAAAGGATATCTGCAGCATCGATCCGGCACAGTCACAGATAAGCTATTATCTGACCAATGTTCGTTATCACGGCCGGTGGACGGATTTTAACATGGCGGATTTCAACGAAGAGGAATATGTCCACAGTGAGCTAAAGGGGTATTCCCCTCTTGCCGAATACGGAGGGAAGACCTATAACACCTTTGATTTTCATGGCGAGATCCAGGAGAAGCGGGAGATGCATCCGGTCATGCTGGAATACATGAACCGGATGGTAGATACCTGTAAGGAACGGGGGATAAAACTGATCCTCATTTCCCTGCCGGGAAGTCCCATGGGCGAGGCAACACACAACGCCTGCGTGGCCTATGCAGAGGAGAAGGGGCTGGATTACTATAATATGTGTACCACCGAGCTTTACAATGAGATCGGTGCAACCCTCCCCCGGGAGAATACGGTTTCCCATTCCAATCTCTGGGGCTCCATCAAGCTTTCCGACTATATGGGAAAGCTGCTTTCCGAAAAGTACGGAGTTCCTTCGGTGAAGGATGAGCAGTATGAATCCACGAAGGGCTATTATGAGCAGATCAAGGCGGATTGTGAGCTTCCGCATGTGACGGACATCAACACCTATCTGGACATGCTGATCCGTGAGAAGGATCGTTATACCATCTTTGTGGTATCCACCAAGGATGCGGCTGCGGGACTTACGGAGGAGGTGCAGGCGAAGCTTTCCGCACTGGGGCTGAAGACCCGGCTGAAACGGTATGCCAGCTATGCGGCCCTGGTGGATCCCCGGCAGGGAGTATTGGAGGCCTCTGATCCGAAGAAGGCAGTGAACCTGTCGGGTACCTTCCGGGACCAGAGCGTATATTACAGCATGACGGGAAGCGGATATTATGCCGGCTCCACCAGCTCCGTGGTGGTTGCGGGAACAGAGTACAGCAAGAGTGTAACAGGTCTTACCTTCGTGATTTATGAGAACAGCAGGATGCGGGTACTGGATGCGGTATCCTTCAACACTGCAACAAATTGTAAGGCTTATCGATAAGGAGTTATAGGGAAAATGAAGAACGATCCGATCATGAGCCTCTTTGGCCGGTAGGCTGCCGGAAGAAAAATAAGTAGATTGGAGAAGCCGCCATGAATCTGAGCAGGCAGAAGGAAGCGCCGTTATATGATGCGCTTCAGAAATTCCGGAGACTCAGGGTAGTACCCTTTGATGTCCCCGGTCATAAAAGAGGACGCGGAAATCCGCAGCTCCTGGAATTCCTGGGAGCAAACTGCGTGGAGATCGATGTGAATTCCATGAAGCCCCTGGATAATCTGTGTCACCCCGTTTCCGTCATCAAGGAAGCAGCCAGTCTGGCTGCAGATGCCTTCGGAGCAAAGCATGCGTTCTTTATGGTGGGAGGGACCACCAGCGCGGTGCAGAGCATGGTGCTTACGGCCTGCAAGCATGGAGAGAAGATCATCATGCCCCGAAATGTGCATAAGAGCGCCATCAATGCCCTTGTGCTCTGCGGTGCGGTACCGGTTTATATCGATCCGAAGGTGGATACCAAGCTGGGGATCCCCCTGGGAATGGAGCTGGCGGACGTGGAGAAGGCCGTGGCGGAGAACCCGGATGCCAAGGCCATCATGATCAACAATCCCTCCTACTACGGGATCTGCTCCAACCTGAAGGCCATCGTGGAGCTGGCGCATAAGAACGGGATGATGGCCCTGGTGGATGAAGCCCATGGCACCCATCTGTATTTTGGAGAAGGGCTGCCCTTAAGCGGTATGGCAGCGGGAGCGGATATGTGCGCCATCAGTATGCATAAGTCCGGCGGGTCTCTGACCCAGAGCTCGCTTCTTCTTTGCGGAGATAAAATCAACGAAGGCTATGTCAGCAATATCATCAACCTGACCCAGACCACCAGTGCTTCCTATCTGCTGCTGGGAAGTCTGGATATCAGCCGGAGAAATCTGGCTCTGAGAGGACGGGAAAGCTTTGCCAAGGTCAGTGAGATGGCGGCATATGCCCGGGAGGAGATCAATGATATCGACGGATATTACGCCTTCGGCGCAGAGCTGATCAACGGCGGGAGCATCTATGATTTCGATGTGACCAAGCTGGTTGTCAACACACGGGGTATCGGACTTACCGGGATCGAGGTTTATGACCTTCTCCGGGAGGAGTATGACATCCAGATGGAGTTCGGCGACCTGTCCAATGTGCTGGCCTATATCTCCATCGGAGACCGTCTGCAGGATATCGAACGTCTGGCAGGAGCGCTGGACGACATAGCAAGACTGTATGCAAAGCCGGAGGGGGCTTTCTTCTCCGCAGAATATATCACACCCATCGTAAAGGCTACGCCGCAGGAAGCCTTCTATGCGGAGAAGGTACAGCTTCCCCTGAAGGAGACCGTGGGGCGGATCTGTGCTGAGTCTGTCATGTGTTATCCTCCGGGGATCCCCATCCTGGCGCCGGGGGAGATGATCACGGACGAGATCATCAGCTATATCGAGCTGGCCAAGGAGAAGGGCTGCTCCATGCAGGGACCGGAGAGTGAGGATATCTCGGAACTGTGTGTGTTAAAATAAAATCATCTGTCATTCTGAGACCGACAGGCCGAAGAATCTCCCGGTCTGGCCGGTAAATAAATGGAAAGGTAGGATATCATGGCAAAAAAAAGCATGGAATGCTGGTTTGAGGAAATGCATACCAACAACGTCAAAATGGCGATCCGTGTGGATCAGCATCTGTTCAGCGGGGAAAGCGAATTCCGAAGGATCGATGTTTTCGATTCTCCCGAATTCGGAAAGTTTCTTACCTCGGACGGAAATGTGATCTTCTCCGAGCAGGAGGAGTTTACCTATGATGAGATGATCGTTCACGTTCCCATGGCCGTACACCCGGATGTGAAGCGGGTACTGGTCATCGGTGGCGGTGACGGCGGGGTGGCCAGAGAGCTGTCCCATTATAAGGAGATCGAGGTGATCGATATCGCTGAGCCGGATAAGATGTTCGTGGACGTGTGCCGGAAATATTTCCCGGACAACGCCATCGGACTGGAGGATGTACGGGTACGGATCTACTATGAGGACGGACTGCGTTTCCTTCGCCGCTGCAAGGATAAATATGATCTCATCATCAATGACGCAACAGATCCGCTGGGTCATGAGGCCGGGCTTTTTACCAGGGAGTTCTACGGCAACTGCTTCAAGGCGCTGCATGACGACGGGATCATGGTGTACCAGCACGGAAGCCCCTTCTTTGATGAGGATGAGGAGAACTGCCGATCCATGCACAGGAAGGCTTTCCGGTCCTTCCCCATCAACCGGGTATATCAGGCCCATATCCCCACATGTCCCGCAGGCTACTGGCTTTTTGGCTTTGCTTCCAAGAAGTACCATCCGCTGAAGGATTTCGATCCCGAGCGCTGGGAGAAGCGGGAGATCAAAACCTGGTACTATACCACACATTTGCATCGCGGAGCATTTATGCTGCCGAAGTATGTGGAGGATATCCTTACGGAAGAGGAATGACACAGGAATTAACAGGAAAACAGGGAGGAACAGAAAATGAGCAGATTACTTGTGATCGGATGCGGCGGCGTGGCACAGGTGGCCATCCAGAAATGCTGCCAGAACAGCGAAACATTTACCGAGCTTTGCATCGCCAGCCGGACAGAGTCCAAATGCATCGCGCTGATGGAGAAGCTTCAGAAGGCCGGAACGCCGGTCAGGCTCTCCACAGCCACCGTAAATGCGGATGTTACCGAGGATGTGGTGAAGCTGATCCAAAGCTATAAGCCGGATGCGGTTCTCAATGTGGCGCTTCCCTATCAGGATCTTACCATTATGGATGCCTGCCTGGAGTGTCATGTGGATTATATCGATACGGCCAATTATGAGCCGGAGGACACGGATGATCCGGAGTGGCGCGCCATCTATGAGAAGCGGGTACAGGAAAAGGGCTTTACCGCCTATTTCGATTACAGCTGGCAGTGGGCCTATGAGGAGAAGTTTAAGGCGGCAGGGCTTACCGCGCTGCTGGGCACCGGCTTCGATCCGGGAGTGACCTCGGTATTTACCGCCTATGCGGCAAAGCATTATTTTGACGAGATCGATACCATCGATATCCTGGACTGCAACGGCGGAGATCATGGTTATCCCTTCGCAACGAATTTCAACCCTGAGATCAATCTCCGGGAGGTTTCCGCCAACGGAAGCTACTGGGAGGACGGAAAATGGGTGGAGACCGAACCCATGGAGATCAAGCGGGTATACAATTTCCCGGAGGTGGGAGAGAAGGATATGTATCTTCTCCATCATGAGGAGATCGAGGCCCTGGGACGGAATTTCCCGGGGGTAAAGCGGATCCGCTTCTTCATGACCTTCGGCCAGAGCTACCTCACCCATATGAAATGTCTGGAAAATGTGGGCATGCTTTCTACCAGCCCCGTGATGTTCGAGGGCCGGGAGATCGTTCCCATTCAGTTCCTTAAGGCGCTTCTGCCGGATCCCGCAAGTCTTGGCCCCAGAACCGTGGGCAAGACGAACATCGGCTGCATCTTCACCGGAAAGAAGGACGGGAAGGAACGGAAGATCTACATTTACAACGTATGTGATCATCAGGAATGCTATAAGGAACTGGGCAGCCAGGCCATCAGCTATACCACCGGCGTTCCGGCCATGATCGGCACCGCTCTGGTGGTTAAGGGACTCTGGAAGAAACCGGGAGTATTCACCACAGATGAATTTGATCCGGATCCCTACATGGAAATGCTGAACGAGTACGGCCTGCCCTGGGTTGTGGATGAAAATCCCGTACTTGTAGACTAAACGTGTCATCCTGAGCCATCAGGCGAAGGATCTTGCAGAAGGAACCAACCCACATGAAATACGCAGAATTACGAACACCCGCCTATATCGTTGACGAAGCCGCCATCCGGCGAAATGTGGAGATCCTGAAACAGGTGGAGGACCATACGGGCTGCAGCATCCTGCTGGCCCAGAAAGCCTTCTCCATGTACAGGGTCTATCCGCTGATCGCCCGGTATCTGTCGGGAACCACAGCCTCGGGGATCTTCGAAGCAAGGCTTGCAGCGGAGGAATTCCATACGGAAGACACCGCAGAGAATACCGGGTCCGGCCATAGGTCGGTTTCCCGTTCAATGCAGGAGAAAGAAACCCCACCGGAGAAGGAAAACCATGTTTTCGAGCCGGCCTATAAGCCGGAGGAAATGCAGGAGCTCTGCAGGATATGCACCCATATTTACTTCAATTCCCTTGCCCAGTTGGAGCTGCACCGTCCCATTTGGGAGCCTGCGGTGAAGGCAGGGAAGATACAGGTGGCCCTCCGGATCAATCCGGAACACAGTACCCAGGAAGGACATGAGATATACGATCCCTGTGCTCCCGGGTCAAGACTGGGGATCCGGCGATCCGACATGCCGGAGAAACTGCCGGAGGGGGTCACAGGCCTGCATTTTCATACCCTCTGTGAGCAGGGGGTTGAGCCTTTGATCGAAACCTTCAGGGCGGTAGAGGAGCGGTTCGGAGATTATCTGAAGCAGATAAAGTGGATCAATCTGGGGGGAGGACATCATATCACCGTGGAGGGATATGATATCCAAAAGCTGGAAGAACTGATCCTTGAGATCCGGGAGAAATACGGCCTTAAGGTTTATCTGGAACCCGGTGAGGCTATCGCCATCAATGCGGGAACCTTGATCACCCGGGTGCTGGATGTGGTGGAGGCAACGGATATGCCCACGGCGATCCTGGATGCATCAGCGGCATGCCATATGCCGGATGTCCTGGAAATGCCATACACGCCGCCCCTGGTGGGTGAGATGACCTATGCAGATTACCGTTCGGAGCAGAAGGGGGATGTCGGTGACCGGATACCTGTCCGTCTGGCTTCCCGGACCTGTCTGGCGGGGGATGTGATCGGGATCTATGCCATGAAGAAAGTGCCAAAGGTGGGGGATATCCTGACCTTCGGAGATATGGCCATTTACAGTATGGTGAAGAA
>JAGBNH010000121.1 GCA_017634475.1 Eubacterium sp.
CCTCGTCAGGCTGCCGATCGGAAGGATCTGACTGCAGCCACATGGCGCTAAGGTTTCTGAACCTTTCGAAATCCGTGCCCCTCTACGCACAGACACGCCGAGTATAACACAAACAGAGAAAACACGCAAGCCCCGTGCTTTTTCGCCGTCCTCCCGGCGGTCCTAAGGCACCCGGAAGAAAATCTCCCTGCAGAGCTTCTCATGCGTTTTCTTGTAAATGATATAGCTGTTGATCACCGGCGTACTGAAATCGATGAGGGGAACCTGACGGAGCCTTCCCTTCTCCTGATAATGCTCCGCCATATCCTTCGGAAGGAAGGTGTAGTTATCCTGATCCATCAGAAAGGGAACGATCTTCATACAATCATCGATCTCCAGTTCAAACTGGTGGTACTTCGGAAAAAGCTTCCGGATATACTGCCCCACTTCCTGGAGCGCGAAGTTGCACATCAGATATCTTTCCGAAAGAAGCTCCGCCTCGGTGATCCCATGGGGATATTTACGGTTCCTGCTCCTGGTAACCAGCACCAGCTGATCCTGCTTATAAAGCTCGCAGTGCAGGGAATTCTTCTTCAACGGGAGATAGGTGAAGACCACATCCAGAAGGTCGTTCCGGACCTGCTCCAGAAGATGATCCGTAAGACCGATGGAAATCCTGAGATAATCCTTGGGATGCGTCCGTCTGTGCTCCCGGATCAACTCCGCCAGATGCCCCTCGTATATGGAATCCGCGCTGCCGATCCGAAGGTAGTGATCGTACCTTTGCACCTCCGAGATCTCCGCCAGGGAATTCTCCGTAAGCTCCATCATTTTCTCCGCGTAAACCCGGAACTGCTCGCCCTTCTCCGTGAGCTCCACACTTCGGTTCGTCCGGGTGAACAGCGCAAATTTCAGTTCCTTTTCCAGCTCATTGATCCGGTTGGTCACTGTGGACTGGGCCACAAAAAGCTGGTCTGCTGCTCTGGTATAGTTCCTGGTCTTCACCAGCACCAGGAACGTTCTGATGGATTCGGTATCCATGCCGCCCTCCTTATCATTCGATTTTCGAATAGATACAATTTATTATATTCATTTTACAAATAATACAATATATGCTAAAACCTGTAAAGTATCAACCCTTCCACAAGGAACCAAAGGAGGCACAGGATGAACGATATCATTTTAAGCAATAAGACCTTTAAGCTTGAACAGGATCCCTATATCTATCAGCTGCAGGACGTAAAGGAGCCCGAGCTGTTCCGGGAAATGTTCCCCTACACGGAAACGCCGAAGATCGCATTTAATTACCGGCGTGTCCCGGAGAATATGCCCGAAGATATCTTCATTACCGACACCACCTTCCGGGACGGACAACAGTCCAGAACACCCTATACCACGGAGCAGATGGTGCATATCTATGAACTGCTCCATAAGCTTGGGGGCCCGAAGGGCATGATCCGCCAGACGGAATTCTTCGTCTATTCCGAAAAGGACCGTAAGGCTCTGGAGAAATGTATGGAGCTCGGCTATGAGTTCCCGGAGATCACCACCTGGATCCGGGCCAACAAGAAGGATTTTGAGCTGGTCCGTTCCATCGGGATCAGGGAAACCGGTATCCTGGTGAGCTGCTCCGATTATCATATCTTCCACAAAATGGGGCTTACCCGAAAGGAAGCCCTGGACAAGTATCTGGGCATCGTCAGGGAATGCATCGAGGCAGGTCTTCGCCCCAGATGTCATTTTGAGGACATCACCCGGGCGGATTTCTACGGCTTCGTGGTTCCCTTTGCCAACGCCCTGATGGAGCTCTCCCGGGAAAGCGGGATCCCCATCAAGATCCGGGCCTGCGATACCATGGGCTATGGCGTCCCCTATCCCGGTGCCGCCCTGCCCCGAAGCGTATCCGGCATAATCTACGGACTGCAGCATTATTCCGACGTTCCTTCGGAAATGATCGAATGGCACGGACATAATGATTTCTATAAAGGCGTGGTCAACGCCACCACCGCCTGGATGTACGGCGCCAGCGCTGTGAACTGTTCTCTGCTGGGGATCGGAGAGCGCACGGGAAATGTACCGCTGGAGGCCATGGTCTTCGAATATGCTTCTCTCCGCGGTCATCTGAACGGTATGGATACACAGGTCATCACAGAGATCGCCGAATATCTGCAGACGGAAACCGGCTACGACATCCCGCCCATGACTCCCTTTGTGGGGGAGAATTTCAATCTGACCCGGGCCGGGATCCATGCGGACGGCATGATGAAGAATCCTGAGATCTACAACATCTTCGACACAGAGACCATCCTGAACCGTCCTCCCAAGGTATCCGTGAACAACGCCTCCGGACTGGCAGGCGTAGCCTACTGGGTGAATGAATACCGGAAAAGAAAGGGACTGGAGGCGCTCCCCAAGACCGACGAGCTGATCCGGAAGATCTACGACTGGGTGACCGCCGAATACAACGCCGGCCGAATAACCATGATCAGCGACGCGGAGCTGAAGGACAAATATACGGAATTGACCGCATGATCGATAGTAAAAAATGCCGGAAGCATTCGCTTCCGGCATTTCTATTAAAGGACATTATTCATGATTCCCATCCGGTCCCCAGTAATCCAGCACCAGCATGGTGATATCATCGAACTGCGGCGTTGTGGTAACGAAACGGTCGATCTCCTTCCGGATGTCCGGAAGAAGCTCCTGAGGAGTTGCCTGAGCATGCTTGTTCAGTGCCGTGAGCATACGTTCCGTACCGAAGAGTTCATCATGAGCATTTGTTGCCTCCGGAACACCATCCGTATAAACAAACAGACGATCGCCGGGCTGAAGTTCAAATTCATGCTGCTTGAAGGGAAGTCCCTCAAGGGTTGCCACTGCCGGCGAATGACGGTAAACCACCAGCTCATATTCTCCGCCGACTCTCCGGATCACAGGATGCTCGTGACCGGCATTTGCCGCAACACCCTTACCTGTCTTCAGATCCAGGATCGCAAACCATACCGTAACGAAGAGCTCTGCTCCATTTCCTTCACAAAGCTGTTCGTTGGCATAGGACAGCACCTCGGAGGGTGAACCGCCCATCAGCGCCCGGTTCTTGATCAAGGTCTTTGCGATGACCATGAACAGCGCGGCGGGAACGCCCTTACCGGAAACGTCCGCCATGACCAGACCCAGATGCTCATCATCGATCATAAAGAAATCGTAGAAGTCGCCGCCGACCTCCTTGGCCGGATCCATGGTGGCATACAGATCGAATTCCTTTCTGTCCGGGAAATCCGTAGGAAGCATATCCGCCTGGATCTGGGTCGCGATGTTCAGCTCGGCACTGATCCGCTCCTTCTCGGAGGTAAGACGCGTAACCTTATCGATATATTCGTTGATACCGATCTCCATGTGAAGAAGGCTTTCACTCAGAACCTGGATCTCATCACCGGTCCGGATGGTCTTCAGCTTCTCGGAGACCTCATTATTGTTAGCCACAAAGTTTCTTGCCTCAGACGCAGACAGCTTGATGGGGGAGATAACGGTCTTGTAGAACAGGATGATGGCCACCAGCATACAGAATACAACCACAAGACCTGTGACCAGAGAAATGGTCAGTGTAAAGGCCGTCAGGTTATCTCCCAGAGTTTTCATGGGGATCTCAACGCCCACGAAGGCAATACTGCTGCCGTTGTCCGTGATGGGAAGCATAGCGGTCAGGTTATAACCGAAACCACCATCGGCAAGGTAGAAGCCGTCATATCTTACGCCCTTTTCGAAGGATTCACCTACCGCTTCCCGATAGGTATCCAGGAGCATACCCTTGTCTCCAAGCTTGAAATTGTCCTCGGGGACCGTATAGCTGTCCGCGATATAGTAAAGCGGCGTCCAGCTCTTATTATCATAGGCTTCCTGGGTAAATGCCCTCAGCACATCCATATCCACCGTGGCAACGAACACATCATTTGCGTCCATTTTCTCACGCAGCTTATAGAGCAGATCCAGCATGGTCTGATATTCTGCGGAGGATGTGACCTTCTCCAGATCCTGCTCACTGGCATTTCCCTTATTAAAATCAAATGCCAGCTTCGCATACTCCTTGAGCTTGCCCTCACCAAAATATCCATTGGCGATCTCCGCTGCATCATATGCCATCATGTCATAGTATTCCTTGATGGATCTGTCATAGATCCTACGACCGACGATCAACACGCCGATATAGATCATAATTCCCATTCCGAAAAGGATAGACATGAATTTCACCGAAAGCCTTCTGGTCTGTGGTTTGATCTCCATTTACATTTCTCCTTTGCATATATAAGTGTTTACGAGTTCATTTTTCTCTGAAAATGTGCTGCGGCTTCGTCTGTCCTTCGGTGCTCTTCCTTATGGACAGATACCCCATGAATTCCGCCTTATCCACAAAAGCAAGATCCGGCATGGCGATGGAACCCAGGTCCCGCAGTTCATCATAATCCGTACAGAGTCGTCGGAGCAGCTTGTCCAAATAAGCCGTTTCCTCCCCCCGTTCCAGATCGCCCGCGTCATGATCCAGGGCAATGACGCCCCGGTAACAGGCCGGCACGGAATGATAATCCTCGCTGAAGAAGTATTGCCATACAGGGCGCTTCCTGTCCCTCGACCAGTACCTTACCGCCCGGTCCAGGATCTCCATATCCAGCTTCTCTCCCGCGATATTCAGTACCAGATTCCTGCGATGCCGGAAACAGAATATCGGAAGATCACCGTAAAAGCCCGTAAGCTTTAACACGTCTCCCATGCCGTAGCGATACAATCCGGAATAGGTTGTGAGGATGGGTTCATAGGATCTTCCGACAACAAGCTCGGCAGCCGAAAGGATCCGGTTTTCTTCTTCTCTTCCTTTTTCCGTTTCCCGGAATTCAAAATAAGCGCCCTCGGGAAACAGCACATAATCGTAGGAGTTCTCAGCCACAGGTACCCCCATCAGGCATTCCGAAGCTGCATAGATATAATGCCACACCGGCAGAGCTCCGGTATACTTCAGCACGGAGATCTCCTCCACCTGAAATGCCTTGCTTCCGATCCCGCTGACCAGCTGCATTTTCTCCCACAGCCTGGGAACGATATTCTGAAAGCCCTTTTCGCATTCCCGTCGGATCGTCTCTATCCTGTCCTTACTTACCGTGAGCCCGGACAGCGCCTGCCTGATCGACTCCGGCAGCCCTCTGTCCTCCGGCACATTTCCTGCTTCCATGTCAGCCAGCACCTCAGCATAATGGTCCTCCATATATTGGAAGAACAGCAGAAAATCATACATGTACACCGTCTCCATGGAGACGATGTCCGGTTCCGCAAAGGCAAGCCAGAGCTTAACATACAGATAATCACAGGACTCCTTATAGAATAACAGCTCCTTGCCCCCGGCCATCCTCGTCATATCCAGCCTTCCCTGCTCATACATATAACGGTAACAGGCTGACGTAAAGATCATGGTCTCCTCCGGCCTGCAGCGATGGTCTGTATCTCCAAAAAGAAGGGACAGAAAAAATCGTTTTCCGTTCCCGGCCCTGTGGGCCATATACCGGTCCATCGTGTCTCCGTACCGCTTCAGTGCTTCCACCGTTATGGGGAAGACCTTTCCGGCCTCTGTGGAGCCAGAGGTCTTAAGATAACAGTACACCGGATCCGCAGTAAGGATATTCTTCTCTCCTTCCCGCATCCGCCGGATCATGTCCCGATATGCGGAATATCCGCTGACAGAGACCTTCTCCCGGTACTGCTTCTCATCCGTGATGGCCCCAAATCCATGGGAACGACCGAACTCCGTATCCCGGTTCCTTTGGAGGATATCCAGCAGGACCTCTTCGTTTCTCCTGCCGAAGCCATCCTTATACTGCCCCATTTCAGGATAAATGGAGGATTCAATTTCTATGTCCGTAAGTTTCATCAAGTATCCTCTTTGTATATTTTCCGAAGAAAGGACCATTCAGGACCTGAACGTCATCGCTGCCTCCCAGAGAGAGATTGGCCTCGATCAGCACCGGCTCTTCCTCCTCATCATAAGCGATATCCCAGGAGATCAGCCGGTGATGTCCCATAAAGGGATGGATCCTCCGGACAAGCTCCATACAGCGCTCCACTCCGGGAACCGGTATCCCTTCCAGTCGGTATCCCATTCCGGGATGCACCTCCGAAACCGCTCCGTCATCCAGTGCACCTGTCCGCTTCAATCGGTTATCTTCATCGATGCCGCAGTAGATCCCCTTGGAGCAGCCATTATCCACCCGCCGGTCTCCCGCGCCGATCTTCAGTGTCCGGCTAAGGATCTCCACCCGGTCATCCACCAGCAGGGAAATGATCCGGTAGGTATTCACGGACTGAGGATGAAGCTTCGCCAGATCCGGATGCTGCCGGATGGTTTTCTGGATCACGATATCCCGCTTCAACGTCCGGATCACCTCCGAAAGCTGAGACACCTTCTCACGCCTGGAAGGAAGGCCCTCCATGGTAAGGAAATGTACATCCGCTCCGCCCTCTGATCCTAAGGCTCCCTTGATCACCACCTCCGGCTGGGCGAACACCCGAAGGGCCACCTCCCGTCTGGTGATGGGCTGATAATCCTGATCCAGCCATATCCCGCCGATCCTGAAGGCTACCGCCTCCGGCTGCTTTGCATCCGGGAAAAGCCGATAATACAGGCATTTATTATCCAGATCATAGGACAGCTCACGATCACTGAGGAACCGGTCGATATCGCACATATACATATCCTCGGGCAGATAGTCCACCCGAAACTCGCCGGATTTGGCGGTATACATACGGTGCGATGCTGTATTTACATGTTTTACGTAGGGACGATAGTATTCCCGGATCTGCTTTACCTGATCATCGCTGAGCATCGGATAATCATACCGTTTTGTAGAATCCTGGATCAGCTTCCGGTCGATCCGGCGAAGCGCCGCATTTCCCAGAAGAACGATCTGTGTATAGCCCTGCCGGTAATAGGCCCTGAGGATCCCCAGCAGATTATCCCGGATACGGAAATAATCCCTTTCATTCAGTCCAAAATACGGCTTATGCTTCCTGCGTCCCTTCTTGTCAAAGTATACCTCATTTAACACCTTTTGGGTATCCTTTCCGAAAAGCGGTCCGCAGCAGACCTGGATGCAGTCTATGGAGCCAAGGGCCAGATTGGTTTCGATCAGCACCGCCTCTCCGGTCTGATCCACCGCCACATCCCAGTGGGCGATCCGGTTATGCCCCATGATCCCATGCGCCCGCTTCACCAGCTCAGCCGCTTTCTCATAATGGGGAAGCCGGATCCCGGCAAAGGCATACTGCATGTCCGGATGCGTCTTTACCACTCTTCCGTCACCGCAGACGCCGATCTCCCCCAGGCTTCCATCCTCCTCTACACCTACCAGAACGCCGCCGTTATAAAGATTATCCACCCGGCTTCCTCCCGCTCCGATCCGGATCACCGAGGCCAGGATCTTCACTCCTTCATCCCGGGTCAGCAGGGAAATGATCCGATAGGTATTTACAGAGGAGCTGTTCAGCTTTGCATAGGCCGGATGCTGCTTCACTGCCTCCTGAACCACCAGATCCTGTTTTGCTTCCTTTGCGATACGCCGGAATTCCTCTGCCCGGTCCGGTCCCTCCAGAAAGAAAACACCCTTTCCGCATTCGGAGAAAACCGCATATTTCAGCACCGACTGCTCTTCAGCGGCAACGATGGATACCGCATCATCAAAGCTGATCAGCCGAAAATCCCTGTCGAGCCAGAAGCCGCCGATCCGCATGACGTAAAGCTTCGGCTGACGGACATGGGAGAAGAGCCGGTAGTAGAAGCATTTATTATCCAGATTTTTAGAGGTCAGCCGGTCGGTAAAATAGGGCTCGATCCGCCGGTAAAACATATCCTCGGAGATATATTCCGGATAGAACCGGCCGGATCTTCCGGTATTTACCCGGTGACACAGAGGATCCACCTTCTCATAGGGACGATAAAACTCCCGGATCTCCTTCTTCTGCTGCTCCGTCAGATCCGGATAATGAAACCGCTTC
>JAGBNH010000122.1 GCA_017634475.1 Eubacterium sp.
CTTCCCACAAACTACGTGTGTGGGCCCCTCCTTATACCTTAGCCGGCGTGGCGGAACTGGCAGACGCCCGGGACTTAAAATCCCGTGGGTAGTGATACCCGTACCGGTTCGATCCCGGTCGCCGGCACTTAATCAAGTAGCTCAAACCCTCTAACTTATAAAGGTTTGAGCTTTTTTTGGTTAAATCATGCCATAGTGAATTTGATGATTGGAGAGATTGGGAATGATCATAGATTAGTCGATAAGGGGGCAAACAGTATGAATAAGCCCCTATTTATAAGGACTTGAGCCATTTTTATATTTGAAAAAAACTTGGTGCAGCTTGGTGCAGGGACTTAATCATCTGCGTTTGGGGCAGATATCCTAAAGCAGCATATGCTCTAGGAAGGAGTCTGTAAATGTGAAAGGTACTTATTCTTTTCGATAAGTTCGAGGGAAAGAGGAAACAAACGCACAGATATATGGGAAGGACACGGAAAACGCACGCGTGCTTTTTTGTGCGTTTTCCGTGTGTTTTTTATTTAGTGAATTAACTGGTAAAATGCTTTTCTTCCAATGCCGACCAGTTCTAGTTTTCCTTTGTCTGAAAGTCGTTTTAGTAATCGGTATGCCTGTGATGGAGTGACATTTAATAACTCAACAACATTATCACGGGTAATTTTCCCACCTTGCTTGTTTGCCAACTCCATGATCCAAGCTTCATATTTCACTGCATCGATTCCAGTTTGACGAACATATCCTATCACATTATCCTGTTCTTTGTATATTTTAGAACTGAGGATATAGGATCTGGCTTTATTGCTGCCAGTTGCTTCAACAAGTCCTGCCTCTACCAGTTTTTCCACATTTGCTTTGACTCTGGGTTCTCCAACATTAAGTGTTGCAGCTATTTCCTGTATATTTAGTCTGCGTTGGTTTTGTAATGCAGATAATATAAGTAAAGAATTTATCGGCAATGGACGACCAAGGCGACGTTCCTCATTCGAGATCATTTTGGCAAATGGAAGATCAGGTTCTGCTCTTTGAATAAAGAGTTTTACATAGGATGATGTGGTCTCGGAGTAATCTGGCAGGGGCCGACCATAAATTATAGAACCTTCAAAAATTCGGTCTATCCCTCGACCTGTTTTTTCGGCCAATCCAATTCGTTTTAGCACATCTGCAAGAACAGGATTTCTTCCATGAGGTTCTACTGTCAGCAGATTGGAAAGATTTACCCCCTCGATAAATCCTCCGGGACTGCTGATCGTTAAGCCCTCATCCTCTATGGCGACTCTGACGTTTTTTAATACGGTATAATCTCTATGACAGAATGCATTTACCAGACCTTCACGAAAGGCATTCTCTGAAAATTCTGGAATTGGGATTCTGAATAAACCGTACTCCATCTCACGTTCAGGATTCCAAGCTTTCAAATAGTCCTCGAAGATTTCGAATGTTGCCAGTAGTGGTTTTGCCAGTTGTTCGTTTTTCCTGACTTTTGTTCCTTCAAGCACTTGGAATGTGGATTTGGCCGTTGGTATCAATTCTGATATGCGCTCTTCACGTCCAAGGAGCAACATGCCTGTGACAGTGGGGCGTAATTCGCCAGCTTCTTCTTTGATCAGTTGCAAGGCTTTGTCGAGTTCTTCGTCGGACAGTTCCAGTAATGCTTGGTCGCCTCTTCGGAGCTTTATAATCCTTCGTAAACGATCTCGTTCATTTGGATCAAAATCACCTATATTGGCGCCTTCCAAGATTTGAGCTGAATAATCTAAAAGGCCCAAAGTGGACAGGCGACTTGGTATCTCATATGGATACAGAGGGATATTCTGCGGGCTCCCGTCTGGTTTGAGTCTTCGGCGGAGAACTTTTCCGTCTGATGTGGCTATGATTGTTCGGCATTTCGGAATCTGAATCTGCATAACTTCAATGCCGTCAATTTGTATGATTTCGGCGCGAACAGAAACGGAAGGAACAGTTTTATTTGCTACAAGAGCCATTAGTCCTATCGGATCAGCGTGTTTTTTGTTGAGCCCGGTTGGTTGGCCATTATCTTCAACTCCGAGGTATAATACTCCGCCCTCTGTATTAGCCATACCAACGATTTCTGCAACCAATTCTGTTTCGCTGAATCCTTCTATATCACTTTTGAACTCTTTGGTAAGGGTTTCTTTCTCGAGAATATTATCCATGAAATCACCTCCTTGAGCATATCATAACACGCACGCGTGCGTTTTTCAACACAAAAGAACGCACGCGTGTGTTCGCGTGCGTTCTTTTGTGTTATCTATAGGAACTGGGGTCTCAAATTGGAAAAGGAGACTCCGACATCTGTCGGAGCCTCAAGTGGATGATGGTATGCAGTAAGAACTTAATGAAAGTGGTTCAGTTTGGTTCAAGCCTTATAACACCAGATTCCGCTTTTTGATAGATGTATATCCGAGTAATTACGTTTTGACGGAGGAACTCACGGATGTTAGAATGTCGTTAGATGTGAAATGAGATGTCATAATTGGTTTACAGCAAAGATCCGCTAAGGTTTGTCTATGAAGAATCTATTATTGGATAGGAGGCTGGGTCAGACAGGAATGAATGCACGGGATTATTTGGAAATACTCCATGTTGCTGAGCGACTCAAGGATACTCCGCGGCATTGCACCACAACGAAGGGAAGAACGGAAAGCGTTGCGGAGCATAGCTGGCGGGTCTCGTTGATGGCTTTCTTGTTGCGGCGGGAATTCCCTGAGATAGATATAGAGAAGGTTGTCAATATGTGCATTATCCATGATCTTGGGGAATGCTTTACCGGTGATATTCCGACATTTGATAAGACTGATAGTGATCGTGAAGTGGAAGACCGTCTGTTACATGAATGGATCAAGTCGATGCCGAAGGAATTATCCGATGAAATGTCAGAGCTTTACAGGGAAATGGATGAGCAGAAAACGCTGGAATCAAAGTTGTTCAAATCTCTGGATAAATTAGAGGCATTGATTCAGCACAATGAATCTCCTCTTTCCACTTGGTCGGAGAATGAGTATGAGTTAAACAAAACGTATGCATTTGATACGGTATCATATTCTGAATGGCTGACCGAATTACGAAAAGAAATATTGAAGGATACATTGGAAAAGTTGAATCAAAGTCGACCGGACAGTATGCGATTTGAGAATGCTTATTTTATCATCGGCACTGCCTATGCGGGAAAGTCGACGATGGTAAAGCTTCTGGCAGAGAAATATGACGGGATTCTCTGTGAGGAAAACTATCACAACAGGATGTTGGACGAATTGGATAAGGAGGAGTTCCCCTGCCTTACCTATACCCGGGATTTGCAGGATTGGCATGACTTTATCCGAAGAACTCCGGAGGAGTATAAGGCGTGGGTAGATGGTGTTGCCAAAGAATGTGAGATTCTGGAGCTGGAAATCCTTGAGGATCTGAAGAAACAGGAAAAACCGATCTTCGTGGATACGAATATCTCTATTGAAACATTGAAGAATATCACAGATCCGGATCATGTACTGGTAATGCTGGCGGATCCGGACATTTCCGTACGACGCTTTTTTGAACGGCCGGATCGGGAGAAGCAGTTCCTCTATCAGCTGATCATGGAAGAACCGGATCCTGAGCAGGCAATGGAGAATTACAGGTGTGGGCTGGAACTGATCAACTCAAGGGAAGTATATGACAGATTTCTGAATTCCGGATTTCATGTGATCCTTCGGGATGAGAACCGGAGCGTTGAAGAGACGCTGGCATTGGCAGAAGAGATGCTGGGGCTGAAGGATAACTGAGGCCTGTTTGTTAAGAAACGTTTTACAAAGAAGAACCGATATCAAAATGGAAGGATTAAGATTTGTGTTTTAGGTGATGAACTTTTTGAACGCGCGTTTGGCGTAAACAGTGATGTGGCAGGATGAAAAGTATAATCCGCATATGGTTATTGGATAGGAAGTGAAAATAAGTATGACTAAAATCATTCCAATAAAGGAGTTAATACTTAAAGAAGTGGGAGCTAGAGAAATGCCCAAAGATATTGAAGAAGGAGTACACGATATTAAAGAACTTACAGCTATTTCCATTAAAGCATTTGACTCTGATATACAAGTCGGAGGAAAAGAAGCAGGCGGACCGCCGGATTATGATTCGGAAAGTTGGCATAGAAAAATGATGGAGCAGAATCACCTATAGTGAATTTGATGATTGGAGAGATTGGGAATGATCATAGAAGAGATACAAAAGGAATTATTTGCCCGTCAGGATGAGGGATATCGGGATATGCAGATCCGGATCATCCCGAATGTGGCGCCGGAGAGAGTGATCGGCGTCCGGACACCGGAGCTCCGCAAGCTGGCAAAGGAGCTGGCAAAGCGGGAGGATATCGGGGTATTTCTGGATGCTTTGCCGCACGAACATTTTGACGAGGATCAGCTGCATGCGTTTATCCTTTCGGAAATGAAGGACTATGAGCGGTGCATTTCCGAAGTGGAGAGATTTCTGCCGTATGTGAATAACTGGGCCACCTGTGATCAGATGTCGCCGAAGATCTTCAGGAAGCATAAGGCGGATCTGCTGAAACATATAAGGAAATGGATCAAGTCGAAGGAGACCTACACGATCCGCTTCGGCGTGGGGATGCTGATGGAACATTTCCTTGACGCGGACTATGATCCGAAATACCCGGAATGGGTTTCAAAGTTGCGGTCTGAGGAATACTATGTTAATATGATGATCGCCTGGTATTTTGCCACGGCGCTGGCGAAACAATATGAGACGGTGCTGCTTTATATTGAGGAGCACAGACTGGCCCCGTGGACAAATAACAAGACGATCCAGAAGGCTGTGGAAAGCTACAGGATCACGCCGGAGCAGAAGGAGTATTTACGGACGCTCAAGGTGAAATGAGGATGGTAACCTATTGTTATCCTTTGATAAAAAGGAAATATATATAAGGGGATTGGTAAAGGGGAAAAAGAAATGAAAAAGAAGTCAATGTTGCTTATCTGTGCACTGGGAATGTCACTTGGTTTTGCAGGCTGCGGGGATTCAAAGAGTGATAACACCGGAAGCGCACCTGCTGTAACAACTGAGGCGCAGACAGAAGCTCCGAAGGGAACCACGGGGAACTGGGGAAACTACGAGGAGATCTTTATACCGGATGGGATGAAGCTTACCGGCGGATCTCAGATCGATAAGGAGGATCCCAACTCCGTATGGGTTCAGCCGGAGAATTCCATGAACTACTTCCTCTTCGGGGTATCTACGGAGGAGCAGTGTCAGAAGGATGTGGAATCTACGAAGACCTTTAACAAGGATTCCAATCCTCAGGATGTGACCGTGAAGACAGGAGATTATGACTGGAAGGGCGTGGCATATAAGTACAACGGAACCTCGGATGTCGCACAGTTATACGCAAAGATCGGCGACAAGGTGGTAATGGTCAGAATAGGCGGCTACGCTTATGATTCGGATACATCAAAGGCGATCCTCGGCTCCATCAAGCTGAAAAAATAGTGGATCCTGCAATGTATATAAGCAAGAAGGTTTCCGGTAACAGTCTAACCTTCAGCAAGGGCTAATAGAAGATAGAAGCGGGGACTTGCAAAAAAGCCATGTCAATGGATTTGATATGGCTTTTTTTGTTGCATTATGAAAATTATATGGTATACTATGAGTTAGACGCGGCTAACTACAGCAGCGTGGTTGACGTATATGCTCATCTTTGGAACCTGAATGATTTACATTTCCATCACGCGTCTCAATTAAGATATGTGCATTGAAGGAGTTGATTAAGATATATGGTAAAAACGATCATTATCGGGCTTTTGATCCCGTTTATCGGAACCTCCGCAGGGGCAGCCTGCGTGTTCTTCCTGCGAAAGGAATTGAAACTATCCATAGAACGGGCCCTTACAGGCTTTGCAGCGGGCGTGATGGTCGCTGCATCCATCTGGAGTCTCATCGTGCCGGCTATCGAGCAGTCGGAGGATAAGGGCAGATGGGCATTTTTGCCTGCATTTATCGGGTTCTGGCTGGGGATCCTGTTCCTGCTCCTGCTGGATCATGTGATCCCGCATCTGCACCGGGAGATCGATCAGGTGGAGGGACCGAAGAGTCATCTCTCCAGGAAGATCATGCTTGTGCTGGCGGTGACATTGCATAATATCCCGGAAGGAATGGCGGTGGGCGTGGTGTATGCCGGCCTGATGAACGGGTCGGGAATGATCACTGCAGGCGGGGCGCTGGCGCTCGCCCTTGGTATAGCCATTCAGAATTTCCCTGAGGGGGCGATCGTCTCCATGCCGCTTTATACGGAGGGCAAGAGTAAGCCGGGCGCTTTCTGGCTGGGGGTTCTGTCCGGTGCGGTGGAACCGGTCTTCGGTGGCCTTACGGTACTCATTGCCGGGTTGGTGGTGCCGGCCATGCCGTATCTGCTGTCTTTTGCCGCAGGCGCCATGCTGTATGTGGTTGTGGAGGAGCTGATCCCGGAAATGTCGGCGGGCGAGCATTCCAATATCGGTGTTGTTTCCTTTGCTCTGGGCTTCAGTCTCATGATGGCGTTGGACGTGGCTCTGGGATAAGGCATGAAGACGGACAACTTCCGGGACTGCGACTCAATACATTTAGTTAAATGCCTGAAGAATTAGGTAAAAATAAATTTACATAATATTTTGTATTGCAGGCATGAATCTTGTGCAATTTTTTCATTGAATTTCCGACGAAAATCCGTTAACCTATGTAGAGGGATTTTCCCATGCATTTTTAGCTGATATCAATGAAAAGAGGATACATGAAAATGTTTAAGTATAGATTTAAGAACAGAGCTGCCCAAAGAGCAGCGGCGCTCGTACTTGGTTTATCCTTTATGGTGGCCGGACTGACCGGATGCGGAAAGGATGACGCTGCTACAACGGCAGCTAATGCTACCCAGGCTGCAACTACCGCTACAACAGAGCCTGCCACACAGGCTCCGCCGAAGGACCTGAATGTGACCGAGTCTTCCATGATCGATAATCCCACGGGAGTTATGCTGGTCAAGGAAGGAATGGTACGGAATCCCAACACCGGTCTCTGGATCGATGAGAAGTATGCAAATCTGCGCCCCATTTCTGCACAGTACTGCAATGTGCCCCAGGCGCTTCCGGTATACGGACTGTCCTTCGCGGATATCATCTATGAGATGGTAACCGAGGCAAGGACCACACGTCTTATGCCGATCTTCACGGAGTATGATAAGGTAGAGAAGTTCGAAGCACTTCGCTCTACACGGCACTATTTCAACCGCAAGACGGTAGAGTATGATACGATCCACCTGTTCTGCGGTGCGTCCGATTACGCAAATAACAATGATCTTTACGGCGGACATTATCCGTACCTGAGCTTCGTAGATCTGATCCGTGATCCCGGTCTTCACCGCGATGACTCCAGGATCGCACCCTACAATGCATATACTACACCCGAAGAGGTGATCAAGCAGGCAGAGAAGAAGGGATACAGCATCACGCACCAGTCCTTCTATGAGCCGAACCACAGGTTCCGGGATGATTTCAAGGCGCTGGACGCCGGTGAATCTGCGATGAAGATCTCGGTTCCTTATTTCAAGAAGAATCTTCCCTGGTTCGAGTATAATGCAGAGACCCAGAAGTATGACCGTTTCCAGTTTGACGGAAAGATGATCGATGGTCAGACCGGCGAGCAGCTGTCCGTGACCAATATCCTGGTTCAGTATGTAGTGATCAAGGATCTGGCCGGTTATGAGTCTGCAGGAAGCCAGGATATCGATTGGACGGGTTCCGGTCAGGGCTATTACTGCACAGGCGGTAAGAGGATCCCGGTTACCTGGAGATACAACAACTACTCAACCAAGTGGTATGACGCAGACGGAAATGAAATCTCCATGAACCCCGGAAAGACCTGGGTGGTTGTTGCACCGAAGACCTATGGCGACGGATATGACGGAGTGGAATACGAATAAAATGCATTGCCTTGAGAAGCAAATGTGAAGTGAATAACAGAGATGGGCAGCCGGAGATTTCTCCGGCTGTCTCTGTTACGGAAGAGATAAACGGATCCGGACAGGATACCGGTGGATAATATGCGCGATACGGCCGGCATGCGGGCATGCTTGCATGCACATAGGCCGGCCAACGCGACATCGAGTAGGAGGGACCCCCTCCTACTCGATTGACAGGGGAAGATCAGGGAAATGCATGAAATGGTGACAATGAAAAGAAAGACCTATTCCGGGCTGCAGGTGGTCCTTAGTGGTTTGGCCTGCGGTCTTTTGGGGTTTCTATGCTATTGGGTGATCGTAAGATATGGCCGGGGAAAGCTCTATGGAACAGATTCCGGTGCCGCCTCCTTCGGCTGGCTGCTGCTCTCCTTTCTGGTGGTCGTGCTCTTTATGCAGTCCATCAGTCTTTTCTTCGGACTGCTGATCCGGGTGATCACTGACCGGGTGCCTTATGTGACGGTTCGGAAGAGCTCCATGGAGAACCGGGCGGCGGCTGAAATCTACAGGAGGTATCATCGAAAGATGATGCGGATCGCTGTCTTTAGTGAACTGTTTACAGATGTGATCTTCGCCATCGCTGTGGTGGCCTTCGTTGCTTCAAAAAATACCAGCAAAGGGACCTATTGGCTGGTCCTCATTGCGTTGCTTCTGGTCACCATGATGAATCCGGTCCCCAGGATGCAGAAGAAGAAGGCAGTGGATGAGGTGCGGAGGATCTTTACGGAAGACTGTGATCCGGTGATGGCCTTCGATATTTATGAGCATTCCCGTCTGGAATATATGCGCAAAGTGGAGAAGGACGCCACATTTCTTCAGCAGGCATCTCATTGTTATTACATGGGAGATTATCCGGAAATGGCCAGATGCCTCTCTGCCTGCGGGAATTACCTGTATGGTGAGAACAAAGTGATCTATATCTATCTGAAGGGGCTGTATGCCATCGATCAAAATCAGATGGATCAGTTCTATGTATGCTCGGGAGAGCTGGGCGTGATCGAACAAAAACGCGGTCTGTCCGTACAGGAGAAGAACCGGGCGGAGAAGACAAGACGGGAATGGCAGATCCGACTGGAGCTTGTAAATGGAGATCCTGTGCAGCTGATCCCGGTGATACAGCGTTTACTTACGGAAGAGAAGGAGCACATCCGATGGATGGACCGAACCTTTCAGCTGGCGTGGCTGCAGCTGAAGACAGGTGACCGGGAGCGGGCCGCAGAGAACCTGCGTCTGGTGGCGGGAAGAGCCGGTACCATGGCCATACGAAAGAAGGCTGAAGAGCTTCTTAAGGCTTAGACCAGCCACATTTTCAACAGGAAAGAAAAGGAAGGGAAATGTTATGCGTACATTTCGAGTAGCATTAAAACGTGTCGTGGATGATACCTATGACGTGGAGATCGGCTACGGTCTGCAGGACCATTTGCTGGAAGACCTTCGGAACGGTCTTGTGGGGCGGATCCGTAAATTCGCCGTGATCACGGACAGTAACGTGAAGCCGCTTTATGCGGAGCCGATCCTGAAGAAGCTCCTGGATGAGGGATATGCCGCAGAGCTTTTTACCATCCCTGCAGGGGAGGAATCCAAGACCCGGGAAATGAAGGCCCGGCTGGAGGATGAAATGCTGGAGCGTGAGTACCGGCGGGACTGCTGCGTCATCGCTGTGGGCGGAGGCGTGGTGACGGACCTGGCCGGGTTCCTGGCCGGAACCTTCGGCAGGGGCGTTCCATTTATCAACTATGCAACGACGCTGCTGGCAGCGGCAGATGCATCCGTGGGCGGGAAGACTGCCGTGGATACGCCGAGGGCAACGAATCTCATCGGACTGTTCAATCAGCCGAAGAAGGTATATCTGGATATCGAGAACTGGAAGACTCTGCCCAAACGGCAGGTGATCAGCGGGCTGGCCGAAACGGTGAAGCACGCCTGCCTGGCGGACCGGGCATTCTTCGATTATCTGGATGCTCATATGGAGGAGATCCTCCGTCTTGAACCGGAGGCATGTACCCATATCGCTGAGGAAAACTGCAGGATCAAATATGAAGTGGTGATGAAGGATGAACGGGAATCCGGACTTCGGGAGGTGCTGAACCTTGGACATACCGTGGGACGCGCCATCGAGACCCTGAGCGGATATCAGCTGATGCACGGAGAGGCAGTATCCATCGGCCTTGTGGCGGAGGTGGATCTGGCGCTTTCCATGGGGCTGGTTACCGGGGAAGAGCGGGATATGGTGGTAGCTCTGCTTAAAAAGGCTGGCTTGCCGGTGGATATCCCGGAATATATCGACCGGGAGAAACTGGTAAAGAAGCTCTATACCGATAAGAAGGTGCGGGACGGAAGGCTTCGGTTCGTGCTGCAGGACGGCATCGGACGGATCAAAGAATATGAGCCGGGAGTCTATGCATTTCCCATAGAAGAAGCAAAAGCAAGAGAGATCATCATGGCAATGTAGCGTGGGGATGGGTTCACTGTTTCTCGTGGTTGCAATTCTTCCGTGAGATGTTCTATAATACGCGTTAGGCACCTTGTTTTAGAAGTTAACATAAAGCGAAACAGGAGGAAAAAACATGAAACTTGAGACCACATGTATCCAGGGTGGTTATACCCCGAAGAATGGGGAATCCCGAATGATCCCCATCATCCAGAGCACTACATTTAAGTATGACACCAGTGAGGATATGGGAAAGCTCTTCGACCTGGAGGCGGCAGGGTATTTCTATACAAGACTTCAGAATCCGACCAATGACATGGTCGCAGCGAAGATCGCGCAGATGGAGGGCGGTACGGCAGCCATGCTCACCTCTTCCGGCCAGGCGGCGAATTTCTTTGCTGTATTCAATATCGCAAATGCCGGTGACCACGTGATCGCTTCATCTGCCATCTACGGAGGAACCTTCAATCTGTTCAACGTCACCATGCGGAAGATGGGCGTCGATTTTACCTTCGTTGATCCGGACTGCTCCGATGAAGAGCTGGAGGCTGCATTTAAGCCCAATACCAAGGCGGTTTTCGGTGAGACCATTGCGAACCCGGCGCTGACCGTCTTCGATATCGAGCGGTTCGTGAAGGCGGCTCATGCCCATGGCGTTCCTTTTATCATCGATAATACATTTGCAACCCCCGTTAACTGCCGTCCCATCGAGTGGGGCGCAGACATCGTTACCCACTCCACCACCAAGTATATGGATGGCCATGATGTTGCAGTAGGCGGTGCTATCGTGGACGCAGGCAAATTCGACTGGATGGCCCATGCGGACAAGTTCCCCGGGCTCTGCACACCGGATGAATCCTATCACGGGATCACCTATGCCGAGAAGTTTGGCAAGGAAGGCGCATTTATCACCAAATGCACCGCACAGCTCATGCGTGACCTTGGATCAATCCAGTCGCCGCAGAATGCATTCTATCTGAATATGGGACTGGAGTCTCTGGCGGTTCGCGTGGAGCGTCACTGCAAGAATGCCCAGGCCGTTGCTGAGTTCCTGGAGAAGCATGAGAAGGTGACCTGGGTCAACTACCCCGGACTTCCCGGCAACAAATATTACGAGCGGGCAAAGAAATATATGCCCAACGGTACCTGCGGCGTCATCTCCTTCGGCGTGAAGGGAGGACGCAAGGCAGCAGAAGAGTTCATGAAGCACCTGAAGGTGGCAATGATCGCAACCCACGTGGCTGACGCACATACCTGCGTGCTTCACCCCGCATCCTCGACTCACCGTCAGTTAACGGATGAGGAGCTGGCAGCCTGCGGCGTAGGCGCAGACCTGATCCGTTTCTCGGTTGGTATCGAGAACGTGGAAGATATCATCGCCGATCTGTCTCAGGCACTGGACAGAGTATAACGGCGTAACGATTGGGGACGGTTCTGGGCATTCCAGAACCGTCCCCAATCGTCTCACAAAGAAACACTTTTTTATCACATTTGCAGGAATAAAATGCATAAAACAAAAATATATAAAACCCCGGATCGTGAATAAGATATAGTGAACCTAACAACAAACGGACCACAGACTTTGGAGGAGCGCCGAAGACAGTTATGTATGTGGTACATTTCAAGTGACCGGTTCAGTCAGCATAGTAGAAAAGGAGGTACGCGGCATGAGCGGAAAAGAGAGAGATTTCACAGTGATCGATTTTGAAGAATTTGTAAATGCGTTTGGGCATGAATCTATGGAAATGGAACGTTCTGCGGATATGGACGCGTACAACATCGTGTTCTATGATTTCTGCGGCAGGGCCGAGGAGCAGGATCTTGTGGAATTTAGCGGCGCACTGATAAACGAGCGGTCGGATGACGGCGCTCAGTGGCTCAGCAAGGAGGAATTTGTCACGGTCTTCAATTATCTGCTCCGTTTCAACAAGACCTATAAGAGCAAAACCTGCGAGCTCAGGATCTCGGTGACGCCGGTGATGGATGATGCTTATCAGCAGGAGCGCGAGAGGGTCCTCGAGGAATTCGGAACGATCCTTCGCACGTCTCTGCGCAGAAGTGATATAATCATGCAGAAGGAGAATGATTTCTATCTTCTTCTTCCGGATCTTTCCGAGCAGAACAAGATCTCTGTGCTCGGACGGATCAGAAGAAATCTGATGAAGGAAGGACTGTATCCCGTTGTTAAAATGCGCGCGGACGCCATGATGCTGGAGCCCGACCGGATGTACGAGACCTGGTATAGGGTAGCGATCTGATGAAGGGATCGCCGGGCATTTCCGACGGAAATAAGTGTAAACAGCAGATGCAGAAAAAAGAAAATGAACCTGAAAACGAATAAGAAAATGAATATCCTGATCACAAATGATGATGGTATCGATACGCCCGGACTTCGGAAGCTTGCCGAAGCAGCCGGGCGTTTTGGGAGTGTATGGGTCATCGCGCCGGACGGACAGAGGAGCGCCAGGTCACACTGTTTTACCTGGAAGGAAAGTGTGAGGGTGTGGCAGCATGACTTCCCTGTGGAAGGAGTCACGGCTTATGCCTGTGACGCCATGCCGGCAGACTGCGTGCGGCTCGGAGTGCTCACCCTTCTCCCCCAAAAGCCGGATTTTGTTTTTGCAGGGATCAACACCGGATATAACATTTCCCATGATATCCAGTATTCCGCAACCCTTGGAGCGGTGATGGAAGCCCGGTTGTGGGGGATTCCCGCCATTGCCTTTTCCCAGGGAAATGTGGCTTTCCAGGATGTGGTGGACCGGTACCTCTCTGAGGTAATGGAAGAATGTATGAACCGTCCCCTTGATCCGGGGCAGGTGTGGAATATCAACTTCCCCTGCTGTGAGCTTGCCGACTGCAAGGGCATTCAGTGGGATGTGCGAGTTTCCGATGATCGGTATTACATGGATTCTTATAAAGAGGAAGAAACTTCTGACGGGACACGCGCCTTTCGCCTGGTCGCCGACCGGATCTGGAAAGGCACGGAAGGCACGGACCTGGCAGCGGTGATCGACAACTATATCGCCGTCGGGAAGGTAACAAATATCGGGTAGAGTGAGACGACAGGGGACGGTTCCGGTACGATCAGGGACGGTTCTGGGCATTCCAGAACCGTCCCCATGGTGGAAAATTGCACAAAGCTTTAACACTTTGCTACGGCATAGTGTTTTTGCATGAATAGAATGATACTAACTATATCTTGTGGAAAACAAAGAGACCTGTAAATGATATAGTGCTGGTTTAAAAAATATGAATTTTTTATGTAAATCAAAAGATTGTGAAAAGTGTGGAAATGTTATGAATTGCACAATTTTATTTGCTTATGATGTACAATTTTGCTATATTAAAGTATACCATGCTCTTTTGGGGATGGGGTTTTTGCGTGGTTTTTGGGGCTTTTTTGCGCTTGCCAACAGTTTGCGGATGGATAGAACCACCCGGTCATTCCTGCACATATAGAATTGTGCCGGGAGAACAAAGCGGTTAAGCGATGCAAAAAAACAGCACTAAAAATCCGTAAAACACTATTCGTGTGGAAGTAACACTCGTCGGTAATACAAAGTGGTAGAAGAGTAAGCTGACGGGTTATTGGAAAAGGGAGATGTAACTCGTAGGTGTATCATCAATTTCATCAGCAAAACTAGTTTTAAGCATGGTGAGGAGGAATGAAATGGCTGATAAGAAAGGAGTAAGAGAGAAGTTGAAGAGCAGATTTTTCTCTAAAACAACGTGGAAACGCTTCGCTGCGATCGTGATGGCAATCGTGATGATCGTCACAATGCTTCCGGTCATTCCGAGCGCGAAGGATGTTTTCGCAGCAAATGTAAGTGACTTTGCCGTTACGATCAATTTCTTTGAATTTGATCAGACAACGCCGAAGACACCTGCCCTGTATAATGGTGGAAATGGGCAGAATTACCATGTCGTGATCAGCTTGACGGATAAGGAATCCGGGCAGGTGGCAGGATATGGTTTTGTAAGTGTCCCCGATATTAATCAGGCAACACAGACGCTGCATATTACACGGTTCTGGAACCTTGATGAGGTGGATCAGTACGGGAGAAAGAAGGCTGCATGGCACGGACTGAATCCGCCTCATGATGATCAGGGATGCAGTTACTATTTCGATACGGAAAAGTATGAAGTGTCCGAAATGCGTCTTTATTATGGTGATATGCCGGATTATAACCAGTATCAGTGGAATTCTGCGGCTCCGTATAGCGCACTTATTCAGCAGACAGATTCTATTGACGGGTATCTGTTTAAGAGCTCTTCCTTTGATCAGACTACCGGAGAGATCAATCTGTATGAGGGCCATCAGGCATATGAAGTTGCTCTGAATTTTGATCCGGATATGGATCCGATCGTGGAAAACGACCGGTATTATATTCTGGTCAGTGCACTGCATGACTCCGGTAATTACTCCTATTATTACAGGCCGCTGGTAACCGACGGAAGCAATCCGTTCAAGATCCGGATCCATAATGGTACGACTACGGAAAACGGAGATTGGTCTGATTCGAATGGTAACCCCACTAAGGAAAAGTATACCGGTAACTGGAAGCCCGTTACGGTTACTATCCTGCGCGCAAGAGAAGGGGAGAAACCGAACTTGAATTCAGCTCTTCAGAGAAATGGTATTTCTGAGGTGACAGAAGTTAAGGGTTATTCGGTTGACTATGAAACCGTGCTGGTTAAGGATTCTGTAGCTGAAGAAAAGACGGTTTACAATTGTGAAAATGTTGATCTGACCAAGATCAAGTCAGATAAGCAGTATACACTGTTCTCCATTCTCGGAGATTCGATCAACTATGGTATTACCACGAATACAATGGGACAGGATGGCCATAGTGAGACCAATTTTGCAGCAAACTATTTTAATCCTACAGGTAATGTGGATCCTGACCTTTCCGGTGACGGAACAAGCCAGGTTCCCGGTAACTACCTTGTGGCAGAATTGGCAGATGGAAAACAGCTGACTTTGGGAAATAAGACTCCGGCTACTCCGGTCATGATCGTTCCCGAAGAGTATGCGAATCCGGAAAACGCAAATTCCGGAAGAGTATTCTCTGCAGGAGCTCTTCCTGCGTATGTCACTATGACAAAGGGAGAGATTAACGATAAAGTGAATGCGATGATCGATCATATGAAGGAAGTTTCCGCAGATATGATCGCTCAGCCGGCAACGATCACACCGAGTGTTATCGGTGGAAATCTTATTATCGACACGACCTCCATGGATGATAATGCAACCATCTATATTGATGCAGATAAATATCTGGATCAGATCAAGGGTGAAAGGAAGGTCCTGATCAGCAAAAAGCCCGGTCAGATCATTGTATTTAACTTCAAGACGGCGGCTGGAAAGATCGATATTGGTAAGATCGAAGTGAATGGCTGGGATACGGATACCGATACCGGCGAGTTCATGAGTGATCAGAATATTAAGGCAGATAAGGTCGCTCAGCAGGTGGTATGGAACCTGGCAAGCCCCAACATCACAGAGGTTGATCTGTTAAACACCGGCGGAATGTTCCTGAATCCGAATGCAGGTGTGCAGATGGACGTTGGTGGTACTTCCTGTGGTTGGGTGATCAATGCAGGTCATACCGTTCTTGGAACACACGGTGAGTTCCATTTTGTATATCAGGGACTCAAGCCCTCTGCTTCCATCGAACTTCTGGTATATAAGACTGTAGACGGAAAGACGCCTACTTCTGATCAGAAGTTTGAATTCCTTGTGGAATTATATGACGAAACAGCAGGCGACTTTAAGGCCATTCAGCGTGCGGTACTGGATACAGATGGTAAACCTACCGAAAATACGGAAGATATGATCGAGGAGAACCTTAAGGGAAGGATCAGTTTTGAGCCTTCTTGCGAGGATGGAGCGAATATCTATCGTATTACCGAGATCGGTCAGTCAACAAGCACTACCGGAGATTATGAACTGGATACCGCGAAGACGATCTATGCGTCGGTTAAGGTGACCGCGGTAAATACCACAACAGGCAGTATTAATGTTCCCGGTGGAGTAACCTATTACGGAAAATTTGAAAATGGTGTACTCAGCGAGAAACTGGATGTTGACGGCAGAACATTTAAGAATACAAAGAGCGTAACAGACAAGGGCAAGCTCACCATCGAGAAGACCTTTGGCGGTCCGGTGGTAGCTGCAGACCTCGAGACTCTTTCTTTCGAAGTTGTAAATAATACAACCCAGAAGAAGACGGTCCTTACACTGAAGGAGCATTTTGAGAAGGTTGCCGGACCGGAGAATAAGTATAAGCTTAAAGCAGACTGCGAACTTCCCCTTGGCAGCTATACGGTAACCGAGAAGAACTATAATGATGTCAGCAAGGCGGAGATCGCTGTTTCCTATAAGGTTGGCGATGGCCCTCAGGCTGTATCCGGAACCGGAGCAGCTGCAGACTTTTCTCTCGCTCAAAAGGATGAGAAGGTTAAGGTTGCCTTTACAAATGAGTACCCTGTAGGAAGTCTGGAAGTTCTGAAGACTGTAGAAGGTCAGACACAGATCAATACCTATAAGGTATCGGTGAAGAATGAGACGACCGGTGATTATTATAATGCGGACGGTACGGTAGTGACCGGTGACGATAAGTGGATCACCATAACTGCAGGCGAGGCAAAGACATTTAGTAACCTTCCGGTAGGTAAGTACACAGTAGAAGAGGATACTTCATCTGTAGAAGTTCCCGGATATACCTTCCTTTCGGCTTCATCTACTACAAAACAAACTGAAGTAGAAGTAAAGAAGGGAACTACTGCAGCTAAGGCAGGTCTTACTAATAAGTATTCAGCGATCGTTGGTTCTCTTACCATCAACAAGACGGTAACCGGTAATGACCGTACGGCATTCCGAGTAACCGTTCAGGATGTTAACGGAAATTATTACGATGCAACAGGTGCAAATAAGGGCCGGGCAAAGACTTGGATCAATATCCTGGCAGGTACAGCAGTTACAATTAATAATCTTCCTGTGGGTGCATACACTGTAACGGAAGATACAGAGGATGCAAAGATCGCAAACTATAATCTGGATGCAGACAGTATTACAACAAAAACATCTGCTCCGATCAGTGCTACTGTAACCGCCGTATCCGTAGATCTTGCCAACAAATACAGCCAGAAGAAGGGCGCTCTTAGTATCGAGAAGACCTTTGGCGGACCGGTAGTAGATGCAGACCTTGAGACGCTGAGCTTTGAGATCGCAGACAAGACTTCAGGAACAGTTGTAAAGACCTACACACTGAAGGACAACTTCACGAAGCAGGCAAATGGCACCTACAAGCTGAAGGAAGAGTGCCAGCTTCCGCTTGGTGAGTATACAGTAACCGAGAAGAATTACAATACAGCTTCCGGCGCAGCTGTTGAAGTTTCCTACACTGTAAATGCCGGTGCAAAGACAGCAGGTGCGGCAGCAGATGCGACCGTAGTCGAGAATAAGGCTACAACCGTAGCATTTAACAACGAATATCTGACAGGCAGTCTGGAGATCACCAAGACAGTGACCGGACAGACCAGCAAGAATACCTTTAAGGTATCTGTTCAGAATGAAACGACAAAAGACTTCTACGATGCAACCGGTAAGGTTGTAACCGGTGATGCCAAGTGGATCGAGGTTACAGCAGGTACACCTGTGACTATCGCAGGTCTTCCGGTTGGCAGCTATACCGTAGCAGAGGATACAACTGCAGTTAATGTTCGGGGATATAGCTTCCTTGCAACATCCAAGACAAGTGACACCGGTGTGGCAGTTACAAAGAATGCTACAGCTAAGGCATCACTCGAGAATAAGTATTCTCAGGATAACGCAAAGCTTTCCATCGAGAAGACCTTTGGCGGACCGGTAGTAGCTGCAGACCTTGAGACGCTGAGCTTTGAGATCGCAGACAAGACTTCAGGAACAGTTGTAAAGACCTACACACTGAAGGACAACTTCAC
>JAGBNH010000123.1 GCA_017634475.1 Eubacterium sp.
CATTTATCGACTGATCTGCAGCCTTCGTAGCTTCTGCTCCGGGTTCTGACTGACCCAAAGCCTCTGTAGCTTCTGCTCCGGGTTCTGACTGACCCAAAGCCTCTGTAGCTCCTGCTCCGGTTTCTGACTGACCCAAAGCCTCTGTAGCTTCTGCTCCGGTTTCTGACTGACCCGAAGCCTTCGCAGCCTCTGCCTCATTTGCAGAATGGTTCGCAGCTTTCCGGCCCTCTGCTCCGGTTTTCAACTGAGCCACGAATTCCGCATCGTCTTCTTTATATTTCACTTTCTCCTTCGGTAAATACTTGATCAGAATATCCTCCAGAGCGACAACATCGATGGGCTTGGACAGATAATCCTTAAAGCCGTGGGCGATATATTCCTCCCGTGCCCCCACGATGGCATTTGCCGTAAGGGCGATGATGGGCATTTCCTCCGGTGCCAGCTTCTCTTCCCGGATCTTCTTCAGCGTATCCACACCATCCATTCCCGGCATCATGTGATCCATCAGGATAAGATCGTAGGTCTTCTCCTTCACCATGGAGATACAGATCTTTCCGCTTTCCGCCAGGTCCGGAACGATGCCGTAGCGCTTCATCAGGCCCTTCGCCACCTTCAGGTTCATGTCGTTATCATCCACAACCAGGATATTCGCCCCGGGAAGGAGCAGGGTCTTCCGCTGAACCACTTCCTCTGCTTCACGCTTGCGATGGCCCGCATATTCTCCGATCTCGGTTCCATCAATGATCTTCTGATTGATCTCAAAGGAAAATGTGGAGCCTATTCCATATTCACTTTCCACATCCAGCTTGCTGTCCATCATGGAAAGCAGTCCCTGGACGATGGACATACCCAATCCCGTACCTTCAATGTTCCGGTTCTTCTCTTCATCCAGTCGTTCAAAGGAACGGAAGAGCTTGTCCTTATCCTCCGGCTTGATGCCGATACCGGTATCCTTCACTGCAACACGGAGATGGTAATCATCCTCGCTGAGTCCGGGGGATCCCCAGATGGAAAGGGTAACATCACCCTCTCTGGTATATTTCACTGCATTCGTCAGAAGATTGGTGACGATCTGTCGGATCCGCACGTCATCACCGAAGAGAGATCTGGGCAGCTTCGGATCGATATTCAGGATCAGATTAAGACCCTTCTTCTCCGTCCTTGCCGAGATCATATTCACCAGATTGTCGATCATATCCAGTGTCTCATAGCGCACCGGCAGGATCTCCAGCTTTCCGCTCTCGATCTTGGAGAAATCCAGGATACCGTTGATCAGGGTAAGCAGTGTCTGGGATGCGCTCTTGATATTCTCCGCATATTCCCGGATATCCGGATCCTGATTCTCCCGGAGGATCATTTCATCCATACCGATGACGGCATTGATGGGTGTCCGGATCTCGTGGCTCATCTGCGCCAGGAAGTCCGACTTTGCCTGGCCCGCAGCCATAGCCCGGTCTGCGGTAATGGTAAGCTCCCGGTTCATGTCCGCCTGGGACCGGATCACCCGGTTCAGCAGAATAAGCACCGTAAGAATACTCAGAAGGACAAAAAACATATAGATGCCGCAGTAAAGCAGGATCTCCTTATACCACTGCCACCAGTTACCCACCATGATGACAGAGAACCCGAGCACAGGATCGCCCTGGCAGATACACATGCTGTAGGAATCATCATAGTCCCGGATATTCCGGATATCACTGGCTGCTCCTTTTCCTGCTGCCAGATAAACACCGGCATAGGGTGTATCCGTGACCGACGTCTTCTTCGACATGGTGAGCTGATATGCAGGATTCGGATGATTCAGGATAATTCCGGCGCTGTCCACCAGAAAAACATATTCATTTTCATTTCCCTTATCCCGTAAAATATCGATCAGCTTATCCAGATAATAATCCATGCCGAATACTCCGAGGAACTGACCGTTTTTCACCGAAAAAACGGCCTTGGCTATGGTGATGCAGTAATTCCCTCCTGTAGCCTCGATATACGGCTTGGACACGCTGACCTTATCCGGATTGTTTACGGCCTCGATATACCACTCCCGGGTGGTAAAATCCCAATCCGTATCCGGCTTCCAGCCGTTATTCATGATGATACTGTTTTCCACAAAAGGATTGGCGATATAACATACGGATATCGCAGGATCCTGTTTCGCCATACGATCCATCCATTCCACTGCACTGTCATAATCCTCCAGGATCTGTGGCTGGGAACTGAGCATATCCGTGATGGTCTGCATGATGGTGGACTGCTCAAGCTCCCACTTGTTGAGATCTGAGCTGTAGGTATCCAGATCCGCAGCAACCGACTCCCGGACCACGCTTCTCCGGTTACGGATATAGAAAAGCATACTGATCACGGATACCACCAGCAGGATCACAATGATGACATTGCGGAAGATCTTGATGGAATGGGCCAGCTCAAGGCGTTCCTTCTTCTTCTGACCGCTGTTCTTATCAATCCCGGTAACGATGGTGGAGTAAGACCTTAAATTGTCCATCATTTCCTTCAACTGAAGACTGGAGGCCTTGATATCTGCCATATCCGCCTTGATATCCGTGGAATTGTTGAATCGCTGCATGTCGCTGAGACGGAGGATCTTCCCCAACGGCTCACGAAGATTATCCAGAATACGGGAAACGAAAAGCTCCCGGCTCTGCAACGCTTCCTGGGCCCGGATCCGGTTTCTGGATCCGGTAAGGATCGCGGTTACGATCAGCAGCAGAAGCAGTACATTTACCACGATATTCAGCCAGCGCTGCGTATTCGCCTCACCATACAGGTCCCGGTCATTCATGAAAAGCGCCATATACCAGCCGTTCCGCATGGCGGAATGAAAGACTGTGTAATTCTTTCCTCCGATGGCTACCTCAAAATAGCTGTTGCTGTCCGTGGTGGATTTAGTCAGACGATCCAGGACCACCGAATACTCCGGCAGTACCTGCGTCATCATTTTCCCCACATAAGACATGTCCGTATAACCAACGATCTGTCCCTCATCCGTCAGGATCAGGGCCATGCTGCGGTCTTCACCGGATATCCTGTCGATATAGCTCTTTACCCCGTCCATGGTGATATCCATGCCCACAACTGTTTTTCCGTCATCGATCATCATGGTGAGGGTATAGCACATCACACCCGTAAGAGAATCATAATGCGGATCCGCAAAATACAGAGCTCCCTGCTTCTCCAGAGCACCCTTATACCATTCCTGGTCAGCGGCCCGGTATCCCGTGGGTATCTCTGTATCCGGCATGATCTGCCAGTCCTCGCCTACTGCGTAGACCCGAAGGATCGCACCGTCTGACCTCTCCTTCAGCGCTTCATGCTGTTCCTCGATAAATCTAAACAGCTCTTTCCTTTCTCCTCCCGCGTAATAGATCCGTTCTACTCCGCTCACCAGACTGACCAGAACATTCTCCGCCTCCATGGAGGCGTTCTCATAATCACTTCGGATGATCTCCACCCGGTTCTGGTTCACCTGCTCGACCTGTTCCAGCATCATCTTGTTGATGAGCCGTGTATTCATGAAAATGATGGCGCTGAAGATCAGGATAAGGCTGATCACAATGATCACATCTGATTTTCTGACCGTATTTTTCAAATAGATCCCCCCTGGGTTTTACAGTGATAGAAAGCCTCGGTTTACGGTCTGTGGTGACGCTTCTCGGTGAAGCCTTCCTCTTCCACATTTACCTTCTCTGCATCGAAACGGATAGTGGTCCTGTCATAGTGATCCGTATCCCTCCAGGTATTCCGGATCCGGGCAAATACAGACTCGGCGAATTCCTCGGACAACTCCGGCAGAAGAAGGAAATACTGGTTCGTCCGGTTCTGCATCATGATATCACTCTTCCGGAGTGCATGATTGATCACGTTTCCGAACTCCTCCGCCATATTCTCGAATTCTTCCTCACTCATGGTCTCATCCTTCTTCAGCACCGTGACCAGCGCCCGATAGGCCTTGCCATGATAGCTGCGAAGATAACGCAGCATAAAGCGGTACACCACGCCGAAGGAATCCTTCTCCAGCCAGAGGGCGGCGTTGGTGATATTCCGTTCCTCCAGCACCTGGCTGATCCGGCGCAGCTCATCGATGGAAGCCACCGTCTTCTCTTCCCCTCTGGTCAGACTCTCCCTGAAAAATGCAATGCCATGCTTTCCGTTTTTCTTCACGTTGTACAGTGCCCGATCCGCCTTCTGGGACAGGTCCTCGTATTTTGACCCATGGACCGGAACGAAGACCGCGCCGAAGGATACGCCCAACGGGATCTGCATATCCTCGCCCATCAGTCTGTGGGCCATATCCACGATCTGACGGTTTACCCGGTGCGACAGCTCATAGAGCACCTTCTCATCCGTTATCCCTCTGAGAAACAGAAGGAACTCATCGCCGCCGATCCGGCAGCGGATATCCCTTGCCTCCGTATTGCTGCAGAGGATGTCGGCAAACCCCTTCAGCACCCGGTCACCCATATCGTGTCCGTACAGATCGTTCACCAGCTTGAAGCTGTCCAGATCCACCATCAGGAGGGTTCCGTCCTCATTCTGAACCACCTCTTCCATGACCTTTGCGGTTCCTGCCTTGTTCAGCAGACCGGTCAGCGGATCCGTTGTGGCTTCCTCGGTCAGATTGGTAATGGTCTCCAGATTAGCCATGATATTGGAAACCCGTTTCAGGAGCACATCCGGCCGGAAGGGCTTACGGATGAAATCCTGAGCTCCCAGATCGAAGCCCTTCCCTTCCACATCTTCGGTATCATCCGCGGTCATATACATGATATGCACATTTTCACCGTACTTATCCTGAAGCTGCTTATGCATTTCAAATCCGTTCATTTCCGGCATCAGAAGGTCGGAAAGGATCAGATCCGGTTTCTCCTTTTCATACATTTCCAGCGCTTCCTGTCCGGAAGACGCCAGCACCACGTCATAATCCTTCGATAAGACACGCCTTGTGATCAGACGCATCATTTCCTCATCATCAACAACCAGTACCTTTCTCATAGGTCTTCCTCCTGTATCCTTTAACCCCCCATAAGGTCACAGTAACTCAAAGTATATTTTATCATGAAATGTCGGTTTTCCGCAATGTTTTCCTTATCTCTCCCAGCTTCCTTCCCCTCTTTTTTTATGTTCAATTTTCCGCAAGTATGATACAATAGCCAGGGGCAGAAAGTCCTTAAGACGTTCGTTCAATCTGAGGGGGAGCAGCAGGAACAGATGTTTGAAGATAACAGGGCAACAGACCTGATCCGTTCAAATAAAGTGGACATACGAACCTTTCTCCGGGAGCAGAAGAAGTCTGTACTCTACCTTCTGGTCTCTCTTCTTATACTCATTCTTGTCTCGAATTTTAAACAGCTCATGGAGCTCTTTTACCCACGGCTCAGATTCACCGCCGTGGTGGTGTTCACGATACATTCCATCCTGCTTTCCATCTGGTGGACCTCCATCCGTCACAGGATCACGATCCTGCATATCAAGTGGTGTCTGGTCATTGATTGCTTTATCATGCAATTCTGGGTATTCGTGAAGTTCCTGCAGGACTTTGTTCTTTTTGAAGATACGGCGGTCCTTCGGTTCAGCGGTTATTTTATCGCCTTCCCCATGCTGGTGGTTCCCCTTATGGGCTTCTATGCGGCATTGGGTCTGGGGCGGTCACAAAGCTTCCGGCTTGGCCATAAGCATCATATGATCGGCGTACCGGCAGGGATCCTGATCGTGCTGACGCTGACCAGCGACTGGCACCAGCTGGTGTTTACCATCGATCCCGCAGACCCGCAGCCGAACGTGATCTTCCATCCGGGTCCCCTCCTGTATGTGATCATCGCCATTTCCATCCTGATGTGCATCCTGCAGGTCGTTCTGGTCTTCCGTCGAAGCAAGAATGCCCGTTACAGCTGGGTCGTCCGCGGAGTCCCCATCTTCTGCGTGGTGCTGCTCCTGGTCCTGAACATCCCCTATTTCCTTCAATCCTTCGTGGTGCCCTGGGAGTTCATCGAATATGGTCCCCTCATGTTCTTTATAGATATCTTCCTCTGGGAGAGCTGTATCACCGGCGGTCTGGTATCGGTAAACTCCAGATATGGTGAGATCTTCAACCGCTCCACGGTTGCCATGCAGATCCTGGATGACAGCGGCCACCTGCTCCGGAGCCCGAAGGTTCCCAAGGGTGTGACCGATGAGGAATTCTTCCGGCGGCTTCTCCGATACGGCCCGATCACTGAGGGTGACTGGGAATACCATATCGCAAAGCTCAGGGAAGGTTACGTGGTATGGAAGAGCGACATTTCCGAGCTTCGAAATGCCGTTCAGCAGCTGACGAAGGTAAAAAAGGAGCTGCGAAGCGATGCAGAACTGCTTCGCAACGAGCTGGCCGTACGGTCCCGTGAGGAAGCGATCCGGGCCAGAAACGAGATATATAATCAGATCTCCGACGAAGTACATACGGAAATGGTGAAGGGCGGAGAGATCCTTCAGAAGCTGAAACAGATCTCCGAGGAAAAAGAAGATAAAACCCTGATCACAGAGCCGGAGCGGGTGCTTTTCTCCCGGCTGTGTGTACTCGGTACCTATATCAAACGCCGGAGTAACCTCCGGCTGATGCAGCTGTCCGGGGACACCATTACCGCCGGAGATCTCACACTGGGATACCGGGATCTGATGGCCGCTCTCAGGAAAATCGGGATCGACGCCGAAGATCCCACCGAGACGCTGGACGGACAGATCGATCCGGAACAGGCGATCCGGCAATATGATCA
This sequence comes from Eubacterium sp., assembly GCA_017634475.1. Lineage (GTDB taxonomy): Bacteria > Bacillota > Clostridia > Lachnospirales > Lachnospiraceae > Eubacterium_Q. The sequence goes on from JAGBNH010000123.1 coordinate 6,765, forward strand.
TTTCTTCCGGCAGTATGAGGAGGAGGTGGTATCCCTATGATCTGGTTTTCCATGCTCTTCGGTCTGGTACTTCTCCTGGAGATCTACGTACTGGCCGGGTATTTCAAACGCTATGGCATATTTGGAAGAAAAAAAGGCGTGGCTACGCCCCATCTGATCTGGCAGGCGGTAGAGAAGATACCGGTGGGACTCTGCATAGCCCTGGAGGATGGATATCCCATCATGACCAATCAGAAAATGCATGACACGATCTCTCTGCTTTTCGGTCATACGGTAGTAAACGCAGAGGAGCTCTGGGATGAGTTATGCCACTATCCGGCAGAAAGCGACTATGCAGGCACTCTGCAGGAGCGTTTACGCGACAGCTCACTGAAGCTGGAAACAGAACAGGGCCGGGTATCAGACCGTATCCTGCGTCTTCCGGATCAGACGGTCGTCCGGTTCCGGCGGCGACTGCTGATCGAGGAAGGCCAGCCCACCTACATACAGATCGCCATGCGGGATATCACCAGTCTGGAGCGTTCCATAACCCAGACGGAAAGGGAAAATGAACACCTGACACGGCAGATCCGGCGACAGCAGGAGATCCTCCGGGAGATCGTGGAGATCAATAATGAGCAGGAGCGGCTTTCCGCCAAAATGAAGATCCATGACGAGCTGGGCCGCTGCCTTCTGATGACCGAGCGGGCGCTGGACGGAAAAACGACAGAATCCATCCCACAAATGATCTCCATTTGGGAACGAATCGGTAAAAACCTTCTGGATGCTTCTGTTGACCGAAGCGCCACAGATCATCCCCACCTTAAGGAGCTGGAACGGGTCGCGTCCCTGATCGGCTGTTCCATACAATACAAAGGCGCCCCGCCGGAAGGGGAGACCGCAGAACTGCTTTTTTATTCTACGATCCGCGAGGCTTTATCCAATGCCGTCCGGCATGCAGGCGCAGACCGGCTGTATGTTCAGACAAGAACGGAAGCAGACCGATATAGCGTTGAGATCACAGATAACGGAAGGAGACGAAATCCGAATGACGGAGAACTCCTTCTCGGCGACGGACTCCGAAATCTGCAGCAGAAGCTGGAGAAGCATGGGGCATCCATGGAGATCCGGAACGAGAACGGAGTAAAACTCAACGTAGTCATTCCGGGGTAATTGGGAGGGACATATGGAAAAAGGACAAAAAACCGGAGTCCTCATTGTAGAGGATTCCCGGATCGCAACCAATATGCTGAAGAGCGTCATCGAAGAAAGTGAACGCTATGAGCTGATCGATGCCATTGAAAATGCAGCGAACGCCGAGCTTGCCTGTCTTTCCGGCAGGATCAACCTGGTACTGATGGATGTATGCACCGCCGGGGACGAGTCCGGGCTGGAGCATGCCAGGAAGCTGAAGAAGAATCACCCTGCCATCAAGGTGATCATCATGACCTCCATGCCGGAGCTCTCCTTTATCCAAAAGGCCAGGGATGCCGGCTGCGACAGCTTCTGGTACAAGGAGACGGATGAAACAACCATCCTGAGTGTCATGAACCGCACCATGGACGGCGAAAGCGTTTATCCTTCGGTCATTCCAGAAAGCAAGCTGGGACTCATCGAGGTAAACCTCCTGACGGACCGTGAGCTGGAGATCCTCCGGTATCTTACCACCGGTGCATCCCACGCCCAGATCGCAAAGCAGACCAACATTTCCGAGAATACGGTAAAATACCATGTGAAAAATCTTCTGCAGAAAACCGGCTATTCCTCCACGACCCAGCTGGTGGTGGATGCGGTGAACAAGCGGCTGATCCTGCCGAATTATTAAAATATTTTTCTGTCACATGCTTTTCTATCACACGAAAAAAGACACGAAACGGAGCATCCCGTCTCGTGTCCTTTTTTTATCACATATCATTCACTTTTGGGCATAGAAAAAGCCGGCGATTGGAAAAGGAAGGAGAAGTCGCCGGCTGGTAAGGATTTAACCCTATGCTCGGATATTACCACAACTGTTTCCGACGCGCCCTACCCAAAAGGGTAGTTTTTTATGAATTTTTCGTAATAGCATCAGATGTCGCCTGGGAAACGACCATTTCGCCTTTCCGACCGGGTATACTCGGATCATAAAATATATGAGCCCACAGGGCAGGGAGGACAACACTATGAAGAAAGGACTTACCGAAATCGTTTTTATTCTTGATCGAAGCGGATCCATGAGCGGACTTGAATCCGACACCATCGGAGGTTACAATTCCATGCTTGCAAAACAGAAGAAGGAAGAAGGCGAAGCACTGATCTCCACCGTGCTCTTTGATGACAAGACCGAAGTCCTGCATGACCGTAAACCGCTGAAGGATATAAATCCCATCACGGATAAGGAATATTTTGTCCGGGGATGCACGGCGCTGCTGGATGCTGTGGGCGGGGCCATCCATCATGTGGGAAATATCCACAAATATGCCCGTCCCGAGGATGTACCGGAGAAGACCCTTTTTATCATCACCACGGACGGTATGGAGAACGCCAGCAAACAGTACAGCTATGATAAGGTGAAGAAAATGGTGGAACGCCAGAAGAAGAAGTACCATTGGGAATTCATTTTCCTCGGGGCAAATATGGACGCCGTAGAGGTTGCCGGGCGATTTGGCATTCCCCAGAACCGGGCCGTACGATATGAATGTGACAAAGAAGGTACAGCACTGAACTATAAGGTAATGTCTGATATGGTTTCCTATGCAAGAAGCGCAGCATCTGCCGAGTTAATGGAGGAAGCTTTTGAAGAAAATGACGTACTAGCGGAGATCCAGGAGGATTACAGGAGGAGGGGGAGGAAATGAGAAAGAGCCGAAAACCTTGCTTGACAAAGTCCTCAGCCCTCCTGTAGTGGGCCGCCGGGGGCTCGAACCCCGCACACCCTGATTAAGAGTCAGGTGCTCTACCAAATGAGCTAGCGGCCCGTATAAAAGTGCCCCTGTTTGGAGCACTCCCATAGTATATTACAACGTTTTTTGAAATGCAACAGATTTTTATGCCCGATCCTGCTTTTTGGAAGATTGCACAAATTCGCACCCGTTTTTTAAAAATATTTCACATTTTGTAAACATAATTTCGACAAAAATGGGACTGTTTTATGCTAAAAAGGAGCATTTCACGTAGTTTTCAAAACGACATCATGTGAAAATGTATCATCAGATCCTGCTGGGAAGTATCTTCATCATGCAGATCTTATTTCCCAATCCGGAGAATTTCTTCTCGTACTCGGTCATAACATTTCCTTCTGCATAGGGACTGGCGTGCAGATCTCTGGAAATCTCCTGAACCATCCAGCCATTCTTCACTGCGGATTCCACGGAAAACTCAAAGAGGTCCCGATTATCCGTCTTGAAGGTGACTCCACCGCCGCCGTTAAGCATCACTCTGTAACGATCCAGGAAACGGTCGGAGGTAAGCCGGCGCTTCGCGTGCCGGTCCTTCGGCCATGGATCGGAAAAATTCAGGTAGATGTAGTCGATCTCTCCGGGGGCAAAAACCTCCTCGATCTCCTCCGCATCCATACGAACAAACACGATATTTTTCAGTTCCGGCTCTTCCGCATGCTTCTCCAGAGCCCGAAGCAGCACGCTGGAGTATTTCTCAATGCCGATGAAATCCACTTCCGGATTACGTCTGGCCATTTCCATAAGGAAGGTCCCCTTACCCATGCCGATCTCCACATGGAGCGGACGGCTTCCGGTCTTGCCTTCTCTTTCGTTAAAGAATTCTTTCCAATGTCCCTTCTTTGACTTCTCGTCATGAACTACATCCGGGCTGATGGCGATCAACTCGCGTGAACCGGGCACATTTCTAAGACGCATATTCTTTCCTCTACTTTCGGTTGGTAATCAATCAAAATGGTATTATAGCCAACGCCGTGAAAAAAAGCAACCAATAATATACCGTCGATTCTCTTCCATTTCCAAAAAAAATCTGTTAGAATATTCTTTTAGATTATAATAAGGATAATACCTGTTCAAATGAAAAAACTGACGTTGTTATTTTCCATATTCATCCTGCTGTTTTCGGGTTCCGTCTACGCGGCAGAGCCGCAGGATATCCCCGGAAATGCAGGTGCGCCCGATGGCGTTTCCGAGCATTATCCCACAGACGGACCGAACATCACCGGTTATTCCGCCATCGTTATGGACATGGATACCATGGATATCCTGTATGAACAGGATATCCATCATAAGGGTGAGCCTGCAAGTACAACGAAGCTGATGACCGCGATCCTTGCTGTGGATAAGCTTTCACCCACCGATAATGTTACCATCACCGAATCCATAAAGGACAACCTGATCGAAGATGCAGTCGTTGCCGGTCTTATTCCCGGCGAGGTCATGCCGGCAAAGGAGCTGCTGTATGCCATGCTTCTTCCCTCCGCAAATGATGCGGCAAACGCTCTGGGAACCGCTGTTTCCGGCAGTCTCTCCGCTTTTGCGGAAGCAATGAACGCCAAGGCTGCAGAGCTGGGCTGCGTGGACACACATTTTACCAATGCAAATGGACTGCCCGATGAAAACCACGTGACCACTGTGTATGATATGGCGCTGATCGCCCGGGAAGCCTATTCCCGTTCCCGGATCCGGGACGTGCTCCGCACGGAGAGCTACTGGCTCCCCGCCACAAACCTGTCCGGCAAGCGGGAGCTGTGGACCACCAACGAACTGCTCTACAACGTGACCGATCTGTATTATGAATACTGCACCGGTGGTAAAACCGGGTACACCGGAGATGCCGGCTATACCATGGTCGCCTTCGGCGAGAAGGATAACCGCCGACTGGTTTCCGTGGTCTTCGGGTGTCCCACCAGCGTGGCCCGGTTTCAGGATGCTGCTGCTCTGCTGGAATACGGATTCTCCGCATATCATATGATCTATCCCCTGAAGGATTATCAGCTGATCAAGGCTTCCACTGATCCCGGTCCGCTGACCGAAAACTATTACGCCGGTCTGGAACATTTTCTTCCGGAGTTTACCTTCGATGCATCCACGCGGATCTATACCCGATCCAACGTGACGGCCGACGATATCGAGAAAACCCTGACCCTGTATCCGCAGTACCGAAACGGCGCCGCCGGTGAGATCGGTTTCGCCTACCAGGGAAGACATCTTGGATCCGTTCCGATCCAGAGCGCCAACGTCTCGAACCCCGAGGTAAGCACCAAACCGCAGCTTTCCTTTGAACCCAAGATCACGACTAAGCCAAAAACCGAAGAAACTAAAACCACTCCTATGGTGGTCATCCTCCTGCTGGGAGGGATCGTACTGGCGGGCCTTCTGATCGGCCTTCTGACCCTCTTCAAAAACGTACGGGCAAAGAAGCGTGTACGCCTCAGAAGATATACCGGCGGTGGAAATGTGGAGCTTCGAAATGCCGCAGGCGAGGAGCTTTCCTCCAAGCGTCTGGGCTCCAGTACCCGAACCATAGATGGATACGAGGACGAGATCCCCACCAGAAAAAAAACGGAAGAACCCGCCCAGCCGCAGCGAAGCAGCGGAGAACGGACACGGAGAAATACGGAACGCTCGCGGAATAATGCGGATCGTTCCGGAACAGCAGCACCATCACGGACCAGAACAAAATCATCTTCTGGACAGGAAAACGTCAAAGTTGCCCGCACAAGATCTTCTTCCGAACAGACCGGGACTGTAAGAACCAGATCTTCTGCTGAGCTAGGAAGCACCAATGCTTCACGTTCAAGAGTTTCTTCCGAACAAAGAAGCGCAACAGCTGCCCGTACCAGATCTTCCGCTGAGCAGGCAAGCGTTGCAACTGCACGTACAAGAACTTCTTCCCAACGGACCGGAACCACTTCCGAGCGGCCCCAAACTGCAGCAAACCGAAACAGTTCTGACGCAGGACAGACCAGACCGTCTTCTGCACCCGGAAGCTTCATGGAACAGCTGCGAATGCAGGCCCGCGATCAGAAGAAGGAAAAGGATCAACCCACAGAGTAAAACCACACGGCAAAACATTTTGTAATTCATTTTCGCAGGGACAAAGAACATGGATAATATAAAAAACAAAGAGCAGCTTGAATCCATTATTCAGACTACGGAAGAGATCCGCAGGTATTTTACACGGGTTGAACGCTCCGCATCCACTGAGATCCAGGGCATTAAGCAGGAGATCTTTGAGATCAATATCCGATTGGATGAGCAGGTCCGTACAAAGAATCTCTATAACCTGAATAACAATTCCCGTAAAAATGTTTTTAGTCCCATTCGCACCAACGATTCCGCCGGTGATAAGGAGGACGAACTCGAGGAAAATATTCGGAAGCTGACCGAGCATAAGGAGTTCCTGGAGCAGCAGCTTGCCGAAGCCGAGACCCGGCTTTCCGAAACACAGGACCGGATGACGAAGCTGCAAAATGCCTACGATTCCGCCAATCAGCTGAAGCGCTCCATTGTTCTTTCCGAAGCAGACGAGAAAGAAAGATACGAGCTTTCCGCCGATATCCTGCGTCACGGCGAGCAGGTGCTGAACCTTTTCGCCTTTGAAAAATCCTATCTGGCTGCGATCCTGAAAAAACGTACCCTTGAGCCGATGGAAAGCCAGCAATACCGGCTGACCACCTTACAGCAGATGATCGAGGTGGATCCGGAACGGGCCAGACTTCTGGCGGGTGAAATGATAACCCGCGGAGAGAAAACCGTAAGCTCTCTGAAGCACCAGCTGCAGAAGCTGCAGCCCACCTTCGACGAGAAGCTTCCTCTCTCCCGCTTTCTGGATGACTGGATCACCGGACATCGTGACGCACATCCGGAATATGTTCTCTCCGCAGATGTGCAGATAGAAAATGAGGGACTGGTCCTTACCTACATCCGCGGACTGAGTCTTACTCTTCTGCTCAACATTTTTGCAGAGAATATCAGTAGACATGCAAACGCAAATCAGGTAAACTTGAATATCCTGGCGGATGAGGAACGCCTTGAAGTAAATATACGTGATAATGGGATCGGAATCCCGGAGGATCATATCACCCCCTGGTACAGCGGTCTGCATAAAGCCGAAGGACTGATCTTCCTTCTTGGCGGCGACCTGCAGATCAAAGGGACGAAGGGCGAGGGAACCGCTGTACATTTCAGCTTTCCCACCAGCAGCAACTAAATTTCGCTAATTAGCGGAGCTAAATGCTCTGCTTCAGAAGGAGATACACAAATGAAAAATCAAATTGCAAATGCACTCAGCAAGGCCATCCCCTCCATTACCCCGGAGGAGATTCTGGATCTGATCGAGATCCCGCCCACACCCGACATGGGCGACTTCGCCTTCCCCTGCTTCAGACTGGCGAAAACACTCCGCAAGGCGCCTCCGATGATCGCCACAGAGATCGCCGAAAGCCTGGAGCTTCCCCAAACGGTGGAGGAAGTGCGTGTAGTCGGCGCATATCTGAATTTCTATGTGAAAAAGGAAATGTTCGTTTCCTCCATTCTGGAGAAGATACGAAAAGAGAACTACGGAAGCCTTGAGGAGGGAACGGGCAAGACCATCTGCATCGATTACTCATCCCCCAACGTAGCGAAGAATTTCCATGTGGGACATCTTCGTACCACCATCATCGGAAATTCCCTTTACAAGATCTTCAGCAAAATGGGTTATCACGTGGAACGGATCAACCATCTGGGCGACTGGGGAACGCAGTTCGGCAAGCTCATCGTTGCTTATAAGAACTGGGGTTCCGAGGAAGCCGTAAAGGAACACGGGATCGAGGAGCTGATGCGTCTCTACGTCCTCTTCCATCAGGAAGCTGATAAGAATCCCGAGCTTGAGGACGAAGCCCGGGCATGGTTTGCAAAAATGGAACAGGGAAATGAAGAGGCGCTGTCCATTTGGAAATGGTTTGTAGATATCAGTCTTGAAGAGTTCAAAAGAACCTATGCTCTCCTTGGCATGGAATTCGATCACTACACCGGTGAAAGCTTCTACCGGGATAAGACCGATGATGTTGTTAAGCGGATCAGCGATGCGGGAATCCTTACGGAAAGCGACGGTGCAAAGATCGTTGACCTGTCCGAATATGATATGGCTCCCTGCCTGATCCTGAAAAAGGATGGAAGTTCCATCTATGCCACCAGAGATATTGCAGCGATCTTCTATCGGAAGGAAAACTACAATTTTGAGAAATGCCTGTACGTCACCGGTCAGGAACAACGGCTGCATTTCAAACAGGTTTTCAAGGTGATCCAGCTCCTTGGGAATGACTGGGCAGAAAACGGTCTGGTTCATATCCCCTACGGTCTGGTCAGCCTTGGCGGCGAGAAGCTTTCCTCCCGTGATGGAAATGTTATCTTTGCCGAAGATATCCTGCTGGAGGCGATCTCCAAGATCCGCGAGATCATTGAAACCAAGAACCCGGAGCTTCCGGATAAGGATGATGTAGCAAAGAAGGTCGGCGTAGGCGCCGTGATCTTCAACGATCTGTATAATCAGCGGATCAAGGATGTATCCTTCCGCTGGGAGCACCTGCTCAACTTCGAGGGCGAGACCGG
>JAGBNH010000124.1 GCA_017634475.1 Eubacterium sp.
ATCTATGCCGGGTCGGATGAGGAGTTCGGAAGGATGATTGACGAGATGCGGGCTGAGGCGGCTGAGCTGGGTTATCAGAGCTGCCGTGACTGGTCTGAGACGGAAGCTGTCAGACGAAAGGCAGCGGAGGATGAGGCCATGAAGCTTACGGAAGAGCATTGATCATTTTGCTGTATGGCAGCAAACAACAATGGAAGGAATGAGGATGAAATTCGGAGAATTCAGGAAATGGTTGATTTCGTTTTGCTTGCGGCATTGCATTGTTTAGGCTATAATAAATAAGTTATGAAGGCGTAAACGGTCGATTCCATCGATCGATGAAACAGGGTGAGGATGAGATGAAAAAACAACCGCTGGTCAGCGTGATCGTACCGATCTATATGATCGACCGGTACGTGGGAATCTGCATAGAGAGTATCCTGAACCAGACCTACAGGAATCTGGAGATCATCTTGGTGGATGACGGTTCGCCTGACAGGGCTCCGGAGATCTGCGACCTGTACCGGTCCAAGGATGAGCGGATACGGGTGATCCACAAGAAGAACGGAGGCCTGGTTTCCGCGCGGAAAGCTGGACTTAAGGAGGCGACTGCGGATCTGATCACCTATGTGGACGGTGATGATTGGATCGGCCCCGGGTTCATTGAAAAACTGGTTCGGGCTCAGCTGGAGACAGAAGCGGATATGGTATGCGCCGGACAGACCAGGGTGATCTTCGACCGGAAGGCCGAGCTGACGGATGCTCTTCCCAAAGGAGTATATCTGTCGGATATCTCAGATCCGGAAGCCCTGGGACAGAATGGAAGTGAGAGTATCCCCATCGCAGGAACCATGCATTCTCTCCTGGGACAGATGATCTCTCTGGGAGGATTCTATCGACCGGGGATCTCCACCTATGTGTGGAACAAACTGTTCAGACGGGACGTATTATATGACGTACAGATGGCAGTGAATGAAAAGATCTCCATCGGTGAGGATGCGGCGGTGACCTATCCGGCGCTTCTGAAATGTAAAAGGGTTGTGGTAACGGGCAATGTGGAATACTGTTATCGCCAGCGGGAAGACAGTATGCTGAAGCAGAGCAGCAGCTTCGCGGATGAAGCCGGAAAGCTGAAAGCTCTGTATGAATACATGATGCGTCCGGAGATCTGGGGTGGAACGGATCTGAAACGGTACGACCTGGAGAGACAGATCCAGGATTATGTGTTGTCGATCTGTATCATGCGCTCCGGAGGAAGGCTTCCGGAGGACGATTATTCCACATTTAACAAGGCCTACTATGGAAAACAGGTGGTGATCTACAGCGCCGGAACCTTTGGTCAGCAATTGGTGAACCGTTTCAGGGAAACCGGACATTGCCGGGTGGTGGGCTGGCTGGATGACGATTACTGGGAATACCGCAGATGCTGTCTTGACGTTGATCCGGTGGAGCAAATCAGGGAAATGGATTTTGATTACGTGCTGATCGCATCGGTCAATCAGGCATTTTCAGAGGAGGCTGTAAAACGTCTTACGGGATATGGGGTGAACCGGAGAAGGATACTTACGGTAACTGTCCCTGTGGATGCGGAACGAAGAAGGATACTTACAAAGCGGTTTCTGTATGGGGGAAACTCGCACTCGTAAACCGGAGACAAGAATCATAAATCATTGGGTAAGGGGGATATACAAATGAGACTTGCCGAGAAGATACTTACGGCACCATTAGGCAAAACATATCTTTTTTCCGCGGGACAGGCAGGCTTTATCCTGAAAAGCAAAACAGGAGAGCTTTTGGCCATTGACCTTTATCTCTCGGAATGTGTGGAACGACTGGAAGGCACCCATGGATTCCGCAGGCTTCTTCCCCAGATCCTTCTGCCTGAGGAACTGGAATTTGATGTGGTGATCTGTACCCATCCCCATCTGGATCATTTTGATACCGATGCGGTTCCCGGGCTTATCGCAAATCAGCGGACGAAGCTTTTTTGCTCTGTAGACTGTGAGAAGCTGGTGAAGGAGCTGCATCTCGAATACTACAACCGGCAGATCACCTATGTGGCGCCGAAGCAGCATTATGAGGTCGGAAGCTTCGCCATCGATTTCGTGGACTGCGATCATGGAACGGGGGCGCCGGATGCGGTGGGCGTGATCGTCACGGTGGACGGGAAGAAGGTATATGAGGTGGGAGATTCCTGCCTACGGCTGGATCGGGCCATCTCTCTGCCGAGAGATCTGAACGTACTCATCGGACCCATCAACGGGGCCTACGGAAATATGAACGAAGAGGAGCTTCCGCAGCTGGCCGAGCTCCTGAAGCCGGGAGTGACCATCCCGTGTCATTACGGCATGTTTGCCAGCCACCACGGAGATCCCGGCAAGTTCTATGATGTGATGACGAAAATGAACCTTCCCTGCAGACTGATGCAGTTGGGAGAAGGGATCGTTCTGTAAGAGGAAATGATCCTTCGGCCTTAAAACCGAAGAAGGACATATATAGCAGAAACATGGAGGAAATGATCAATGGAACGCGAATTTGAAGGCAAGAAGCTGCTGATCCTTGGCGGAAACCCGGAAACCACTCCGCTGGTGGAGATCGCCAACAGCATGGGGATAAAGACCATCGTATCCTCGGCCAGACATACGGATCCGGCCAAGAAGGCCGCGTGGAAGGCCTATGATGTGGACGGCATGGATGTTCCCGGACTGGTGGCTCTGGCCAATGAAGAGAAGGTGGATGGTGTGCTGGTAGGCGTTGCGGATATTCTGGTCCCGGCCTACTGCAAGGTATGCGAGGCGCTGAATCTGCCCTGCTATGCCACCCAGCAGATCGTGGATGTCTTTGCATTTAAGGATGTGTTTAAGGCTACCTGTGAGCGTTACGGCGTACATGGTATTCCGGAATTCTATCTGGATCAGGAGATGAAGCGGGAGGATCTGGACAAGATCGTATACCCCGTTATGGTGAAGCCGGTGGATAACGGCGGCGGCGTGGGTATGACGGTTGCCTATAACGAGGAGGAGCTGCGTGAGGGCGTACGCATCGCACTGGAAGCTTCGCACCAGAAGCGTTTTATCGTCGAGAAATATATGCAGTGTGAGGATATGGGCATGTATTACACCTTTAAGGACGGATACTGCTCCGCATCCTGCATCTATGACCGTTATACCACGGACGAGCAGCCGGGACTGTCAAGGGTATGTCTTGGCGGAACCTATCCCTCCAAGCACCTGGATGAGTATTTTACCCGGATGCATGAAAATGCAGTACGGATGTTCAGGGAGATCGGGATCAAGAATGGTATCCTTATGCTCTCCGGATTCTTTGAAAACGGTGAGTTCTATGTCTATGACACGGGCTTCCGTCTTCAGGGGGAGGCGCCCCATCTTCTGATGAAGGCCATTCACGGCTTTGACCAGCGTGAGATGCTGATCCGTTTTGCCCTTACCGGTTCGGAAGGAAATGTGGATCTGGCCAAAGATGATGACACCTATCTTCGCGGAAAGCATGCGGCAACCCTTTGGTTCCTGCTTAAGGAAGGACATATCGCGAAGATCGAAGGCCTTGACCAGTGGGAGAATGATCCCTCTGTTATTGCCAATATCCAGCGGCTTCATGAAGGGGATGATGTGCTCCATGAATGGATCGGAAACGAGAAGCAGGTTCTGACCAGGATGTATCTGGTATGCGATACGAAGGAGCAGCTGGCGGAACGCCTGAAGTATTATATGGCTTCCGTACATGTCTATAACGAGAAGGGTGAGGATCTCTGCCTGAAGGGCTTTGACGTGGATAAGGCACTGGAACTTGCGTGATCGAATGTCATTCTGAGCCGAAGGCGAAGAATCCCGTAACTCGATCGATATCAGGATTGGGGATAATATATGTCAGAAAAACGATTAAAAGACAAGGTGATCGTCATTTCCGGAGGTACCAAGGGCGTTGGCCGGGCAGTGGCTGAGGTCTGTGGTCAGGAAGGCGCGAAGATCATTATCGGCGGCAGGGATGAGAAGGCGGGAAAGAAGATCGCCAGGACCATCAAGACCAGCGGTTCGGAGGCGGCCTTCGTTTATACGGATCTTCTTTCGGTGGCGGACTGCAAGAACCTTTTTGATCAGGCCTATGCGAAATTCGGGAAGATTGACGGATTCTTTAACTACGCAGGCGTTACACCGGTTTCTCCTCTGGATACCTGTGACGAGGAGACCTTTGACTGGGTGATGGATGTGAATTTCAAGGCTGCTTTTTTCTGTTGCCAGCAGGCGATAAAATATATGCGGATGAACGGAGGAGGAAGCATCGTTCTCACCGGTTCCGCCCATGCCTGGGGCGGACAGAAGGACCGGGCCGCCTATGCCTGCAGCAAGGGCGTTCTCCGGACCCTGATGGAGCATATCGCCCATCAGTATGCGTCGGAACTGATCCGCTGCAATTACCTGACCCTGGGGTGGACCCCCACGGAGGGTGAGGTGGCGCTCCGGAATTCCCTGGGGGAGAGCGAGGCTCAGCTGAGACAGCGTGCCGCAGAGGTCCTTCCCATGGGAAGAATGTGTGAACGGAGCGATTACGTGGAGGCGCTGGTCTATCTCTTCAGTGACGCCAGCTCCATGATGACCGGATCCACCTTCCGGATCACAGCGGGTGAATATATCTGACGGATCCTTCCGGAGAACAGGGAAGAGCTTGTTTCCGTCAGTGGATCATCCGGGTATCATTTGATGAAAATGCATGGAGGTTTAGAATACAAATGACAGAGTGTGAACGTTTAACGGCCAACGGATTCCTGCCCAAGGGGTTTCTGGATCCGGAGGTACGGTGTGATTATGAGATCCCCACATCCATGAAGAAGGTGTGGGCCATCGAAATGGATCTGTTCCGTGCGGTAAGTGAGGTGTGTGAGAAGCATCATCTCAGGTATTGGATCACCTACGGAACCCTGCTGGGAGCGGTACGTCATAAGGGCTACATTCCCTGGGATGACGATTTTGATATCATGATGCCCCGGGCGGATTATCAGAAGCTGATCCGTCTGCAGAAGGAGTTTAAAGCACCGTATTTCCTGCAGACCACACAGAATGACGAGGATTACTACAGCTCCTTTGCCCGCCTCAGGAACAGCAATACCACGGGGATCCTTGTTTCCCCCAGGAACACCTGCAATAACGGGATCTATATCGATATCTATCCGCTGGACGGTGCTCCGAAGCCGGGCTTCAAGCGTAAGGCACTCCTGTTTACCAACCAGACCAGAAACGTGCTGGCCCATGCCTACGTGTTCAACGTAAATCCCAGCAAGCTTACCAGGACAGCCCATAAGATCCTGCACCTGCCCTTTGTGCCCTACGATCCGGTGAAGACCTACAAAAGGGTCAACGGACTTGCGGCCAGCTACCGCTGGGAGGACTGCGATTATGTGGGCCTTACCTGCTTCCCCTTTAAATACGGCCTGGAATATATCAGCGATAAATCCTTATTTGACGAGACCGTATGGCTGGATTATGAGTTCATGAAAATGCCGGCGCCTGCAGGCTATGATCAGTTCCTGAAGGACAGCTACGGTGAGGACTATATGGAATTCCCGCCCCTGGAGGATCGGGGAGCATGGCATGATTTCACCTTTGAACCGGATATCCCCTATGCGGAATATATGGCAAAACAGCATGCATCTTCGTAAATAAATCAGAATAAGTGGAGTCTTTACAATGATCGACGATAAGGAAGTTAAACAGGTATTTCTGGATATGCTCTTAAAACTGGATGAGGTCTGTGAACGTCACGGCCTCCGGTATTATCTGGCCTACGGTACATTGATCGGTGCGTTACGCCATAAGGGGTTCATCCCCTGGGATCACGATATCGATGTGCTCATGCCGGTGCGGGATGCCTGGAAGCTGATCCGTTACCAGAAGGAATTCGGTGACCGCTATTTTGTTCAGTGCAAGAAGACGGATCCGGAATACGGGTCCATAGCCTTTAAGCTCCGGGATTCCGAAACCGCCTGTGTCTGGGATGAATATAAGAACCTGGGATTCAATCAGGGTCTTGCCATCGATATCTACCCCTACTATGAGGCGCCGAAAACGAAGGCGGGACTGCTCATCAACATCTGGCGTTCCCATATCTGGAGGGCTCTTGCCCATGGAAATGTACCCATGGAGCACGGCGGACTCTTCCAGAAACTGACGAAGATCCTGCAGAAGCTTTATCCGGGCAAACGGGGAGAGAAGAAAATGAAGAAGATCCTCCATCAGCTTGCCCGTGTTCGCGGAAATGAGATCCTGGATTATTACGGTCTGGATATCACCCTGTGCAGCGCCATAACCTATCCCAAGGAGTGGTTTGGAGAGCCCAGGAAGGTGGAATTCGAGGGCCATATGCTGAATGCTCCCACGGAGCCGGAGAAATATCTGACCAGGCGGTACGGTGATTTCATGCAGCTCCCGCCGGAGGATAAGCGCACCAATGATCTGGATGTGCCCGGTGTCATCATCGATACGAAGAGATCCTACCGGGAGTATATCGGGAGATAATTGTTGCATACAGTAACCAAAATTGTTAAAATGTTGAGATGTAAGGAGAACCTGTGACTGATCATTTTCTGATCAGCAGTTTTTAAGGAGAGGGAATATGCCAAGACTGTTTATTAAGGCGCAGGATCTGGACGAGCTGGATTCTGTTAAGATCTTCAATGATCGTGGAAAAGAAGTTTATTATACAAAGGATGATTTTATCGCAACAGGTCATCGCATCAAGATCTATATGGCGGAGACCATTACGGAATGCGCCTATGTTCAGGAAAAGTACGATCATCTCGGGGATACACGCTTCGAGTTTGCATGTAAGGATAAATTCGGTACCGTTGCAAGAGATCCCATGTCCCGTATGGCCAGATATCTGGTGGATTACGATGAGCCCTGGGAGATCGTGGGAGATCCCTACATCTGGAAATATTCCATCTACCGCGGTGCGCTGAAGATCGTGGATGTAAAGAGCGAGCCGTATCTGATCCCGGGACGGGCCCTGAATCTTACCCAGACCCATATCCTTACCTTCGATACGGAGTCTACCGTACTGATCGGCCTTAGCTTTGTACTTGCCGTCTATGCGCTGAATAAGTACAGATATTAATTTCATAGAAAAGCTTAAGGCTCCTCATTTCGTCGGAATGGGGAGCCTTGTTTTATGCAGGATAAGGTGTCCGCAAGAGGAACTGTCCGGGTTTTGATTAACAATCTTTGTCTTGCTTAAAATTGACAGATTAGGTAAAATATTTTAGCGTGTATTTTATCGAAAAGAGGGACGAAACCATGCGTTTTGTGATACAGCGGGTCTCACATGCAAGTGTGACCGTAGAGGATAAGGTGATCGGTAAGATCGGCCGGGGCTTCTTTGTACTGATCGGGATCGAGAGTGAGGATAACCGGGCAGTGGCGGATAAAATGGTACAGAAGCTCCTGGGACTCCGGATCTTCGAGGATGCGGAGGGAAAGAGCAATCTGGCCCTCAGGGATGTGGAGGGAGAGCTTCTTCTGATCTCCCAGTTTACCCTGTACGGTGATGCAAAACAGGGAAACCGCCCGTCCTATATCCGGGCTGCAAGACCGGAAACGGCAGAACCCCTCTATGACTATATCGTTAAGCGGTGCAGAGAGGAGGGGTATCCGGTGGAGACGGGAAGCTTTGGCGCGGAAATGAAATGCGAGCTTCTGAATGACGGACCCTTTACGATCCTGATGGATTCCCGGGAGATCTGCCCGAAGCTGCATGAACAGAACTGAAATTGCAGCGTTTTGTCCGGAAAAGGACAGTGTCTGAACAATGATGGAGAGGTGAACGATGGATAAAAACGTAAACGGAGGAAGGGTTCTGCTGGTAGAGGATGATACCGATCTGCTTCGGCTGTTTCAGACGGTGCTCCGAAAGGAGGGCTATGATGTGGTCACTGCAGAGGACGGCTTACAGGCACTTCGGTTTCTGGACCGGGACTATGCGGATCTTATCATTACCGATATCATGATGCCGAATGTGGACGGCTATCAGCTGGTGAATACCGTAAGAAAGGCCGGACGGCAGACCCCCATCCTCATCATTACCGCAAAGGATAGCTTTGACGACATGCGAAGAAGCTTTTCTCTCGGTTCGGATGATTATATGGTAAAGCCCATCAATGTGAATGAGCTTCTTCTTCGTGTGCAGGCCCTGCTCCGCAGAAATCAGATGTTGAGTGAAAGAAAACAGTCCTTCGGATCTCTGGTGATGGATATGGATACCATGACGGTTACCGTGGGAAAGGAGCAGCAGATCCTTCCGCAGAAGGAATTCATGCTCCTGTACAAGCTGCTTTCCTCGGCGGGAAAGACCTTCACCCGTCAGCAGCTGATGGATGAGGTCTGGGGACCGGATTCTCCCAGTGACGTCAGGACGGTGGATGTACATATCAATCGTCTCAGAGAACGGTTTCGGGATTTTAACGAGATCGAAATCTCTACGGTAAGGGGACTTGGGTATAAGGTGATCCGGCATTCCAATGCCTGACGGGGAAAAGAATGGGAAGAGAATCCGTTGAAAATAAAACAAAACTGAGAGAGACGGTAAAACAGCTGCGGAAGAGGAACCGGAAACTGAATTTCTTCTTCATTTTCCATCTGGTCACCATCACATTTCTGATCATCGTTCTTGCAGCGATAACAGGACTTCTGCTCACCCGATTGTTCTATGTGAAGGATCCTCATGGAACTCCGGTGATGCTGTTTTTCTTCTGGATGACCCTGAGCGTTACCGTGTCCAATTTTCTTCTTTACCGAAGACTTGCCCACGTGTTTGATGCAGTGAGGGTGATCAATGATGCTACGGAGAAGGTGGCCAGGGGAGATTTCAGTGTCCGGGTAAAACTGGATGAGCATATTCATATCGTGGAATTTGAGGAGCTGTATGATTCCTTTAACCAGATGGTGCAGGAGCTGGGAACCATAGAAACCCTGCGGGATGATTTCGTGGCGGATGTTTCCCATGAGATCAAAACTCCTATTGCGGCCATCAACGGATATGCCACACTTCTGCAGGATGAAAGCATGACAAGGGAAGAACGGCAGGAGCATCTGCAGAGTATCCTGTATAACTGTAAACGGCTTACGGCTCTTACGGGAAATATCCTGATGCTTTCCAAGTTGGACAACGGAACCATTCATCAGAAAAAACAGCTCTTCCGCCTGGATGAACAGATCCGAAGGATCGTTCTCTCTATGGAGGATGAGTGGACGAAGAAGGAGATGGAACTGGATATCGAAATGGATCCGGTGACCTATAACGGAGATGAGGATTTCTTATATCATGTATGGCTGAATCTGATCTCCAATGCCATAAAGTTTTCCAATAAGGGAGGTCTTCTTCAGATCCGGCTGGAGGATAATGCAGCCGGTACAGGGCTGGTCTGTGCCACCATCCGGGATACCGGCGTGGGGATCCGGGCAGATCAGCAGAATCATATTTATGACAAATTCTATCAGGCCGATCGTTCCCGAAGCAAGGAGGGAAACGGTCTGGGACTGGCACTGGTGAAGCAGATCACCGATATCTGCGGCATATCCATATCCGTACGGAGCAAGCAGGGACAGGGAACCACCTTTATTCTGGAGCTTCCCAACGGTTGATCCGCATTTTACGGAAGCTTTATGCAGGTACAGAAAGAAAAACACAGGACAGGAAATGAAAATGAGTCATTTAGATCAGAAAAAAATCAGAAACTTTTGTATCATTGCCCATATCGATCATGGCAAATCCACTTTGGCCGACCGGATCATCGAGAAGACCGGGACCCTGACGGAAAGGGAAATGCAGGAGCAGGTGCTGGACAATATGGATATTGAGCGGGAGCGGGGGATCACCATTAAATCCCAGGCTGTCCGTATCATTTACAAGGCGAAGGACAATGAGGAGTATATCTTCAACCTGATCGATACCCCGGGCCATGTGGACTTTAACTACGAGGTCTCCCGGTCCCTGGCTGCCTGCGAGGGCGCCGTTCTGGTGGTGGACGCAGCCCAGGGTATCGAGGCCCAGACCCTGGCCAATGTATATCTGGCCATCGATCATGATCTGGAGGTGTTCCCGGTCATCAATAAGATCGACCTGCCCTCCGCCGATCCTGAACGTGTAAAGAACGAGATCGAGGATATCATCGGACTGGAAGCCCATGACGCACCGCTGATCTCCGCCAAGCAGGGCCTGAATATCGATGACGTATTGGAGTCCATCGTGCATAAGATCCCCGCCCCTTCGGGAAATGTGGATGGTCCCTTCAAGGCGCTGATCTTCGACAGCCTGTATGATTCCTATAAGGGAGTGATCATTTTCTGCCGGGTATTTGACGGCGTGATGTGCCGCGGCAAGCGGATCCGGATGATGGAGACCGGGGCAGAGGCGGATGTAGTGGAAGTGGGCATCTTCGGCGCGGGGCAGTTCATTCCCCAGGAGGAGATCTCTGCAGGTATGGTGGGCTATATCACCGCGAGCCTGAAAAATGTGAAGGAAACTGCCGTGGGAGATACGGTAACGGATGCGGATAACCCATGTGAAGAGGCTCTCCCGGGCTATAAGGAAGCGAAATCCATGGTCTACTGCGGCATGTATCCTGCCGACGGAGCAAAGTATCCGGAGCTTCGGGATGCCCTGGAGAAGCTGCAGCTCAATGATGCTGCCCTTCGATATGAACCTGAGACCTCTGTGGCCCTGGGCTTCGGTTTCCGCTGCGGTTTCCTGGGACTGCTTCATCTGGAGGTGATCCAGGAACGTCTGGAACGGGAATATAATCTGGATCTGGTGACCACAGCCCCCAGCGTTATCTATCGGGTGTATAAGACCAACGGAGAGATGATCGAGCTGACCAACCCCTCCAATCTGCCGGACCCCTCGGAGATCGACTATATGGAAGAACCGGTGGTATCCGCCGAGATCATGGTGACCACGGAATTCACCGGAGCCATCATGAAGCTCTGCCAGGAACGCAGGGGAACCTATATCAGTATGGAATATCTGGAGGAAACAAGAGTCCTTCTGAAATATGAACTGCCGCTGAATGAGATCATTTACGATTTCTTTGATGCACTGAAGTCAAGATCCAGGGGATATGCGTCCTTTGATTATGAGCTGAAGGGCTATGTCCGGTCCGAGCTGGTGAAGCTGGATATCCTGATCAATCATGAGACGGTGGACGCTCTGTCTTTCATTGTCTTCAAGGATTCCGCCTATGAGCGGGGCAGAAAGATGTGCGAGAAGCTGAAGGGAGAGATCCCGCGCCATCTGTTCGAGATCCCCATCCAGGCCGCAGTGGGAGGCAAGGTGATCGCCCGGGAAACCGTAAAGGCGGTACGGAAGGATGTGCTGGCCAAATGCTACGGCGGTGATATCAGCCGTAAGCGGAAGCTGCTGGAGAAGCAGAAGGAAGGTAAGAAGCGTATGCGTCAGATCGGATCGGTAGAGATCCCGCAGAAGGCCTTCATGTCCGTGCTGAAGCTGGATGAGGAATAAGCACCGGCACGGATCAAAATCTGAAATAACGACATTAAGGAACGAAAATGAAACGAAATCTCAGTCTGTATGTTCATATCCCCTTTTGTGTGCATAAATGCCTGTACTGCGATTTCCTGTCCTTCGATGATGCGCTTTACGCCACACAGCTGCAGTATATCGATGCATTGCGGACAGAGATCATGCTGTATAAGCCCTATGCGGACCGCTATGTGGTGCGGACCGTCTTTATCGGCGGGGGAACACCTTCCAGCCTGGATGAATCCTTGATCGAGGCCATCATGAAGGAGCTCCGTCAGGTCTTCTCCATCGACCGGTTTGCGGAGATCACCATCGAGGCGAATCCGGGAACCATTAAATATACCGATCTTCTGGCCTATCAGTCCTACGGGATCAACCGGCTGTCCATCGGGCTTCAGAGCGCGGACGATGAAATGCTCCGGATGCTGGGGCGGATCCATAACTTCGATCAGTTTGTGGCAGGCTTTACCTCTGCCCGCCGTGCCGGTTTCCGGAACATCAACGTGGATGTGATGTCGGGGATCCCCGGCCAGGATATGCATTCCTTTGTGGATACCCTGACCAGGGTTATGGAATACCGGCCGGAACACATTTCCGTTTATTCTCTTCAGGTAGAGGAGGATACGCCTCTGGCGAAGGATCCGGTGCTCCTGAATATGCTTCCGGATGAGGATATGGACCGGCGGATGTACGCCATGACCAAGAAGATCCTTCGGACCAACGGCTATGAACGTTATGAATTCTCCAATTACGCCCAGCCGGGACATGCCAGCCAGCATAATACGGTTTACTGGACCGGCGGGGAATACATCGGTCTGGGGCTGGGAGCCTCCTCTTTGTTCAAGGGAGAACGGTTCACCAATACCCGGGATCTGGACCGCTATCTTCAGCTGATGCAGGAAGCTTCCGAGAAGATGACGCCGGAGGTGGATAAGCTGCTTCTCTATGATGCAGTGACCAACGCCCTCCGGACGGATCAGACCGCCATGTATGTGGACCGCAGGATGGAAGAGTATATGTTCCTGGGGCTTCGGATGATCCGGGGCGTCAGCAGAAGAGACTTCAAGGAACGGTTCAATAAAGATATGTTCTCGGTCTACGGGCAGGTGATCAACCATTATACCGACGACGGCTTCATGGAGGTGGATGAGGATTACGTCCGCCTGACGGATGCCGGCATCGATGTGAGCAATATCATCCTGTCGGATTTTCTCCTGGAAAAATGACGCGGAAACGGAAAGAAAAATATAGCAAAAACCTACAAAAATATATGAAGGAATTGCATTATTTTGCTTGACAAAAAGCGCCTTTGGGTGTTAGATTATTCATAGTGGTTAGCACTCAGAAATAGTGAGTGCTAACACCGGAAGAAAAACAAAACTGAATATCAACAATTGATGAGGATGGTGATGGTGTTGAGTCAAAATCAAAATGCGCTTCATCTTCAGAATGCGGCACAGAGCCAACCGCTTGATGACCGTAAGACAAAGATCCTCAAGGCGATCATTGCCAATTATCTCGAGACCGGCGAGCCGGTGGGCAGCCGTACCATTTCCAAGTTCACGGATCTGAACTTAAGCTCCGCGACCATACGGAATGAGATGGCGGACCTGGAAGAAATGGGATATCTGGTGCAACCCCATACCTCCGCCGGACGGATCCCAACGGATAAGGGATACCGCTTCTATGTGGATTCCATGATGCAGGAGAAGAACGAATCCGAGGAATCCCGGGGAGCCTTACTGGAACGTGTGGATAAGCTGGAGGCCCTGCTGAAGCAGGTGGCCAAGGTGCTGGCTTACAATACCCAGTACGCCACCATGGTAACCTCTCCGCAGATGCGGAACCGACAGGTGAAGTTCATCCAGCTCTCTCAGGTGGATGACAGCAATCTGGTGGCGGTTATCGTCGTGGGGGATAATGTGGCAAAGAATCAGCTGATCCATGTGGACCGGGCTCTCAGTAATGAAGAGGTGCTCAAGCTGAATCTGCTTCTGAATACCTTCCTGACCGGTGCATCCGTGAATGAGATCAATATCGAGCTCATGCAGGCCATGCGCAGACAGGCCGGGGAGTATGCGGATATTCTGGAACGGGTATTTGAAGGGATCGTGGATGCGGTGCATCAGGCAGAGGAGCTGCAGATCTATACCAGCGGTACATCCAATATCCTTCGTTACGATGAGCTTGGAGACGTGCAGAAGGCTACGGCTCTTCTGGAAACGCTGGAGGATACGAGAGGACTTGAGCCCCTTGTGGATGAGACCATGAAGTCCGGTGAAGAGAAGCAGGACGGCATACAGATCTTTATCGGAGAAGAAGCTCCCATGAAGAATCTGAAGGATTATTCCATTGTGACTTCCACCTATGAGCTGCCGGAGGGCGCCAAGGGAACGATCGGGATCATCGGTCCGAAGCGGATGGATTACAAAAAAGTAGTAAAGACGCTGAAGGATCTTACGGATGAGCTGGATTCGATCTTCAAGTCGAACAGCAGCAAGGAATAAGGCTCAGATCAAAAACGGAATATATTCAACATAAAATAAATAAAAAGGAGTGACACGCATGGCAGGAAAAGGCGGTATGGACGCGATGCTGAAGAGGTTGCAGGAAGAGAAAGAAAATGAAGCCCTCCCTGCAGAGCAGAAGCTGATCGTCGATCCCAACAGAGTTGATGCCGGCACGAGAGTGTCCATCGACGAGGAGGAGGATGTGGATCCGGAGGAGGCTGATGCAAAGCGGCCGAAGCCGGTACCCAAGAAGAACAGGAGAGGCTCCAAGGCCTTGATGAAGGAACTGGAAGATGCGCATGCACTTGCAGATCTGAACAAGGAAAAGTACACACGGCTGCTTGCGGACTTCGACAATATGCGGGCAAGAAATGAGAAGGAAAATGCCAAGATGTTTGATTACGGCGCTTCCGATGCCATCGAAAAGCTTCTTCCCGTGATCGATAACTTCGAACGTGCACTCGGATCGCTAAAAGAGGAAGAAAAAACGCCGTTCGAGGAAGGCATTGAAATGATCTATAAGCAGCTGATGGAAACGCTGAACAAGATCGGCGTAGAACCCATGAATGCTGAGGGCAAGGAATTCGATCCCAACTATCACAACGCGGTGATCCACGTAAAGGATGAGAATCTGGGGGAGAACATCGTTGTGGAAGAGATGCAGAAGGGCTATATGTATAAAGATACCGTGCTCCGGCACAGTATGGTGAAGGTTGCAAACTAACGAAGAAAACAACATTTTACGGTAAACAATTTTAGTTTATATAATTCTTAGGAGGAATTAAAACAATGGGAAAGATTATTGGTATTGACTTAGGTACAACAAACTCTTGCGTAGCCGTTATGGAAGGTGGTAAGCCGGTAGTTATCACGAATGCCGAGGGATCTCGTACGACCCCGTCTGTAGTTGCATTCCTGAAGTCCGGCGAGCGTGTAGTCGGCGATGCTGCAAAGCGTCAGGCTGTTACAAATGCAGATAAGACCATCTCCTCCATCAAGCGTCACATGGGTTCCGATTATAAGGTAACCATCGATGATAAGAAGTATTCTCCGGAGGAGATCTCCGCAATGATTCTGCAGAAGCTGAAGGCAGATGCAGAAGCATATCTGGGTGAGAAGGTAACTGAAGCAGTTATCACCGTTCCCGCATACTTCACCGACTCTCAGAGACAGGCTACCAAGAATGCAGGTAAGATCGCAGGTCTTGATGTAAAGCGTATCATCAACGAGCCTACCGCAGCAGCTCTTTCCTATGGTCTGGATAATGAGAAGGAACAGAAGATCATGGTTTACGACCTTGGTGGTGGTACATTCGATGTTTCCATCATTGAGATCGGTGACGGTGTCATTGAAGTACTTGCTACCGCAGGTAACAATCTCCTGGGTGGTGATGACTTCGATAACGCAGTGACCAAGTACATGCTGGAAGAGTTCCAGAAGAAAGAGGGCGTAGATCTTTCCACCGATAAGATGGCTATGCAGCGTCTGAAGGAAGCAGCTGAGAAGGCTAAGAAGGAGCTTTCTTCCCAGACCGTTACCAATATCAACCTTCCGTTCATTACCGCTACCAGCGAGGGACCGAAGCACTTCGATATGGATCTGACCCGTGCTAAGTTCGATGAGCTGACAGCTGATCTGGTTGAGAAGACCCGTGGACCGGTACAGACCGCTCTGGATGATGCAGGTCTTACCGCAGCTGAGCTGGATAAGGTACTTCTGGTTGGTGGTTCTACCCGTGTGATCGCCGTTCAGGACGCAGTTAAGCAGATCACCGGTAAGGAGCCCTTCAAGGGGATCAACCCGGATGAGTGCGTTGCTATCGGTGCCTGCATCCAGGGTGGTAAGCTGGCCGGTGATGAGGGCGCCGGCGACATCCTTCTTCTCGATGTTACTCCCCTTACTCTGTCCATCGAGACCATGGGCGGTATCGCTACTCACCTGATCGAGAGAAATACCACCATCCCCACAAAGAAGAGCCAGATCTTCTCTACCGCACAGGATAATCAGGATGCAGTAGATATCCATATCGTACAGGGCGATCGTGAATTCGCTAAGGATAACAAGTCGCTGGGACGTTTCCGTCTGGATGGTATCGCTCCGGCTCGCCGTGGTGTTCCGCAGATCGAGGTTACCTTCGATATCGATGCAAACGGTATCGTAAATGTATCCGCAAAGGATCTTGGTACAGGCCGTGAGCAGCATATCACCATTACCTCCGGCACCAGCCTTTCTGATGACGATATCGAGAGAGCAGTTAAGGAAGCAGCTGCTTATGAAGAGGCAGATAAGAAGCGTAAGGAAGGCGTTGAGGTTCGTAACGATGCAGACGCTATCGTATTCCAGACCGAGAAGGCCCTTAATGAAGTTGGCGACAAGCTTCCGGATGCAGATAAGAAGCAGGTTGAGGCTGATCTTCAGTCTCTGAAGACCATCATTGACGGAACAGATATCGATAACCTTTCCGACTATGATGTTGAGAAACTTAAAGCTGGTCGTGAGACACTGATGAACTCCGCGCAGAATCTGTTCGCTAAGCTCTATGAGCAGAACGGCCCCGGAGCAAATGCAGGTACCGGAGCAGGCACACCGAACTTCGGTGGTGATGTAGTTGATGGAGACTTCAAAGAGGTTTAATTATCAGTCTGTGAGGTAATAGCATGACAGAAGAAAAAAGAGATTGTTACGACGTCCTGGGAGTGTCCAAGAACGCCAGTGACAATGAACTAAAGAAAGCGTATCGTGTACTCGCCAAGAAGTATCACCCGGATGCAAACCCGGGTGATAAAGAGGCGGAGGCGAAGTTCAAGGAAGCTTCGGAAGCCTATGCGATCCTTTCCGATCCGGATAAGCGGAAGAAGTACGACCAGTTCGGCTGGGCTGCTTTTGATCCGAATGCCGGCGGAGACGGTGGCTTTGGTTTCGATTTCGCCGATATGGGCGACATCTTCGGCGATATCTTCGGGGATATGTTCGGCGGCGGCTCACGTTCCCGTCAGGCAAACGGTCCCATGCGTGGTGCGGATATCCGTACGACCGTGCGTGTTTCTTTTGAAGAAGCCGTATTCGGTGCACAGGCAGAGATCGAGATGCCGCTTAAGGATGAGTGTCCGGTTTGTAAGGCAACAGGCGCTCAGCCGGGACATCCCGCTGAGGTATGTTCGAAATGTGCCGGTAAAGGACAGGTTGTTTTCACCCAGCAGTCCCTTTTCGGTATGGCCCGTACGGTGCAGATGTGTCCGGATTGTCAGGGAAGCGGTAAGATCATCCGTTACAAGTGTTCGAACTGCGCCGGTTCCGGTTATGTAAAGAGTAAGAAGACCATTCAGATCAAGGTACCTGCAGGTATCGATAACGGCCAGAGTATCCGTCTTCGTGAGATGGGTGAGCCCGGTACCAACGGCGGTGAGCGCGGTGACCTTCTGGTGACCATCCTTGTGGATAAGCATCCCACATTTGCACGTCAGGAATATGATCTGTATTCTACCGAGCCCATCACCTTTACGCAAGCTGCTCTGGGCGGAAGAGTCACACTGCAGACCATCGACGGACCTATGGAGTATGATATCCAGCCAGGTACCCAGACCAATACCAAGGTTAAGCTGAAGGGCAAGGGCGTTCCGACACTGCGTAACAAGAATGTACGTGGTGATCACTATGTTACACTGGTGGTTCAGGTTCCCGAGAATCTCACCGAGGAGCAGAAGAGCATCCTCAATCAGTATGAGCAGACCACTCTGGTTCAGCAGAGAGCTGCAACCGATTCCGCAGGCGGCTTCTCCTTCGGAGATCACCGCAAAAAGAGACGGAGATAGGGATTGAATTATGAAAGAAAAGGCATGTGGTTATTGACCGCATGCCTTTTTTTGCAGTAAAATAGAGTCTGTATGTTTATGCACAGATACTTTCACAGCGAAAAAGGAAGAGCAAATGATCTGGAAGAAATTTACCATAGAGACCTCCGTGGAAGCGGAGGATCTGGTGGCGGCTTACCTGGAGGAACAGGGATTTCCCGGAGCGGAGATCTCCGACAGCCAGCCCCTTACGGAAGATGAAATGAAGCAGATGTATGTGGACGTGCCGCTGATCCCCGAGGGAGATCAAGAGACCGCCTATGTGTCCGTATATCTGGAAGAGAACCTGTCTCAGGAGGAGATACAGGCCCTTAAGGAAAATGTGGAAGCGGAGCTGAAGCGTCTGTCGGAATTCCTGCCCACAGGAACCGGACGGATCACCGTAGAAGAGACCTCCGATGATTCCACCTGGCAGGATAACTGGAAACAGTATTACCAGCCCTTCCGTCTGGAAGAGGATATCGTGATCCGGCCGGTATGGACCGAATATGCGGATATCCGCCCGGAGGATAAGGTGGTGAATATCTCTTCAGTCATGGCCTTCGGTACGGGAACCCATGAAACCACAAGGCTTTGTATCGGCCAGCTTCGAAAATACCTGAAGGAAGGGCAGTCTGTCTTTGATGTGGGCTGCGGAAGCGGGATCCTGGCCATTCTTTCCGTGCTTCTGGGAGCCGGCTATGTCCATGGACTGGATATCGATCCCCAGGCGGTGATCTCCAGTAAGGAAAATGCAGAGGCTAACGGTCTCTCCAGGGATCGGATCGACTTCTCCTGCGGTAATCTCCTGGCCGGAAATATCATCGGCGCAAGAACGGAGGAGGAGAAGGAGAGCTACCGGAAGGCCAGTCTGGGTTCCGGTATAGCTGCAGTCAATCCGGTGCAGCTGGTGGATCTGGCCATGGGGGAAGAGGATACGGTTCCCGCCAGAACCTATGATATCGTTGTGGCAAATATCCTTGCGGATGTGATCATCCCCCTTTCCGGAGTGATCCCCCGTTACCTTGTACCGGGCGGTATATTTATCACATCAGGCATAAGCACGGATCGTGCCGGGGATGTAAGACAGGCGATGCGTAAGAACGGATTCGAGATCCTGGATACCGTGGAAATGGGTGAGTGGGTCTCTGTAGTGGCAAAGATCGGAGAATAACATGCATCGTTTTTTCTCTGAAGAAGTAAATATAAAGGAAAGCACCGTCCGGCTCTCCGGGGGTGACGCTCATCATGCGGCCCAGGTCCTTCGGCTTTCCGTGGGGGACCTCATCATGGTGGGGACCGGGAACAGGGATTATACCTGCAGGATCACCTCCATCAGTCCGGAGGAGGTGTTGGGAACCATTGAGGATATCTCCGGGAATGCGGCGGAGCTGCCGGTGGAGATCACCCTGTATCAGGGCTTTCCCAAGGGAGATAAGCTGGAGCTCATCATTCAGAAGGCCGTGGAGCTGGGGGCAGCTTCAATTGTCCCCGTATGGATGACCCGGTCCGTGGTGAAGATGGATCAGGCCAAGGCCGAGAAGCGGAGGCTTCGTTATCAGGCCATCTCCGAGTCGGCGGCGAAGCAGTCCGGCAGAGGTGTGATCCCGGAGGTGGGAACATTTCTGTCCATGAAGGAAGCAGTGAAGGCTGCCGAAAAGCATGACCTGATCCTCCTTCCCTATGAAAATGCAAAGGGAATGCGGTATACCAAAGACGTGCTGAAGAAGCTGGAGAAAGGGGCAAAAGAAAAGACCATTCGGTCGGTGGGCATTTTTATCGGTCCGGAGGGCGGTTTTGAGGAAAGTGAGATCGATGCCCTAAGGAAGATCGGGGCAGAGGTCATCACCCTGGGACACCGGATCCTCAGGACAGAGACCGCCGGGATGATGCTGCTTTCGGTGCTGGGCTTCCTGCTGGACCGGGATGCGGACTGAGGGAGAGCGCCGAAGAGAACGTAACAAAAGTAAGAAATAAGAAACAGGAATGACTATGGAAGTATATCTTGATAACTCCGCCACCACCCGGGTTTACCCCGAAACGGCGGAACTGATGATGAAGATCCTGACGGAGGATTTCGGTAATCCCTCCTCCATGCATAAATGCGGCGTGACCGCGGAACACTATGTCCGGGACGCCCAGGCGGATGCGGCAAAGAGCATCCATGCTCTGCCGGAGGAGATCCTTTTTACCTCCGGGGGAACGGAAAGCAATAACGAGGCGCTGATGGGAACGGCCCTGGCCAGGAAACGTACGGGAATGCATATCCTTTCCACAAATGTGGAGCATCCCAGTGTGGGGGCGGCTCTGGATTTCCTGGAGAAGGAGGGCTTCCTTGTGACCCGCCTTCCCGTAAATGCCGACGGGATCGTAACCCCCGAGCAGGTGACGGAGGCACTCCGGCCGGATACCATTCTGGTATCGGTGATGATGGTGAATAACGAGATCGGTTCCATCTTCCCCATCGAAGGCATCGCTAAAGCGGTGCATAAGAAGAATCCAAAGACCTACGTGCATACCGACGCCATCCAGGCCTATGGGAAGCTCCCCATCAATGTGAGCAAGCTGAATGTGGACCTGCTTTCCGTCAGTGCCCATAAGCTTCACGGACCAAAGGGCGTAGGTTTTCTGTATGTCCGGAAGGGACTTCTCCTCAGACCCATCATCTACGGCGGCGGTCAGCAGAAGGGGATGCGTTCCGGTACGGAAAATGTACCGGGCATCGCAGGCTTTGCTTCGGCCATTCGTCGATCGGTGCTGGACCAGAAGGTATTGGAGCAAAGAAATGAAAGAATCGCAGGCCTTCGGGACAGACTGATCGCCGGTCTTACGGCCCTTCCCGAGGTATTCAGCCATTCCTTCGGCGCACCGCATATCGCCAGCATCAGCTTTACCGGGGTAAGAGCGGAGGTAATGCTTCACAGCCTGGAGTCCGAGGGGATATATGTATCCGCAGGTTCAGCCTGCTCCTCCAATAAGAAGAGGGAGAGCAGCGTGCTTAAGGCCATCGATCTTCCGGCGGAGCAGAGAGAATCCACCCTGCGGTTCAGCTTCTCCGAGGAGAATACGGAGGAAGAAGTGGATTATGTCATCGAGACCGTGACCCGGCTGCTGCCCACATTACGGCATTATACCCGTGGATAAAAGCGTATTGTCGGACCGGGATCTGACGAAACAAAACGATAAGAAAGACAGAATTATGGAAATCAGAACATTTTTGATCAAATATGCAGAGATCGGAACAAAGGGGAAGAACCGCTATGTCTTCGAGGATATCCTCTGCAAGAAGCTGCGTGCAAGACTGAAGCCTCTGGGCGCATTTGAGGTTCGCCGGGAGTACGGACGGATCTTTGTAGAGGCAAAGTCCGCCTTTGATTATGACGAGGCTGTGGGACGGATGTCCAAGACCTTTGGCATCACCGGGATCTGCCCGGTATGGGAGGTGGAGCAGCCAACGCCGGAAAGCGTGGATCAGCGGGTGGCGGAATATTTTGCCGAGGAATATGACGATTATCATTTCACCTTCAAGGTGCATGTGCGCCGCAGAGATAAGGAGTTTCCGGTACATACCATGGAAATGGAGGCCCGGCTGGGAGGCGTCCTGCTGGACCGCTTCGAGGAGCAGGGCTTATCCGTGGATGTGCATGATCCCCAGGTAATGGTGGAGGTGGAGATCCGGAATAAGGCCTATATCTATTCCAAGGTGCTTCCCGGTCCCGGAGGACTTCCGGTGGGAACCAACGGAAAAGCCATCTCCCTTCTTTCCGGAGGGATCGACAGTCCGGTGGCTACCTGGATGATCGCAAAACGAGGCGTGGAGATGCAGGCGGTGTATTTCCATTCACCCCCATATACCTCCGAACGTGCTTTGGAGAAGGTGCAGGATCTGGGACGCATCGTGGCCCGGTATGCCGGCCCCATTAAGCTTCACATCGTGGATTTCACGAAGCTGCAGCTGGCGATCTATGATCACTGCCCCCATGATGAGCTGACCATCATTATGAAACGGTATATGTTCCGTATCGCCCAGGAGATCGCAAAGCGGGAGGAGGCGGACTGCATCGTCACCGGCGAATCCATCGGGCAGGTTTCCTCACAGACCGTATTCTCCCTGGGGGTTATCGATCATGCAGTGGAATGCCCGGTTTACCGGCCCTGCATCGGCCTGGATAAGCAGGAGATCGTGGATATCTCCGAGAAGATCGGGACTTATGAAACCTCCATCCAGCCCTATGAAGACTGCTGCACCATATTTGTGGCCAGGCATCCGGTGACCAAGCCTACGCTGGCCCAGATCGAGGAGTCGGAGAAGAAGCTTGTGGGCATCGCAGAGCCCATCTATGAGGAAGCGCTGAATACGGCAAGATATATCTGGCTGAAGTGATCAGGGATCGGAAATAGAGGAAAATGAACAGTTCCGGAAGAAAGAGAAAAACTGCATATTTCAGGATACCCCTGTTTCTTCTGCTTTTTGCCCTTCTGCTGGGGGCCCTTCCGTTAAAGAGCCTGGCGGCGGGGGAGGTCTATTCCCGGGAGGATTTCTACGACCTTCTGGCGGATCAGTTGTCCAGAAGAGAACTGCTCATGCGTTATCCCACCCCGGACAAGGATCTGGGAAAATCTCTGGTGCACATGGACTGGAACAAATTTGAGGGGCACTATAATGAGACGGAGCCGCTGAAAAGCGGATGCTACCTCATGTATTACGTGGATTCCATCACCCTTTCCTATCGCAGCGGCTACCTGCAGTCTCTTCTTAGCTACAGGTACAGCAGCCTGGATATGGATACCCATTTCGATAAAATGAAGAAGCTGGCGGTAGAGCTTAAGGGGGAGACGGAGTTTGACACCGTACTGAATGTCCATGATTATCTCATAAAGAACTTTGAGTATGACCAGCGGAAGGAACTGGGAAATCATACGGATATCGAAGGCTTCAGGGATGGGATCATGGTCTGCAGCGGATACAGTCTGGCGGCGTATTATCTGCTGAATGCAGCAGGGGTTAAGGCCAGAGTGATCACCGGCTTCGGCGGAGATCCCAGTACCGAACAGGGAGAGAACCATATGTGGAATATGGTTCAGCTGGACGGAAAATGGTACAACATGGACATCACCTGGGATGATAACGGGGCCGAACCGGTCTATCAGTATTTCCTGAAATCCGACAGGGAATTTCCCATGCATAAACGGATGGGAAATTATGACAGCAACTATTTTAACAATCTGGTGAATTCTGAATCTTATCCCCTTCCCGGTAAACTTCTGGGCAGCAACATGATCAAATATCTGGCTTTTTTGCTGGGTGTTGTGATCCTGCTGCTCCTTATGACCTTCCGGGTGAAGAAGGAGAAGAAGGTACAGGTGATCTCAATCCGGGATCCCCGGGACTTTGATTTCCATGATCCGGGGGAAGGTTACGGAGCAGGTCCTCGGGACGTAGGTTACGATGGTCCGGGGGATTGGGACGGAATAGTTCCCGAGGATGAAGAGGACGATGATCCGGATAAGGAGTAGATCATGCATAAGGAATATTTAATGGGTAATGAAGCCATAGCCCTGGGGGCTCTGGCAGCCGGCGTAAATGTGGTGGCCGGTTATCCCGGTACGCCCTCCACCGAGGTGCTGGAGACCGTGGCTAAACGCCGGGGAGATTCCACCTATGTGGAATGGTCGGTAAACGAGAAGGCAGCCATGGAGCTGGCAGCCGGTGCGGCTTACAGCGGAGCAAGAGCCCTGGTGACCATGAAGCAGGTGGGCTTAAATGTGGCTTCCGACCCGCTGATGAGTCTGGAATATGTAGGTGTCAAGGGCGGTATGGTGGTGCTGGTGGCAGATGATCCGGGCCCCATTTCCTCACAGACGGAACAGGATACCCGCAGATTTGCCGGCTTCTCCAAGCTTCCCTGCTTTGATCCTTCCTCCCAGGAGGAAGCCTATCAGATGGTGCAGGACGCATTTGAACTGTCCGAGAAATACGGGACACCCGTATTCCTTCGGCCCACCACAAGGATCTGCCACGGATACCAGTCTCTGGATGTTAAGGATCCGGAGGAGTATGTGGTGCATACCCCCGAAGGGTTTGTCAAGGATTCGAAGCGCTGGGTGATCTTCCCGCGTCTTTCCTTCGCCAGTCATCAGGCCATCGTGAAACGAAATGAACAGCTGGCCGAAGCTTTCTCCGCATATCCCGGGAATTCGGTCCTTGACCTTCCGGCAGAGGATCCGGAGAAGCTTAGGGAAGCGGAGGATAAGATCCTGGATGCGGGAGAAGTCGAAGGCGGCCCCATCACTTTGGGCATCGCGGCTTCGGGCATCAGCTATGCCTACGCTCTGGAGGCGTTGGAGAACATGCCCTTACGACATCCGGTACGGCTGCTTAAGATCG
>JAGBNH010000125.1 GCA_017634475.1 Eubacterium sp.
CATCCGCCCGGAGGAAGGAGCGGAAGGAAGACCGCGTCGCCCCATTCGCCCGGAGGAAGGAGCGGAAGGAAGACCGCGTCGTCCCATTCGCCCGGAGGAAGGAGCGGAAGGAAGACCGCGTCGCCCGATCCGTCCGGAGGAAGGAGCAGAAGGAAGACTGCGTCGTCCGATCCGCCCGGAGGAAGGAGCGGAAGGAAGACCGCGTCGTCCGATCCGCCCGGAGGAAGGAAGACCGCGTCGTCCCATTCGTCCGGAGGACAGAAGGGATGTGGGAGAACCGGCAAGAGATCTGACGGATTCCGATGCGGAGAAGCTGGTAAGCCGGGCAAAACATCCGAAGGAAGACCTGACGGATATTGAGGATGAAGGCTGATCTTTTGTTACAGCATTTGTGGACAGAGGGACATAGCGAAACGGGGTGGTTCCATGGATGGGATCAAGGCATTTTTCAGCTCCTATTTTGACTGGTTTTACATACCGGCCATAACCTGGAGCGATGTTCTTGATATTATAATAATTGCATATCTGCTGTACCACATTTTACTGTGGTTCAAGACCAGCCGTGCATGGACGCTTCTGAAGGGGATCCTGGTACTTCTGGTGTTCCTTGGCTTGTCTGCGTTGCTGCGTCTGAACACGATCCTCTGGATCGCCAAGAATATCGTAAGCGTGCTGATCATTGCCCTGATCATCCTGTTCCAGCCGGAGCTGAGACGTGCGTTGGATGAGCTGGGACGTAAGAGGATATTGAAACGGTTCATCAACTTCGATGACAAAAATGTGGGAGAGGAACGGTTTTCGGATAAAACGGTTTACGAGCTGGTCCGCACCGCTTCTGAGCTGGGTAAGGCGAAGACCGGAGCACTGATCGTGCTGGAGCACGAGACGCCGCTGGGGGAATACGAGCGGACCGGGATCAGTCTGGACGCCGTGGTATCCACGCAGCTCCTGGTGAATATCTTTGAGAAGAACACGCCGCTTCATGACGGGGCTGTGATCATCCGGAACAACCGGGTGGTGGCAGCAACCTGTTATCTGCCGCTGACAGAGCGGAATGATGTAAATAAAGAGCTGGGAACCCGTCACAGAGCAGGACTGGGGATCAGCGAAACTACAGACAGTATGACGATCATCGTTTCGGAAGAGACGGGAGCTGTGTCCGTGGCTTACCGCGGTCAGCTTATACGGAATCTGAACGATGACTCTCTTCGGAAACAGCTGGTGCTCCTTCAGGATAAGGAAGAAGAACCGAGGCGGAGAAAAAAGAAGAAGGGAGGTCGGGATAATGAGTCAGGAAAATAGTCCGGAGAACAAGACCAGACTGCGGGACATGAAGATCTTCCAGAATCCGGGGCTGAAACTGATTTCCATCTTTTTGGCCGTCATTCTCTGGCTGATCGTCATGAATGTCGATGATTATTCCATGACCAAGACCATCAAGGGTATTCCCGTGGAGCAGCTGAACGGCAGCGCCATTGAGAATATGGGTAAGGTCTATGACGTGGTCAACGGTAAGACCGTGGATATCGTGGTCAAGGGCCCCAGATCCGTGGTGGATAGTCTGACCGCAGATAATTTCTACGCATCTGCCGATCTTTCAGAGGTTTCGGTGACGAACTCCGTGCAGATCAAGGTAGTTCCCAGAGATACCAGGGTAATGAACAATCTGGATATCACGTACGTGAATAACACCATGAATCTGACCATTGAGGATAAGATCAAGAAGGACATTTCCATCCGGGCGGTGGCCGAAGGACAGCCGGCGGAGGGGTACGCCCTGGGAACGGTTTCCGTATCGCCGAATATCATTCAGGTTTCCGGGCCGCAGTCCATTGTCAGCAAGGTTACGGAGGTCCGGGCGGTGGTGAACGTATCCGGCAAGGACCAGAATGTGGAGAGCCGGGTAACCCCCAGGTGCATGAATGCCTACGGCGAGGCCTTAAGCAGCGATTCGCTGCAGCTGAGTCTGGAAGAGGTCAAGGTTACCGCCAAGATCTTCCCCACCAAGGAGATCCCCATCCGGGTCAGCGTGACAGGAACGCCGAAGACGGATTATGTGGTTACCGATGTTAACTACACGCCCCAGACCATTGTCGTAGCGGGAGCACAGCAGATCCTGGATGGTGTGAGCGCCATCGAAGTAAATGATATTGGTGTGGACGACGCATCCGAGAGCTTTGAGATCAACCGGGAGCTGGACTCCTATCTTCCGGATGGAATCTATCTTGCGGACTCTAATAAGGAGGTGGCTGTAAGCCTTACCATGGAGAGGAAGCAGGAGAAGGAGATCGAGATCACCGCAGAGGATGTGGAAATGCGGGGCGCAAGCGACGATCTCGTTTATGAGCTGGTGGTTTCCGGCGTATATAAGATCCGCCTGAAGGGACTGGCGGCAGAGCTGGCCGAGGTAACGAAGGAATCCCTGGGGATCTACCTGAATGTTGAGGGTAAGGAACCGGGCAAGGTGGATGTGTCCCCCAGTTATCAGAAGCCCAATGGCGTCACCGTGAATATGGTAGGCCGCATGACCCTTTATGTTACGGAGAAGGCTGAGCCCCCCACGGAAGAAAACACCGGAGAACCGGGAGAGAACCCCGGCGGTAATACCGGCGAGGGTTCGGAAGGGGGTACAAGTACCAGTGGTGTCCCCGGAGAGACCGGCGGACAACAGGATACTCCTTAAGCGGGAAGAGAGGAGGAAACTATGGGTGAAATAAGCAATGAGGCTATTCAGAAACTGCAGAATGCGGTAAATGAGTCGAATTATATCGTGTTTTTCGGCGGCGCAGGCGTATCCACGGAGAGCGGTATACCGGATTTCCGAAGCCAGGATGGTCTGTATGCACAGAAGTATAAATATCCGCCGGAGACCATCGTAAGTCATACCTTCTTTATGCGAAGGACCGAAGAATTCTATGAATTCTACAGAGATAAGATGATCTTTGAGGAAGTTAAGCCCAATGCGGCCCATAAGAAGCTGGCAGAGCTTGAAGCGGCCGGAAAGCTTAAGGCCATCGTTACCCAGAATATCGACGGCCTGCATCAGGCGGCAGGGAGCAAGGAGGTGCTGGAGCTTCATGGTTCAACACTTCGGAATTACTGCATGAACTGTGGGAAACGCTATGACGGACTGAAGATCATCACCGGTACCACCGGAGTTCCGAAATGTGAGGACTGCGGAGGGACCATCCGTCCCGACGTGGTGCTGTATGAGGAGGGCCTGGATAACAGCGTTATGCGCCGGGCGGTAGAACACATTTCCAAAGCGGATATGCTGATCATCGGCGGAACCTCCCTGGTGGTATATCCGGCAGCGGGCTTCATCGATTACTTCCGCGGAAAGCATCTGTGCGTGATCAACATGTCCGAAACATCCAGAGATAAGGCTGCGGACATCGTGATCAAGGGAAAGATCGGTGAGGTACTGGGACAGATCACTGTTTAGAGTCAATAACTGCAGAAGCAGTGAGAATAAGAACATTTTATAACATTTAGGAGGAACATTATGTTTAATTTTGAAGAAGTCCTGCTGTCCGATCCTGAGGTTGCAGCAGCAATGACCGACGAGCTGAACCGTCAGAATCAGAACCTGGAGCTGATCGCTTCCGAGAATATCGCTTCCAAGGCGGTTATGGCAGCTATGGGCTCTCATCTGACCAACAAGTACGCAGAGGGTTATCCCGGAAAGCGTTATTACGGCGGATGCCAGTATGTGGATGTGGTTGAGGAACTGGCAAGAGAGCGTGCCAAGAAGCTTTTCGGCGCTGAGTATGCAAATGTACAGCCCCATTCCGGTGCGCAGGCAAATATGGCAGTATTCTTTGCTGTTATGGAGCCGGGCGATACCTTCATGGGTATGAACCTGGATCACGGCGGACATCTTACCCACGGAAGCCCGGTAAATATGTCCGGTAAATATTTCCACTGTGTTCCCTACGGCGTAAATGCAGAGGGCCGCATCGATTATGACGAGGTTCTCCGCATCGCTAAGGAATGCAAGCCGAAGCTCATCGTTGCAGGTGCATCCGCATATGCAAGAGAGATCGATTTCAAGAAGTTCCGTGAGATCGCTGATGAGGTTGGTGCGGTACTCATGGTGGATATGGCCCATATCGCAGGTCTGGTAGCTACCGGAAATCATATGAGCCCCATCCCCTATGCGGATATCACCACAACAACCACACACAAGACCCTTCGCGGACCTCGCGGCGGTATGATCCTTTGCAGCGAGGAAGTAAACAAGAAGTACAACTTCAACAAGGCCGTATTCCCCGGGATCCAGGGCGGCCCGCTGATGCATGTGATCGCAGCAAAGGCTGTATGCTTCAAGGAAGCGCTTTCCGCAGAGTATAAGGCATATATGGACAGAGTTGTTGAGAACGCATCCACACTTGCTTCCGCACTTATGGAGAGAGGCTTCAAGATCGTTTCCGGCGGAACGGACAACCACCTGATGCTGGTAGATCTGCAGAATCTTGAGCTTACCGGTAAGGAAGTGGAGAAGCTGCTGGATGAGGTACATATCACTGTAAACAAGAATACGGTTCCCAATGATCCCAAGTCTCCCTTCGTTACCAGCGGTATCCGCGTAGGTACACCTGCAGTTACCACCCGTGGCGCAGTAAAGGAAGATATGTTCATCATTGCAGATGCATTTAAGAGTGCGATCATCGACAAGGATAACGAGAAGGCTATGGCTCTGGT
Source organism: Eubacterium sp. (assembly GCA_017634475.1). Classification (GTDB taxonomy): domain Bacteria; phylum Bacillota; class Clostridia; order Lachnospirales; family Lachnospiraceae; genus Eubacterium_Q. The sequence continues at coordinate 4,705 of JAGBNH010000125.1, forward strand.
AGAGAGCAGCACTTCCAAATATCCGATCTACAGATAGTCGTTTCAACCGGCGATCCGATGATCATCAAACAGAAAAGATAAAAAATGGAAAATAATCAGAATCACAACAACAATAACAATCAGAACGGTAACCGGCCGAAACGGCCGGGCTTTACCGGGACCATCATCATCCTTATCATTTCCATGGTGCTGACCCTGCTCTTTGTGCAGCAGTTCAACCGGTTCAAATCCGCGGGGCAGCAGGAGGTATCCTATGACAAGTTCATCACCATGGTCAAGGAAAAGAAGGTGGAAAAGGTAGAGATCTATACATCGAAGATCTACTTTACGCCGAAGGATAAGGGCAGTCAGGATGTGACCTACTATGTAGTGCGTACCGATGACTATAGCCTGGTGGATCGTCTGGCTGAGGCTGAGGTGAAGTTCTCCCAGATCGACGAAGGCGGAAGTGCCATCTTCCGGACCATCCTGTCCTACGTCATCATGATCGCGGCATTTTATATCCTGATGATGCTCATCATGCGGGGCGCCTCTAAGGGCGGCGGCATCATGGGCGTGGGCAAGTCAAATGCCAAGGTCTACGACATGCAGAAGGATACCGGCGTCACATTTAAGGATGTGGCCGGTGAGGAGGAAGCCAAGGAATCTCTGGCTGAGGTGGTGGATTTCCTTCATCAGCCTGAACGTTATCTGGAGATCGGTGCGAAGCTGCCTAAGGGTGCGCTTCTGGTAGGCCCTCCGGGTACAGGTAAGACATTGCTGGCGAAGGCTGTGGCCGGTGAAGCGAAGGTTCCCTTCTTCTCCATCTCCGGTTCGGAATTCGTGGAAATGTATGTCGGTGTCGGTGCATCCCGTGTGCGGGATCTGTTCAAGCAGGCCAACGAGAAGGCACCCTGTATCATCTTCATCGATGAGATCGATGCCATCGGCCGGAGCCGTGATACCCGTCATATGGGCGGTGACTCCGAGCGTGAGCAGACACTGAACCAGTTGCTTTCGGAAATGGATGGCTTTGATACCGCAAAGGGTATCGTGATCCTTGCGGCTACCAACCGGCCTGAGGTGCTGGATAAGGCGCTTCTCCGTCCGGGACGGTTTGACCGCCGGGTAGTAGTGGAGCGGCCGGATCTTCAGGGACGTGAGGATATCCTCCGTGTACACGGCAAGGATGTCAAAATGGATGAGACCGTGGATCTGCATGAGCTGGCGCTGACCACCAGTGGAGCTGTAGGTGCGGATCTGGCAAATATCATCAACGAGGCAGCGCTGCTTGCTGTTAAGAAGGGACGGAAGTTTGTATCCCAGAAGGATCTCATCGAGTCCGTTGAGGTTGTCTTTGCCGGTAAGGAGAAGAAGAACAAGATCCTTTCCGATGAAGAACGTAAGCTGGTGGCTTACCATGAGACCGGTCATGCGCTGATGACTGTATTGCAGAAGAATACGGTTCCGGTACAGAAGATCACCATCGTTCCCCGTACCAACGGTGCGCTGGGTTATGTATGGCAGGTGCCGGATGAGGAGAAGAGTCTGGAGACGCAGGCAGAGATCGAGGCAGATATCGTCATCGCATGTGCGGGACGTGCTGCCGAGGCCATTAAATTCCCCTCAGTCACCACAGGTGCTGCATCGGATATCCAGCAGGCTACAGAGAAGGCCCGCCGTATGGTGACCATGTATGGTATGTCGGAGCGTTTCGGTATGGTCCAGCTGGAGGGCATCACCGGCGAATATCTGGATCGCCGTTCCGTGCTGCAGTGCTCGGATGAGACAGAGACCAAGATCGACAGTGAAGTTCGGAATATCATCAAGCGTGCCTATTCCCGGGCATATAAGCTGTTAAAGAAAAATGAAGCGGTCCTTGACGCCATCGCTGCATTTCTGTATGAGCATGAGACCATCACCGGTAAGGAATTTATCGGGATTTACGAGAAGATCACCGGTAAGAAGGTGGAAGTGGGTAAACGTCTCATCAGTGATTCCCTTCTGAAGTCCGATAAGGATAAGGAGCGGGAGCAGTCGAAGGAGAAGAAGGAAAAAGACAAGAATAAGGACCACTACACGGTATTCCGGAGTACTCCCGAAACCGAACAGGATCCGGGATCTGCAAAGGAGCAGGAAAACGCCGGGGAAGAAAAGGATCTGGGCCCCATGCCCTGGGAAACCTTTGCAGAACAGCAGGGGATGAAGGGTGACATGAGCGATGATCCGGACAGATCGGAGACCGAGGCTAGCTTACCGGAAGATGGTGAGGATGATATCGAGATCGGCGGAGCTGAAACCGAGGAGGATGAAGCGGAAGCCGTGATCGTCGAAGAGGAAACCGAGGTTGACGAACCGGAAGACGGTGAGGAAGAAACCGAGGGTGACGAACCGGAAGACGGTGAGGAAGAAACCGAGGGTGACGAGTCGGAAGACGGTGAGGAAGAAACCGAGGGTGACGAGTCGGAAACCGGAGAGGAAGAAGCCAAGGTCGGCGGAACCGAAACCGGGAATAACGAATCGGTGACCGGGTAGAGGTACGATCAATAACAAAAAGGGTAACACCTTTGAACATAAAAAGCGCCTGAGTCGTGAGTGATTCAGGCGCTTTTTTTCTGAAACCAAAAGATTCTTCGTCGCTTGCGCTCCTCAGAATGACAAAAACCTGTCATCCTGAGCGCAGCGAAGGATCTTTCCCTTCTGAAACCAAAAGATTCTTCGTCGCTTGCGCTCCTCAGAATGACAAAGGCCTGTCTACACAATGTTATGTCAACTCGTCCAGGGTTTTGCCATAGGAGGGAAGGAAGTCCTTCATGAAGTCCCATACCTCCGGCAGCTCTTCGGCCATCTGATCCAGGGAGCGTTCGATGGTCTGCTTGGCGGTGCGGAATTCCTGATTGCCGCTTCGCTCTTCCTCGATACATTTGATATAGGCGGAGAGCTTGTCCGCAGCCTTCACCAGGCGATACATCAGACGGGTATTCTCATCCGGATCCTCCGGCTCCATCAGGATCTTCGTATAAGCGCTCTTCAGGTCCTCCGGAAGCTGGTCGATGAGCTTCTGATTGGCAACGGCTTCCACTTCCTTGTAGGCGCTGCGGATATCTGCGTTAAAGTACTTCACCGGCGTGGGCATGTCCCCGGTGATGATCTCGGAGGCGTCATGGTACAGCCCGATCAATGCAGCCCGCTCGGCGTTCAGATTCCGGTTGTAACGGACATTTCCGATGGTGCAGAGGGCATGAGCGATCATGGAAACCTCCAGGGAATGTTCGGAGAGATTCTCCGGGCGGGAGGAGCGCATCAGTGCCCAGCGCTCGATATATTTCATTCTTGACACGGTTGCAAAGAAATGTGCGTCCATAAGTGTTCCCTTTCTGAAAAAAGCATGCTATCATTGTATTCAGTTTGAGAATTGAAGTCAAGCCGGAAAGGAGAACGTGAAAATGAGTTCAACGCATATTACATTTTCCCCCAGGGGAGTATGCTCCATGCAGATCGATTTTGATCTTGAAGATCAGGATGGAGTAAAGGTGCTGCATGATCTGAAATTTATGGGAGGCTGCAACGGAAATCTGAAGGCCATCGGAAGGCTGGTGGAGGGTAAGCCTGCTGCTGAGGTGGCAGATATCCTCAGAGGAAATGACTGCAAGGGAAGAGGAACCTCCTGCGCAGATCAGCTGGCAAAAGCTATTGATCAGTCTCTGGCATAGGAAACGGAAGAGGACATTTATGAAAAAACTGGTGAAAACAATAGCCGGTCTGGCCGGCGTCTGGGCCGGCGGATCCTATGCGGCTGTCCAGCTGGCGTATAAGCATATGTTCGGCAGGAGCAGTCTGCTGAAATACAGTCTGGAAAGAAAATTTGCGGATTTTGACGAAAAGTATCCCGGAAGATATGTAAGAAGATCTGTGAAGATCCCGGAGAAGGATTATCAGCTTCAGGGCTATGTGTATGATCTGGCAGAGAAGCGAAGGACAAAGGGACTGGTGATCTTCTCCCACGGGATCTTTGCCGGACATCAGAGCTATACCACGACTTTGCTGGATCTGGTGGACCGGGGCTATGTCGTGCTGGGATATGACAATACCGGGTGCTGTGAGAGTCCGGGGGATGGAGTGAATGGATTGCCCCAGGGACCGTTGGATCTGGAATGTGTTCTGAAATATGTGGACACGGATCCGGAGCTTAAGGGTATGCCCAGATTCCTTTTCGGCCACAGCTGGGGCGGCTATTCCGTATGTGCCGTGCTGCAGTTCTACAGCAAGGTGAAGGGCGTGGTATCTATTTCCGGATTCGATACGCCGCTGGAGGTTACCTCGGAAATGGGGGTATCCATGCTGGGGAAGGCAGTGAAGGTCACGCGGCCCATGATCGCCCTGGAGAACCGGAGACGATTTGGCGCCAACGCCAATCTGTCCGCCATCGAGGGACTCAATTCCTGTACGGTGCCGGCCATGATCATGCATGGTACGGGAGATGATTATGTAAACTACAATGGCGCCGGGATCCTGCATCATAAGGATGAGGTGACCAATCCCAACGCGACATTTGTTCCGCTGGATTATCCCCATCGGAACGGACATAATGATTTCTTCCTTTCGGCGAGCGCGAAGGAATATACGGATCAGATCGAGGAGTGGTTCAAACCGCTGAAGAAGAAGTACAAGGTGAAGAATCGGTGGGATCTTCCGGAGGAGGAGCAGGCCATGGTGTTCCGGGATGTGGATATGGATCGGTGCACCGAGATCAACCTGGATCTGATGGAGAAAATCGATGGGTTCTTTATGTCCTGCCAGGGATAAGCCAGCATTCCCATCTCCGGATGCGGAGCATCCGTCGATGTGGATGGCCAGAGGCGCACGCGCCTTGGCCACAGTACAAAACAAGACAGCCAGATGGAATGTAAACACTCCATCTGGCTGTTTGCTTTGTACTGATGCTGGCTTATATCAAGCTCCCGACGGGACTCGAACCCGTGATCTATTGATTACGAATCAATCGCTCTACCGACTGAGCCACGGAAGCTTAAACACGCAGCATAGTATATCATATTGCCCGGGTAAATGCAAGCCGCAAAGTTGAGGATGTACAGGTGCCGGTTTGGTTGTAAATAAACAGGTGATTTGCTATACTTACACGGGGAGTTGCCCGGTGGTCATTTCGATAAAAGGATGAGGGGATTATCATAATGAAGTTGCTTGATAAGTTAATGAATCTGAAATATGTCCGGAACAGCATCGATCATTTCCGGACCATCACCAGGCATAAGCTTCTGGTGGGGAAGCTCTGCTTTCGCTGCGGTCTGTACCGGCAGGGACTGATGCATGATCTGTCCAAATACAGCCCGGCGGAATTCCTGATGGGGGTAAAGTATTATCAGGGTACCCGGAGTCCCAATGACGCGGAAAGGGAGGCAAAGGGCGTAACCACCGCCTGGCTGCATCACAAGGGCCGTAACAGGCATCATCTGGAATACTGGGTGGATTATGATCCCAGGAGAGAAAGGCCCGGCCTTATCGGAATGAAGATGCCAGATAATTATATCGTGGAAATGTTCTGCGACCGCATAGCCGCCAGCAAGATCTACCAGGGCGATGCCTACACCGACCGGTCGGCGCTGGATTATTATAACCAGGGCAGAGGAAAAGTCCTGCTCCATCCCTACACTGCGGAAAAGCTGGAGCTTCTTCTCAAAAAGCTGGCAGAAGAAGGGGAGGACGCAGCATTTCGATATGCCCGAAAATACGTGAGAGCTTATCGGTGGTATAGGATACGGCACTTGTTTTAAAGACTGGCGGCGTATTTGATACCATGACGTGAGAAAAGAGAAGGTAATTCTATGAGCGACAGCTTCGAGACCAAAGCAAAAATACAAAAGGATGACACCGGAAATGCCCATATTCCGTTCACGCACCTGCATGTGCATACGGAGTACAGTCTTCTGGACGGATCAGCGAAGATCAAGCCCCTGGCAAAACGTGCGAAGGAGCTGGGCTTTGATTCGCTGGCCATCACGGATCATGGCGTGATGTATGGTGCCATTGATTTTTATAAGGCCTGCAAGGCGGAGGGGATCAAGCCCATCATCGGCTGCGAGGTTTATGTGGCGCCCAACTCCCGGTTTGACCGGGAGGCGTCGAGAGATGACGACAGGTATTATCATCTGATCCTCCTTGCGGAAAATGATCAGGGATACCGGAATCTCTGCAAGATCGTATCCATTGGGTTCACCGAGGGCTTTTATTATAAGCCGAGGGTGGATCACAGTGTGCTGGAAAAATATCATGAAGGCCTGATCTGCCTGTCTGCCTGCCTGCAGGGCGAGGTGGCGGTGAACCTGCGCCGGGGGCTTTACGAAGAAGCGAAGAAGCAGACCCTCTGGCACAGAGATATCTTTGGGCCGGAGAATTATTATCTGGAGATCCAGGATCATGGCCTGAGTGAGGATCAGCTGGTGAATCAGGGGGTGATGCGGCTCCACGAGGAGACCGGGATCCCCATGGTGTGCACCAACGATTCCCACTATATCTATGCTGAGGACTGGGAAGCCCATGATGTACTGCTCTGCATCCAGACTAACCGGAAGGTGCAGGAGGAGAACCGCATGCGCTACACCGGCGGTCAGTATTACCTGAAGAGTGCGGAGGAGATGGCCGCCCTCTTTCCCTATGCCCCGGAGGCCCTGGCGAATACAAAGAAGATCGCCGAACGCTGTAATGTAAATATCGTTTTCGGTGAATATAAGATCCCGCGGTTTGACGTGCCGGAGGGCTATACCTCCGAGAGCTATCTCCGGGAGCTTTGCGAGAAGGGACTGGCAGAGCGTTATGATCCGGTTACGCCGGAGCTTCGGGAACGGATGGAGCATGAGCTTTCCGTCATAACCAGCATGGGCTTCGTGGATTATTTCCTGATCGTCTGGGATTTCATCCGTTACGCCCGATCCATCGGGATCACCGTGGGACCGGGACGTGGCTCCGCTGCGGGCAGCGTGGTTTCCTATTCCCTCCATATCACCAACATAGATCCGATCCGTTATGATCTTCTGTTTGAGCGGTTCCTGAATCCGGAGCGTGTGACCATGCCGGATATCGACGTGGACTTCGCGGACGAGCGCCGGCAGGAGGTGATCGATTACGTTACCAGGAAATACGGGGAGGAACAGGTATGCCAGATCGTGACCTTCGGAACCCTGGCGGCGAGAAACTGCATCCGGGATGTGGGGCGCGCCCTGGATATTCCCTACAAGACCTGTGACATGGTGGCAAAGTCCATCCCCATGGAGATCGGCATGACCATCGAGAAGGCGTTATCCGCCAGTCCGGATTTCCGTAAAATGTACAGCGAGGACGCAGATGTGCATTATCTGGTGGACATGGCAAAGCAGCTGGAGGGTCTCCCCCGGCATGCATCCATGCACGCCGCCGGCGTGGTGATCGGCCGTGAACCCATCGTGGATTTTGTGCCCCTTTGCAAGAACAGTGACGCGGTGACCGCGCAATACAACATGACTACCATCGAAGAGCTGGGACTCCTGAAAATGGATTTCCTGGGCCTTCGTACCCTTACCGTGATCCAGAATGCCGTTCGCAGCGTAAAGGAACGTCTGGGAAAGGACATTGATATCGATCACATCAATATGGATGATCCCAATGTATTTGCCCTGATCTCGGAGGGCAAGACAGAAGGCGTGTTCCAGCTGGAGAGCAGCGGCATGCGTTCCTTCATGCGGGAACTCCGCCCCAACAATCTGGAAGAGATCATCGCCGGGATCTCCCTGTACCGCCCGGGCCCCATGGATTTTATCCCCCAGTATGTGGCGGCAAAATCCAATCCCTCGGGAGTGACCTACGAGACGCCGGAGCTGGAGGAGATCCTGAAGCCGACCTACGGCTGTATCGTATACCAGGAACAGGTTATGCAGATCGTAATGAAGCTGGCCGGGTATTCCCTTGGCCGCTCGGATCTGGTGCGCCGTGCCATGTCCAAGAAGAAGAAGGAGGTCATGGAGAAGGAGCGGGAGTACTTCGTTCACGGTAACCGGGAGCTGGGGGTTCCGGGCTGTGTAGCCAACGGCGTGAATGAGAAGATCGCCAACCGGATCTTTGACGAGATGGAGGTCTTCGCCAGCTATGCATTTAACAAATCCCATGCGGCGGCTTATACCGTGGTGACTTATCAGACTGCCTACCTGAAGACCTATTATCCTCTGGATTATATGGCGGCCCTTCTTACCTCGGTCCGTGCAAATGCACCGAAGCTGGCCAACTACATAGAAGCAGTGAAGCGGATGGGCATCAAGATGCTCCCGCCGGATGTGAATAAGGGTCGCGGAAGCTTCTCTGTTGACGGGGACGGGATCCGTTACGGTCTGTCCGCCATCCGGTCCATCGGCGACGGCGTGGTGGAGGAACTTCTCGAGGAACGGGAGAATAACGGCAGCTATAAGGACCTGGCGGATTTCGCCCGCAGACTGTCCGGGAAGGTCACCAACAAGCGCTGTATCGAAAGCTTTATCTTCTCCGGAGCATTTGACTGTTTCGGAAAGAACCGCAGACAGCTGAACCTGGTGTATCCGGATATCCTGGATCAGGTGAATGACGAGAAGAAAAAGAGCATGACCGGACAGATGTCCCTGATGGAGTTCCTGGGAGAAAAGGAGCAGCATAAGTCGGATATCGCCTATCCGAACCTGCCGGAATTCCCCAAGGAGGAACTATTGGAGCAGGAGAAAAAGATCCTGGGCATCTACGTCAGCGGTCATCCGCTGGATGCCTATGCGGAAATGATCGACCGGTACGCCACGGCCAGTACCCTGGATTTTATCCCCGAGGAAGAAACCGGGGAAATGAATGCACAGGATAAGCAGTATTATTCCATGTGCGGAATGGTGGAGCAGATCAATGTGAAGCTTACCAGAAACAATGATCCCATGGCCTTTATTACGCTGGAGGATATGTTCGGCCAGATCGAGGTGGTGGTCTTCCCGAAGGTGTTCGATGTATGCCGGGGGTTCCTGGAGAAGAACCGGGGGATCCTTGTGCGGGGGCGGGCATCCATTTCCGAGGAGGAAGGGAAGATCCTGGCGGATGAGATCATAAGCTTCGACCGATTGCAACGGGAATATGAGGAAGAGAAGCAGGAGGTCTGGATCCTGGTGCAGAATCACGAGGCCTTCCAGGAGATCCGTTCCCAGCTGATCGGGATCCTCAGGGAAAACCCGGGAAAGAGCCGGGTATTTGTTCAGCTTAAGGAAGAGAAGCAGGGGGTTGCCATGCGGGATACCGTTTGCCCGGATGATATCCTTCTTTCTGCACTGAAGCTGGAATACGGAAATGATAAGGTTATCGTAAGGGAAGGCAGGAGAAGATGATCACTTCGAAGACCAACGACCGGATCAAATATATCGAGAAGCTGAAAACGAAAGCCTCCTTCCGGCGGGAAGAGCAGTGCTTCATCGTGGAGGGGATCCGGATGATCCGGGAGGTCCCCAAAGCCTGGAGAAGGGAGCTCTATCTTACGGAGAAGGCGGCAGAGGAGTATCCGGAGCTGATGAACTGGTGCGGCGCTGTGGAGCTGGTTTCCGAACCGGTGATGGAGAAGCTTGCGGATACGAAGACCCCCCAGGGGATGCTGGCGGTGGTTTCCATGGGAGATAGCCCCGTAAACCCCGGACATACCCTGATCTTTGTGCTGGACGGGGTTCAGGATCCGGGAAATGTGGGGACCATCCTTCGGACTGCGGAAGCCGTAGGGGCGGCAGAGGTGCTGCTTTCCCGGGATTCGGCGGATCCCTTCAGTCCCAAGACGGTCCGCAGCACCATGGGAGCCATCTTCCGGGTGCCGGTAAGAGTCGCAGAGGATCTGCCCTCGGCCGTGCGGGAGCTGAAGAACAAGTGGCCGGGAATAAAGGTCTGCGGCATGCACCTCGACGGCACCGGTCTGTACCGGGCGGATCTGTCCGGGCCGGTGGCGGTGCTGATCGGAAGCGAGGGGAACGGTCTTACGGAAGCAGTCTCCTTGGAAGCGGATACCCTTCTCAGGATCCCCATGGAGGGACAGGTGGAATCCCTGAACGCAGCCATCAGTGCGGCAGTCATGGGATATGAGGTGTACCGACAGCATAATTTTTTACATATTTAAAATTTTGTTTATGGGAAATACGCAGGTATTGGGTATAATAAGTTTATAGAGTGCAAACTTAAGATTATGGGATCGAGGTGACCGACTATGTATCAGAAATCAGACCTTTCAGAATGCGAAACCGTAACAATGCGCTGTGTGTGGAATCTGGGCGAAGAAGCAACCGCCTACAATGTGATCAATATGCTGGCAGACGACTACGGCATGGTTTACAAGGAAACAACGGTATATACCTTCCTGACAAAGCTTAAGGAGAAGGGCTATGTGGATACCGTGAGGAACGGCGTGACCTACTATGTCCCGCTGGTCTCGGAGGAAGAATACTTAAAGAGGATGGCCAAGAAATATCTGAATTTCTGGTTCCATGGAAATGTGGCAGCGGCCGTTTGCGAGGTGATCGAAGGGGAGAAGCTCTCCAAGAAGGATCTGAAGCAGATCCGCTCGGCGCTGCGTGAGGAAGCACAAAAGGCATCTGAATAAAAGAGAAACAAATAATACATTGACACTGCTTTGTGTCAATGCTATAATCACACAAGATTATTGGTAGAGGCGCGGTGATCATGAGTCACACATCTTAAGGTTCTGACAGCCGTTTTAAGGATGTGTAAAAGGGAAAACCGCCGAAGTGGAGCATAGGTCAGAGATGCTTTGCTGGGGCTGGAGTGAATAACTTCAGGACTGTCACCGGTTGTAGGATCGGTGGAGTGCTACTTGAGATAAAACATAATTGATCTTTTTGGGATCTTTGGATTTTATTTCGGGATAGTGCTTCATCACTGTCCCGATTTTTTTGCCGAAGGGCAAAACATTTCAGTTTATCGAATGGAGGAATGAACATGGCTATTTTCAAGGGATCAGGAGTTGCACTTGTTACACCGTTTAAGGAGAATCTTGAGGTTGATTACGAACAGCTGCGAAAGCTGTGCGACTGGCACGTAGAGCACGGAACAGATGCCATCATCGTCTGTGGTACCAGCGGAGAAGCATCCACACTGACCGAGGAAGAGCATTCCGAGTGTATCGCAGTGGTTGCAGAGCAGATCAACGGACGGATCCCGGTCATTGCCGGAACCGGATCCAATGCCACCTATACCGCAGTGAAGCTTTCCAAGGAAGCACAGACCAGCGGCGTGGACGGACTGCTTGTGGTAACGCCCTATTACAATAAGGCAACACAGCAGGGACTGATCCGTCACTATACACAGATCGCAGAATCCGTAGATGTACCCATCATCATGTACAACGTTCCCAGTCGTACAGGCTGCAACATTCAGCCCGCAACGGCTGTAGAGCTGGCAAAGAATGTGGACAATATCGTTGCGATCAAGGAAGCATCGGGGAACATTTCCCAGATCGCAGATCTTGCTTCCATGGCTGACGGCTGCATCGATATTTATTCCGGAAATGACGATCAGATCCTTCCCCTTCTTTCTCTGGGCGGAATCGGCGTGATCTCCGTAACGGCAAATATCATTCCGGAGGATACCCACAATCTGGTACATTCCTTCCTGAACGGAAATATTGAGGAGTCCCGCAGACTGCAGCTGAAAGCTATGGAGCTTTGCCATGCCCTGTTCTGCGAGGTTAACCCCATCCCTGTTAAGAAGGCCGTGGAGCTGATGGGACTTTGCAACGGATATGTACGTATGCCGCTGACCGAGATGGAGCCGAAGAACGCTGACCGTCTGAAGAAGGCAATGCAGGAATACGGACTGAATGTGTAAGCCTGAAACACGGAAAGGAATGAATATGACAAGGATCATCATGCACGGCGCAAACGGCCGTATGGGTAAGGTCATTGCCGGGCTCGTGGAAAACGACCCGGAGGCAGAGATCGTAGCCGGAGTGGATATCGCTCCCGGAAATGCGGGTTTCCCCATTTATACCGATCTTAAGGATGTGAAGGAAGAGGCAGATGTGGTGATTGATTTCTCCTCTGCGAAGATCGTGGATCATCTTCTGGAAACTGCGGAAGAGAAGAAGCTTCCGGTGGTGCTCTGTACCACGGGACTCTCTGAGGAACAGCTGGCAAATGTACGCAGGATCTCCAGGGAGATCCCCATCCTCAAATCCGCAAATATGAGCCTTGGTATCAATACCATCACAGGGCTGCTCAAATCCGCAACCAAGGTCTTCGCTTCAGCGGGATTTGATATCGAGATCGTTGAACGGCATCATAACCAGAAGCTGGATGCCCCCAGCGGAACCGCCATTATGCTGGCGGACGCCATCAATGAGGCTGCCGACGGCGCATACGAATATATTTATGACCGGAGCAAACGCCGGGAGAAACGGGCGAAGAAGGAGCTGGGCATTTCCGCTCTGCGGGGAGGAAATATACCGGGTACCCATGAAGTGATCTTCGCCGGACCGGATGAGCTGATCGAGATCCATCATGTGGCATATTCCCGGAGCATTTTCGGAAACGGTGCCATCAGCGCTGCAAAATATCTTGCAGGACGCGAGGCAGGGCTTTATGATATGAATGATGTGATCCAGAACATGATGAGCAGTGACGCTGCCGAAAGCGGATCCGACGACAGCACCTGCTAGTGTTGTTCCGCAATAAACAGAAAGAGAGAAAGAGGTCAGACTATGTATCAGGGACCGGTGGTTCTCTGCAGTGCATCAAAATATAAGGAAAAATATTATCTGAATCCGGACTTTAACAAACTTCCCGATCAGGTGAAGCAGGAGCTTCAGATCACCTGTGTGCTTTTCACGGAAGAGGTTGGTGGAGTGATCCTCCTCTGCTTTGACGAGGAGGGGAATCTGTACATCGAGACCGAAGCGGATGAGGATGATATCCTTTATGACGAGATCGGCGCGCATTTGCTGATCAAGCGGATGCAGTCGGAGAAGAAGGAGCTTTTTGAACAGCTGGAGCAGTATTACGCTGCATTTTTCCTGGAGGGTTAGTATGCTATTTGCCATCGATGTAGGAAATACCAACATCACCGTTGGACTATTTGATAAAGAAAACCTGGTGAAGCAGTTCCGCATGATCACCCAGACCTCCCGGACTTCGGATGAGTACGGCGTATTTCTGGGGGAGTGGCTGATGCTGAACGGCTTTGCCATGAAGGATATCACCGATGTGGTGATCTCCTCGGTAGTGCCGGATATCATGCATTCTCTGGTGAGCAGCATCATCAAGTATTTTGATGTGCAGCCCCTGATCATCGCTCCGGGGATCCGGACGGGGATCAAGATCAGCATTTCCAATCCCAGGGAACTGGGTGCGGATCGTCTGGTGGATGCAGTGGCCGCTTATGAAATGTACGGCGGTCCGGTGATCGTTGTGGATTTCGGAACCGCCACCACCCACGACCTGGTGCTGGGGGACGGTACATTTTACGCGGGAGTTACCTCCCCGGGTATCCGCCTTGCGGCAAATGCCCTGTGGCACGGTACCGCAAAGCTGCCGGAGGTTGAGATACGGAAAGTTGACACCATCATGGGCCGCGACACCGTATCCTCCATGCAGGCCGGTATCTATTTCGGCTACGTGGGACAGACCGAGTATATCATCCGGAAGCTGAAGGAAGAATCCAGGCTGGAGGATCTGAAGGTGGTTGCCACCGGCGGACTGGGCAAGATGATCTCCGAGGCGACCAGGGAGATCGATATCTATGATCCCGAGCTTACCCTTCACGGCCTCAGGATCATCTATGACAAACAGTAATGACGTGTCATCCTGAGCGAGCAATGCGAGTCTGTCATTCTGAGCGAGCAACGCGAGTTTGTCATTCTGAGCGAGCAATGCGAGTCTGTCATTCTGAGCGAGCGCACGCGAGCGAAGAATCCCCCGGCCAAGTCGACGGGATCTCAGGATGACATGACATGGTAATTATGGAACGAATATGACGAAAAACGATTTTATCGGAAAATTATATCTGGGACCAATGGCAGGCGTGACCGACCTGCCATTTCGTCTTTTATGCCGGGAGTGCGGCGCTGACATCACCGTGACGGAAATGATCAGCGCCAAGGGACTCTACTACGGCAGCAAGAATACCGCCCTGCTCCTTGCAACAGAGGAGAAGGACCGGCCTGTGGGAGTGCAGCTCTTCGGCCGGGAGCCGGAGCTCATGGCAGAGGAAGCGGTGAAGCTGCTGGATACCTGTCCCTTTGATTTTGTGGATGTAAATATGGGATGTCCCATGCCGAAGATCGTCAATAACGGGGAGGGCAGTGCGCTGCTCAGAGAACCGGAGGTGGCGGTGAGGGTGATCGACGCCATGGCAAGGATGCTTTCCGTTCCGGTCACCGTGAAGATCCGGGCAGGCTTTGCAAAGGGCGAGCGGACCGCACCGGAGCTGGCGAAACGCCTGGAAGCAGCAGGGGCAGCGGCCATCGCGGTCCATGGCAGGACCCGGGAAGAATACTATATGGGAAATGCGGACTGGTCCGTGATCCGGGAAGTGAAGGATGCCGTAAAGATCCCGGTCATCGGAAACGGGGATATACGGAGCGGGGCCGACGCCGCGCGGATGATGGAGGACACCGGCTGTGACAGTGTTATGATCGGCCGGGCCGCCCAGGGAAATCCCTGGATCTTCCGGGAGGTCCGGGCATATCTTAAGGACAAGACGGTGCTTCCTCCGCCCACACCGAAGGAAAGACGGGACTTCCTGATCCGTCAGAGTGAGCATATGCTGAACCTCAAGGGAGAATATATCGGCGTCCGGGAGATGCGGAAGCATTTCGCCTGGTACACCCAGGGGATGCCCGGTTCCGCGGCGCTCCGCAGAGATGTCAATCAGGCCACGGACCGGGAGAGTCTGATGGCGCTGATCAACCGGATAGATTAACGTTGATCAAGGGGCAGCCATATCAGCAGGCTTTCCTTTGACATTCAGTGAATTATTGTGTATATTACTTCTTATAAATCTGACCACACGATTTCGGAGGATAAATCAATGGGTTTTCTTTATCGTAACACCAGAAAAAAGGATGAAGTGATTCCCGCTTCTCAGGCGATCCTGCAGGGACTTGGCTCGGACAGCGGACTCTTCGTACCGGATGAGATCCCGGCCATGGACGTGCCCCTTACGGAGCTGGCGAAAATGGATTACCGCGGACTTGCCTATGAGGTAATGAGCCGCATGCTCACGGATTTCACCGAGGAAGAGCTGAAGTACTGCATCAACAGCGCCTATGATGAGAAGTTTGATGATACGAAGATCGCACCCCTGGTAAAGCACCACGGAACGCATTTCCTGGAGCTCTTCCATGGCAAGACCATCGCATTTAAGGACATGGCTCTTTCCATCCTGCCGTATCTCATGACCACGGCAGCAAAGAAGAACAAGATGGATCATGAGATCGTGATCCTTACGGCCACCTCCGGAGATACCGGTAAAGCAGCACTGGCCGGGTTCGCGGATGTACCCGGGACCAGGATCGCCGTGTTCTATCCCAAGTCCGGCGTGAGCCCCATTCAGGAGAAGCAGATGGTGACCGAGCGGGGAAAGAATACCTTTGTTGCAGGCATCCACGGCAACTTCGATGATGCACAGACCGGTGTGAAGAAAATGTTCAGCGATCCGGTGCTTCGTGAGGATCTTGACCGTCAGGGCTTCCGGTTCTCTTCCGCAAATTCCATCAATATCGGACGTCTGGTTCCCCAGATGGTTTACTATTACTATGCGTATACTCAGCTCTTGAACAGCGGGGAGATCCAGGCAGGAGATAAGATCAATATCGTTGTTCCCACCGGAAACTTCGGAAATATCCTTGCCGCATACTATGCATCCCTGATGGGACTTCCGGTAAACCGTCTCATCTGCGCATCCAATGATAATAAGGTTCTTTATGATTTCTTTACCACGGGAACCTATGACCGGAACCGGGATTTCATCCTGACCACATCCCCCTCCATGGATATCCTGATCTCCAGCAACCTGGAGCGTCTGATCTATCGGATCGCAGGAAATGATGCAGAGAAGAACGCGGCCCTCATGAAGGAGCTGTCCGAGACCGGCAAATATACCGTGACCGATGAGATGAAGAAGGAGCTTTCCAGGTTCTACGGCAACTTCGCTGATATGGATACGGTTGCCGCAACCATTAAGGCAGTTTATGATGAGGATGGGTATATCATCGATCCCCACACCGCTGTGGCTGCTGCAGTTTATGATATGTATAAGAAGGAGACCGGTGATGAGACACCTGCAGTGATCGCATCCACCGCAAGTCCCTATAAGTTTACAAGAAGCGTTATGACCGCCATCGATCCCAGTCTTCAGTCCGAAGAGGATTTCGCACTGGTGGACAAACTGGAGCAGCTTTCCGGCGTAAA
This sequence comes from Eubacterium sp., assembly GCA_017634475.1. Lineage (GTDB taxonomy): Bacteria > Bacillota > Clostridia > Lachnospirales > Lachnospiraceae > Eubacterium_Q. The sequence goes on from JAGBNH010000125.1 coordinate 21,135, forward strand.
GATCCCCCAGGCCATTGAGGATATCCGCAGTGCACCGGTGCTGCATAAGACGGTCTGCGAGATCGAGGAGATGGAAACCGTAGTCCGGAACTTCCTGAAGTAGTATAATTCCGGAACCGAAGGGTGAATATTACGTGTCATCCTGAGCCCGAAGGGGCGAAGAATCTTAAGACCGTCTGTCATCCTGAACCCCGAAGGGGCGAAGAATCTTAAGACCGTCTGTCATCCTGAGCCCGAAGGGGCGAAGAATCTTAAGACCGTCTGTCATCCTGAACCCCGAAGGGGCGAAGAATCTTAAGACCGTCTGTCATCCTGAGCCCGAAGGGGCGAAGAATCTTAAGA
>JAGBNH010000011.1 GCA_017634475.1 Eubacterium sp.
AGAAGTATTTGCATAGTAGAAATGTCATTCTGAGCCCCGCAGGCTACGCGCACTAGTGCGCGTAGCCTGCGGAGCGAAGAATCTTTTAAAGATTCTTCGGTCACTGCGTTCCCTCAGAATGACATTTTTTGTGAGATCCTTCATTTGTTTTGAGGAATAGCGTTTATGAAGATTCTTCGGTCACTGCGTTCCCTCAGAATGACAGCTGTTTTGCTTTTTATCAAACTTGATTTTATAATCTCCCATAAATTGACATGGGGAGTGCGTATATTGAGATAAGGAGGTCTGGCGAGTGGACGAAAGAGCATTCGAAGACTGTATGCGGCGGATGGCGGCAGGCGATCGGGATGCGCTGAGATGTGTATATGAAACCTATCTGAAGCTGATCTTTTCCGTATGTATGAATCAGCTTAAGAATAAGGAATCCGCAGAGGATGTGACGTCGGAATATTTCATCCGGCTGTTCAACTCGGCGGGCACATTTAAGCCCAATGGTCATCACAAGGCGTGGATGATCACCATTGCCAGGAATATGTGTATCGACTATATGCGGAAGAATGGTCGTGAGATCCCGGTGCTGGATGAAGGGCCGGGAGATGACGAGGACGGCCCCGGAAGGGAGATATCCGCAGAGTCAGAGCGGGCGGAGAATCCCATGTTTCATTCCACGGGAGGGCCTTCCCTTGCGGATTCCGTGGTGAATCGCCTTACGCTGGAGGCGGCGATGAAGCTTCTTACCGCAGTTGAGAAGGAGATCATCGATATGAAGCTGACGGGCGGACTGACCTTCCGCGAGATCGCGGAAATGTTGAACATGCCCCAGGGTACTGTGTCCTGGCACTACAATGAGGCTATAAAAAAACTAAGGAGGTATTGCAGTGGAGACTAAGCGTGACGAACTGAATAGAGAATTTGCCGGTTCCGATGCTGAGATCGAGCAGGAATATCTCCGTATGCTGGACAGTGAGGTGCCGGATCTGTGGAACCGGATCGAAGCAGGGCTGGACGCTGCAGATAATTCCGGATCGTACAACGCGGAGAATTCCGGATCATACAACGCGGAGAATTCCGGATCATACAACGCGGAGAATTCCGGATCATACAACGTGGAGAGCTTTGGGACCAACACCGGTGCAGATGCCCGATACGCTACATTTCAACAGCAGGAAGAACAGGCGGCAAATGTGGTTTCCATGGAAACCGCAGCAAAGAAAAGAGCAAGTAAGGGTAGACGCTATGCCTTCTGGATCGGCGGCATAGCAGCGGCTGCAGTGGTGATCCTTCTCTCCGTGTTCCTGATCGGTCGTTTCGACAGGGAGAAGAATTCTGGGGCAAATGATACAAAAGAATACGCAAAATACGACGGCGCCGATACGGCCAGCACCCGGGGAAACGAGTCTTCGAAGACTGAACCGAAACAGGAAAACGCTGCGGAGGAGGTCCTGGATAGCGATGATGTGCATACCATAAACGGCGGAGCTTCCAAAGAGTCCGAAGCAACGGCTGAGAATTCGTCGAAGAGCCAGTACAGCAGTGATAAAGCTAAAACCGTGATGGAACCGGGCATGATCCCGAAGCTGGGGCTGGAAATGCGGGTGAAGGAAGTGCTGAAGGACTCCATCGTGCTTACCTTCGGCTATAAGGGCGAGATCCGGGATCTTAAGGCTGCTTCGGCTAAGATTGACTATGACAATTCGGGAACATGGGTTTCCCTTGCGGGCGATCTGCCGATTCTTGAGGGGGATCCGTCCATTAAAGAGAAGACGGTTACCGAGCTTAGCGTAATGCTGAAGGAAAGTCTCCCCAGGGGCAGGTACCGGATCCATGTATCCCTTTCGGACAGCCGGGAAGCAAAGCTCCTGGTGGGGTCAGATGACCAGCTGGAGATCGTGGCTGAATTTACCGTGAAGTAACCATAAAAATCCTTTGCATGACAGGGCATTCTGGTTTATAATGTTGCTATCTGTGTAAAGAAAAGGATGACTATCATGAAATTCATTCATATATCGGACGTTTATTTGGGATTTGCTCCCGATTCCGGACGGGAATGGAGTGAGGACCGGCAGAAGGAGATCCGGCAGACCTTCCTGGATATTCTGAAGGATTGTAATGAAAAGGAAGTACAGCTATTGCTGATCGCCGGCAATCTTTTCGCGGAAACTCCCTCGGTGGAGGATCTTCAGTGGCTGGATGAGGCGCTGCTCACATTGGAGCATACACGGACGCTTCTTCTGGCGGGATATTCCGATCCCATTACACCGGGCTCGGCGCTGGAACAGTTTAAATTCGAATCCAAGACGGTGGTCTTCCCTGCGGGCAAGACCACAAATGCATATCTGAAGGGCGTAAACACCTGTGTTACGGGCTTCAGCTACCGGAAGGGTGAGGAATCCGGACGGATCCTGGAAGGGATCGAGCCGGGCAGAGCAGGTTCCTTCAACATCCTGCTGGCCAATGGCGGAATGAAGGGACATATGCCTTTCCGCAAGGATGTGCTTGCAGCCAAGGGCTTCGATTATGTGGCTCTGGGCGGCGTGCATAAGCCCACCCATCTCCTGAAGAACCGGATGGCCTACTCCGGATCCCCTGAACCCCTGGGGCCGGCGGATCAGGGTAAGCATGGCTATATCCTGGGAGAAATGAACGAGACAGAAAACGGCACCGAGACGAAGATCATCTGGTGTCCTGCGGCCAAAAGAAGCTATGTGACCCTGACCTTTGACCTGAAGCCGGAATACTCCGGCGTGGATTTCGTCAAAATGGCGGAAGAGAAGATGGCGAAGCTGGGGAACAAGAACATCTACAGCATTGTTCTTCGCGGCTTCGCTACGGAGCTGGAGCATCGGGATTTCAGCCGTCTGAACCGGCGTTTTGACGTGCTTTCGGTACAGGATCAGACCCTGTCCGTGAAGGAGGAGCAGCTCCTGGAGAAGGAAAATGCCTCGAATCTGATCGGCGGGTTTATGAAGTCCGTCTCCGAGAATTTCTCGGTAAATGAGGATACCCGGGAGAAGGCAAGGCGCTACGGTACCGAGGCCTTACTTAAAGCACTGAACAAAAACGAAAAACTCTGATCATTGGCTCTGCAAGGTATGCAGAGCGGGAGAAGCGATATGTATCTGACAAAATTACTGCTCAGGGATTTTGGAAAATTCCATAACGATGAGTTGAATCTTGCCCCCGGGATCAATGTGGTCGAGGGCGCTGAGGGATCCGGAAAGTCCACGGTTGCGAAGTTCATTTCCGGGATCCTTTATGGCGTTCGCCGTCCCTCCGACGAGGAGACAGAGCTCTTTGGATCCGGCACAAATGCAGGGGGGAATAAGCAAAACGAATATGACAACATGCGTCCCGAGGGCCGGAGCGGCTATTCCGGGACGGGTTACATCAAGGCGGATGGAAAGAGTTATCTGGTAGACCGGACCTTCCTTACGGGAGGAAAGAAGACCTCGGTTCTGGACGTGCAGTCCGGGCGCGAGGTGCAGCTGAAGGAGCAGGACTCCCTGGCCGGAACTCTGATCGAGACAGATAAAAATGCATTTCGGGACACCTGCATCATTTCCGGACTGGAGGAGGAAGGAAATGAGGAGATTGCCGTATATCTCGGCAATAAGCTGGAGACCGGTACGGGGATCCTGAACAAGCGGGACGTGCTGGAACAGCTGGAAGCAGAGAAGGCGAAGAATGATCCCAGACCGCTGATCCGCCGTCTGGAGAATCTGGACAGCGAGATCGAGACCTATGATGATGTGGATCAGGCCGTTGCGGATAACAAGCGGGCCATGCGTCAGCTGACGGATGATTTTGCCATTGAGGCGGCGAAGCGGAAGCGGGTAGCCCGTCAGATGGTGGAGAATGAAGACGGAACCGTCTCCTATAAGGAGGATGAAGAGCTGGATGAGAAGATCGACCGGCTGACTGCAGCGGAGAAGACCTTCGGTGCAGAGGAGCGCGCCTCTGACAGAGACGAGGATGATGAGGACGAAGAGAAGAAGGATAAGAAGAAGCTTTCCGACAACGTTTTTGTGATCTTCCTCACCGGTATCTTCGTTGTGGGCGTCATTGCAGCGGCAGTATATCTGCTTCCCTTTGAGGATGCAGTGCGTAAGCTGTTCATCATTTTCACGGCGATTTTTGTGGTGATCACGATCCTCTTCGGCTTTAAGGATAAGGGATATTTCGACAGCAATGACGAAATGACGCCTACGGATGAGGATTTCAACCGTGTGCTGGAGGAGCTGGAGGAAGAGCGGGACAGCCGGGAAGAGCTGGAGTTTGATATGACCTTCGCCCGGGAATTCCAGGAGAAGAAGGATATCCTCAAGGCTGAGGAGAAGGTCCTGATGGAGCGGAAGAACAGGCGCGACCGTCTGAAGGCGGAGCAGGGCAAGGTCTTCAAGAAGAAGAGCGAGCTGGAGGAAGAGGTGAAGGCCATCAATCTGGCCATCAGCACTGTGGAGCAGCTTTCCCGGCATTATCAGGAGCAGGCGGCCAAGACCTTTGTTCCCTACCTGTCCGAATATGTGGATGCCCTGACGGGACATGCCTATGGTTCCATCGTTTCGGATGCCCGGGAGGGACTCTGTGTTGAGGGTTACTCCGGAAGAACGCCGGTACAGAAGCTTTCGAAGGAAATGGCTGACCGGGTGTATCTGGCCATGCGTCTCAGCATCGCAAAGCACACCATGAAGGAGCAGCTCCCGCTGGTGATCGATGATGCCATCTCCTTTGCTACGCCGGAGGAGGCGCAGATCTTCCTTATGGTACTGGCGGATCTGGGCATGGAACAGATCGTGATTTTGACAAAGGACACGCTTCTTAATGGGGCGCTTAAGGCTACCGGAATGCAGTATAACTATGTGCAGCTTGCTTAAGATCAAAGCCCCCGCCTTGGACGGGGGTATTTGAGTTTTTTATGTCTGAGCAAAATGAAGCCTCTGTCGCTGCGGGATAAGATCCTTCGGGCTGCGCCCTCAGGATGACATGATGATCCGGAATTCTCTGTCGCTGCGGGATAAGATCCTTCGGGCTGCGCCCTCAGGATGACACGATAATCCGGAATTCTCTGTCGCTGCGGGATAAGATCCTTCGGGCTGCGCCCTCAGGATGACATGATGATCCGGAATTGAGGTTATTCGAGATAACAAGCAAATATTTTTTCAGGAAAGATGGATATGGAATATGTACATGGTGCTGCGGGGATCTTCTCGCCCGAACAGATGGAGCGGGAGAAACTTGCGGCAGAACAAAGAAGAAACGAAGCCTGGGAGAGCCTAAAGGCCCGGGCTGAGGATATACGGATCATTGATTTCCACACCCACATTTTCCCGGACAGGATCGCAAAGGGTGCGCTCCATGCCCTGGCGGAGGAGAGTCAGACCATTCCCTTCACCGCGGCAACGGCAGAAAGCCTCAGGGAGTCCATGAGGGAAGCAGGGGTGGATCTGTCCATAGTGCTTCCGGTGGTGACCCACGCCGATAAAACGGGTAAGATCAACCTCTCGGCAGCGAAGACCAATGAGACAGATACGGGAATCCTTTCCTTTGCCGGGATCCATCCCGGGGTGGAGGATCCGAAAAAGGAGCTGAAATTTGCGAAGGCCCTGGGGCTTAAAGGTGTAAAGCTTCACCCGGATTATTACCGGATGTCCTTTGATTCCCCCGAGACCATGCGGATCATCGATCTGGCGGCAGAGATGGATATGATCATCCTGACCCATGCGGGGAAGGATATCGGGCTGTATCCCCCCACCTGCTGTCCGGTGGACGCCATAAAGAGAGTGATCCGGGAGATCCACCCGCCGAAGCTGGTGCTGGCGCACATGGGCGGCTGGAACGACTGGGATGAGGTGCTGGAGAAACTGGCCGGTGAGGATGTATATTTCGACACGGCATTTTCCATCGGAGACATCCATTGGATGGATCAGCCGAAGCACGGCTTTCATCAGCTGTCGGATGAGGCTTTCGTGAAGCTTGTTTATGCTGTGGGAACGGATCGGGTGCTTTTTGCCACCGATTGTCCCTGGGCAGAGCAGATAGATTATGTAAACCGGATAAAGGCCATGCCCTTTACACCGGAAGAGAAGCAGGCAATCTTCGCCGGAAATGCGAAACGATTGCTGGGGCTGTAAGGGATCATTGATCCGGTGTTTGATCCGGTTATTTGAGGATCTCTGAACCAGTCACACAGATGTCATTATTGGAGGTATATATGTCAGAGTTATTGCAGATTAAGGATTTGCATGTAAATGTTGAGGACAAGGAGATCCTGCACGGAGTGAACCTCACTGCAGGCAAGGGCGAAACCCATGTGATCATGGGACCCAACGGCGCCGGAAAGTCCACCCTGGGTCATTCTCTCATGGGGAATCCCGCCTACGCCATAACCGGAGGCTCCATCCTCTTTAACGGTGAGGATATCACGGAAATGTCAGCTACAGAGCGGGCGAAGGCGGGACTGTTCCTTTCCTTCCAGAATCCCATCGAGGTGCCGGGCATATCCCTGTCCAACTTTATCCGAAATGCCCTGGATCAGCGGACCGGAAAGCGGGCAAGACTTTGGGAGTTCCGCAAGAATCTGGAGAAGAAGCTGGAGGTCCTGGGCATGGACAAGGCCTATGCGGATCGTGACCTGAATGTGGGCTTCTCCGGCGGTGAGAAGAAGAAGGCGGAGATCCTTCAGCTCCTGATGCTGAACCCCAGCCTGGCGATCCTGGATGAGACCGATTCCGGTCTGGACGTGGATGCCGTTCGGATCGTATCTGAAGGAGTTCGAGCATTTCACGAGAACGGTGAGGGAACCCTCCTCATCATCACCCACAGCACCAGGATCCTGGAAGCCCTTGATGTGGACTATACCCACATCCTGGTAAACGGACAGATTGTGAAGTCCGGAGATTCCAGCCTTGTGGAAGAGATCAACAAGAACGGATTCGAGGCTTATATTAAGTAAGGCCGGTGATGTCATTCTGAACGAACGAAGTGAGTGAAGAATCTTGCTACTCGCAGACACAGAAGTCGTCAGATGTCATTCTGAACGAACGAAGTGAGTGAAGAATCTTATCACTCCCAGACAACAGAAATATGAGGATAGAGAATGAGCGAAAAGACATATGTGGAAGATGTGGATCGCAGCATCTACGATTTTCGATATGAGGAAAAGGATTATTACCGGGTGGACGAAGGTCTGACGCAGGCTATCGTCGAGCAGATCTCCCGGGAGAAGGGTGATCCCGAGTGGATGACCGAGTTCCGGAAGAAATCCCTGGAAATCTATAACGAGATGCGGGTACCGGACTGGGGCCCCTCCATCGAAGGGCTGGACATGGAGCACATCGTGACCTATGTGAAGCCGAAGACCAAAATGCACGCGGACTGGGAAGAGGTGCCGCAGGAGATCAAAGACACCTTCGAACGGCTGGGTATCCCCCAGGCAGAACGGGAGTCCCTGGCCGGTGTAGGTGCACAGTACGATTCCGAGCTGGTGTACCACAACGTCCGGGAGGAAGTTGCGGCCATGGGCGTGATCTATACGGATCTGGAATCCGCCATGCACGGCCCCTACGGGGAAATGATCCACGAGCATTTCATGAAGCTGGTTCCCCCCAGAGACCATAAGTTTGCCGCACTCCATGGCGCTGTATGGTCCGGCGGTTCCTTCGTTTATGTACCGCCGGGAGTTACCGTGGAGATTCCGCTGCAGTCCTATTTCCGGTTAAATGCACCGGGTGCCGGACAGTTTGAGCATACCCTGATCATTGTGGATGAGGGCGCAGACCTGCATTTCATCGAAGGCTGCTCCGCACCGAAGTACAACGTGGCCAACCTCCATGCGGGATGCGTGGAGCTCTTTGTGGGAAAGAATGCAAGGCTTCGCTATTCCACCATCGAGAACTGGTCCAAGAATATGTATAACCTGAACACCAAGCGCGCCATCGTGGAGGAGGGCGGCAAGATGGAGTGGGTATCCGGATCCTTTGGTTCCCACGTGTCCTATCTCTATCCCATGACCATCCTGAAGGGAGATAATTCCCGGATGGAATATACGGGGATCACCTTCGCCGGCGAGGGGCAGAATCTGGATACGGGAATGAAGGTGGTACACACCGGAAAGAACACCACCTCCGTGGTAAATGCCAAGTCCATTTCCAAGTCCGGCGGGATCAGCACCTTCCGAAGCGCAGTAGTGGTGCAGAAGAATGCCGCGGGCGCAAAGTCCGCTGTGGACTGCTCGTCCCTGATGCTGGACGAGTTCTCGCAGTCGGATACCATCCCGGCCATGGATGTGCGGACGAAGGACGCGCAAATCGGTCATGAGGCGAAGATCGGAAGGATCAGTGATGATGCGGTATTCTACCTGATGTCCAGGGGCATTTCCGAGGAAGACGCCCGGGCCATGATCGTAAGCGGCTTCGCCGATACGGTATCCAAGGAGCTTCCGCTGGAGTATGCGGTGGAAATGAACAACCTGATCCGTCTGGAAATGAAGGGTTCCATCGGATAATGAGACACTGTTTTTGATAGATGAATATATTGGAGAGATAAAATGACAGACGATAGAATGACCCTCAGCATCAGCCCGCTGCCGGGACCGACCTGGAACTGGCTGAAGGTAAATGATGCAGAGATCAAGGTCCCTGAAGAGGCAGAGGAAGCTCTCGCAGAGGTAGATCTGCCCGGGGAATTATCCGATACCATGCTGCTTGACGAGGAGGATGTGGAGACACTGATCTCCGCGGAATCCGGTCTGGGCAGCAACTTTGCGGCATGGATCGCAGGCTGCCCTGTGGATCCGGTGACCATCACCGCTTCCAAAGGCATGCAGGCAGAGACACCCGCAGTGGTACGGCTTTATGCAACAAACAAAGAAGCTGCGGCCAACCGTTATCAGGTCATCGCCCGGCAGGACAGCGAGCTTACGCTGGTCATGTACATTTCCGGTAAGGATGTGGATGCAGCTTCAGACGGGAATGCCACGGTTTCTTTAGATACGCGGATACTGATCCAGGATGGCGCTAAGGTTCATCTGGTCCAGGTCTGTGACGGAGGAGCAGCTGTGGGAAGCTATGTAGATGTGGCTGCGGTGCTGGGAGAAAGGAGTGAGCTCTCCATCCTGCAGATCTCCATGGGAGAGGCGGAAGCCTTCTTCGGCGTGGCAGCGGATCTTCAGGGAAAGAGCAGCAAACTCAGTATCGATACGGCCTTCTCCGCAGGAGCCGGGGAACGGGTGGACATGAACTATATCGCCCGGCATCACGGAAAGCATACGGAGAGCGTGATCCGGGTGAACGGAGTGCTTCGTGAAAATGCAGAGAAGACCTTCCGGGGAACCATTGATTTTATCCGGGGTTCGGCCGGCGCAACGGGAGACGAGCGTGAGGATGTGCTTCTCTTAGGGGAAAATGTGGTGAATAAGACTGTTCCCCTGATCCTCTGTTCCGAGGAAGATGTGGAAGGCAGCCACGGTGCCACCATTGGCGATCTCAGTGATGAGACCCTGTATTATTTCCGCTCCAGAGGAATTGATGACGAAACCGCCTACAACCTCATTGCAGCGGGACGGCTGGTGAGCGCTGTACAGAAGATCCCGGATGAGACCCTGAAGAACGAACTTCTGGTGAAGATGGGCGAGCTGGAGGAAGAGGATTCTGAGTAAGGGATCTGAAACCGAAAGGATAACTTCAAGTACCAAAACAAGGAAACAAATGTAGTATAGAGGAACCATTATGATAAGAAGTATTGAGGATATAAGAAAAGACTTCCCGTTCTTCCGGGATACGAAGCTGGCTTATCTGGACAATTCAGCCACATCCCAGCGGCCGGAGTCGGTGTTGGACAAGGTAAAGGAATACTATCTTTACTCCAACGCCAACCCCTTCCGTGGGCTGTACGACCTGTCCATCACCGCCACCGAAGCTTATGAGGCGGCGAGAGAGAAGGTGGCCGGTTTCATCAACGCCCGGGAGTCCGCTGAGGTAATCTTCACCCGGAATGCGTCGGAGAGTCTTAATCTGGCGGCCTACAGCCTGGGAGCGCTGCTTTCCCCCGGGGATGAGATCGTGACCAGCGTGGTGGAGCATCACAGCAACCTGCTGCCCTGGCAGCATGCAGCGAAGCGTGCCGGCGCTGTGGTGAAATACCTGACCCCGGAGGCGGACGGAAGCTTTGCTCCGGAGAAGCTGGAGGCTTTGATGTCCGAAAAGACAAGGATCGTGGCGCTTACCGCCATGTCCAATATTTTCGGACAGATGATCGATGTGAAGGCGCTGGCGGAGATCGCCCACAGATATGGCGCCTTTTATGTGGCAGACGGATCCCAGAGTGTGCCCCACGGAAGAACCGACGTACAGGCTCTTGACTGCGATCTTCTGGCATTTTCAGGACATAAGATGCTGGCCCCTATGGGGATCGGCGTGCTTTACGGAAAGCGGGAGGTGCTGGAGAAGATGCCCCCCTTCCTTACCGGGGGCGAGATGATCGAAAATGTGTCGCTGGAAGAAGTGACCTATGCTGAGATCCCCCACAAGTTCGAGGCGGGTACCGTCAATGCCGGCGGAGCCATAGGCCTTGCCGCAGCCATTGATTATATTGAATCCATCGGTATCGATCAGATCGAAGAACGGGAAAGAGAGTTGTCCCGCAGAGCATTTGCCGGGATCAAAGAGATCCCCCACATCATCCTTGTGGGATCGGATAAGGCGGAGGAGCATCACGGGATATTCACCTTCAAAGTAGAGGGAGTTCATCCCCATGATGTGGCCGCCATCATGGCAGAGCAGAATGTGGCGGTCCGGGCAGGACATCACTGCGCCGAGCCTCTGCATCATTTCCTGCAGATCCCATCCACCACACGGGCAAGCCTCATGTTCTACAACACCGAGGAGGAAGTGGATCAGCTGACGGAAGCCATGAAGAACATCCGGCCTTTTATGGGGTATCCGGACTAACTTCAATGGACACCGAACTGACCCGGAGAGCCTGCGCGGCGCAGAAGGGGCTAACATAAAGGAGTTGTACCATGCAATATAGAACATTTTATAATGAAATACTTACCGAGCATAACCTTCATCCGGAGCATAAGCATCCGCTGATCGAACCCACCGCGTCCCAGCGGGGAGTGAATCCCTCCTGCGGCGATGATGTGACACTGCAGCTTAAACTTAGTGAGGACGGCGTCATCGAGGACGGTTCCTTCATCGGGGACGGATGCGCCATCTCCCAGGCCAGCGCGGACATGATGCTGAACCTGGTGATCGGAAAGACCACAGAGGAAGCGGTTAAGCTGAAGGACGTCTTCATGAAGATGATCAAGGGGAAGGTGTCCGAGGAAGAACTGGAAATGTTGGAGGAAGCGTCTTCTTTGCAGGACATTTCCCATATGCCTGCCCGGGTAAAATGTGCAGTCCTCGGCTGGAGAACGCTGGAGCAGATCCTGCAGAACCGGGACGGCGGCGAAGTATCCACCGAGCAGGAGTAACCGGCACATGTCATCCTGAGCGAAGCGAAGGATCTTGCGGTTCAAGCAGGTGTCATCCTGAGCGAAGCGAAGGATCTTGTGGTTCAAGCAGGTGTCATCCTGAGCGAAGCGAAGGATCTTGCGGTCCAAGCAGGAGTCATCCTGAGCGAAGCGAAGGATCTTATGGTTCCTGCGAAGTGAAAAGATCCTTCGGGCTGCGCCCTCAGGATGACACAAAAAAAACCGGAATGACACACAGAAATCCCAGGATGGTGCTAAACTTTGGAATGACGCAAAGAAATCCCAGGACGGTGCTAAATCCGGGGATGATATAAAGGAATAGATAAGAGATACTAACAAGGTGATTGGCGTATGGGAGAGAAGAAAAGGTTTACCTGGGAGTTTGTGGCAGAGATCCTGTTCATTACGGCAGGGGCGGTGATCGCGGCCTTCGCTATCGAAGAATTTCTGGTGGGCTGCACTATTCTGGACGGCGGTGTGGTGGGAATCTCCATCATGCTGAATACTCTTATTAAGTTTCCGCTGGGTCTCCTTACCGCCATTTTAAATGTGCCGTTCTTGATCATCGGTTCCCGGAAGATGGGCAAGATGTTCATCGCAAAGTCTGCTTACGCCATGGTGATCTTTTCCGTAGCTCTGGAGCTCTTTGCTCCGCTGAAAAATGTCACCGAGGATTATATGCTGGCCGTATCCTTCGGCGGAGTGATCCTGGGCCTGGGAGTGGGGCTCGTGATCAAATACGGCGGGTGCCTGGACGGTACTGAGACGGTGGCGATCCTTCTGAATAAGAGGTTTAAATGGCCGGTGGGCCAGACGGTACTGATCTTCAATGTGGTCATCTTCGCCGTTGCCGGTTTCGTCTTCGGCTTCGACCGGGCCATGTACAGTCTCCTTACCTACTTTATCACCTCCAGGGTCCTGGACATAGTGGAGAACGGTATGGACAAGGCGAAGGCCGCCATGATCATCACCGATGATCCACGGACCATTACCGAACAGATCTACAAGCGGCTGGGCCGCACCGTGACCATCATGGAGGGACAGGGACTGGTCAGCGGAAAAAAATCCATACTGTACTGCGTACTCACCCGTTTCGAGATCCGCGAACTCCGGAGCATCATCAACCAGATCGATGCCTCTGCCTTCATCACCGTAAGCGATGTTTCCGAGATCATCGGAAATCATATGAAGGCCGTGAGGTCAGGGGTGGTGGCCGAGACTGAGGATCCGGATTGAGTCGGCAAGATCCTTCGGGCTGCGCCCTCAGGATGACAGGCCTGCCGGATTGGCAGTCCGCATAGTTGAGTCGGCAAGATCCTTCGGGCTGCGCCCTCAGGATGACAGGCCTGCCGGATCGGCAGCGCTGCCCTCTACATTGACAGTCCGCTATTTGGTGGCAAGATTATGGTTTCTTTGACATGTTGAACAAAATATGGTATTCTGTTTCAGATTATCCTGCAATGATTAAAGGGGGACACCATGTCATTCTCAACACTGATATTTACGGTCTTCTTTCTGCCGATCTTTCTGATCGTGAACCAGATAGTTTTTACGAGGACCGATGGAAATGTGCGAACCGAGAACCGGGTTCTTCTGATCTTCTCCATGGTATTCTATCTCTTCAGCGGTCTCGGCGGACTTCTGGTCCTGCTGATCTGTGCGCTGGTGGGATGGTTCGGCGGAAGACAGATCGAGAAGAGCGGCGGAAGCAAGGGGGCACTCATCGCAACGATCACCATCCTGATCGCGGTACTGGCATTCTTCAAGTATGCGGGCTTCTTCATGACCGTATTCATGCCGCTGGGTATCTCGTTCTACATTTTCAAGATCATTTCCTATGTAGCAGATGTATATAAGGGAGAGATTGATTCCGAGGATGATATCCGGGATTTCCTTCTCTACGTTGTCTGCTTCCATCATGTAACTCAGGGCCCCATCGTCCGTTACGGAGATATGAAGGACGGTATGCTGCACCGGAAGATCTCTTCCGCGAATATGGCAGCAGGTATCTATCGTTTCTCCCTGGGTCTGGCAAAGAAGGTTATCCTTGCCGACCAGATGGGATCTCTTGCCAACAAGTTCCTTCCCATGTCGGAGGAGATCGCAAAGATGCCCACCTTCGGTATCTGGATGGGTTCCATCTTCTTCTCCCTGCAAATGTATCTGGACTTCTCGGCATATACCGATATGGCTATCGGTCTCGGCCAGATGTCAGGCTTTGTTTATCCGGAGAACTTCGATTATCCCTATTGCTCTGACAGCGTCAAGGTGTTCTGGAGAAAATGGCATATCACCCTCAGCTTCTTCTTCAGAGATTATGTGTATATCCCCCTTGGCGGTAACCGCAAGGGCAGCGGCAGGACCAAGGTGAACCTCCTGATCGTCTGGCTGCTTACCGGGATCTGGCACGGCGCAACCTGGAACTTCGTTCTCTGGGGACTGTACTACTTCATCTTCATCTCTCTGGAGAATACCATGAAGGATGCGGAATTCCACGTGCCGAAGTTCCTGAAGCACATTTACGTTGTATTCGTTTTCAACTTCGGATGGCTGATCTTCCGGTTTACGGACTTCAAGCTCCTGGGACAGGCGGTAAAGGGCTTCTTCGGCTTCAGCGAAAACTTTACCAGCCAGGTGATCTCCGTAACCCTGCAGAATAACGTATTTATCATTATCATTGCGGTTCTTGCCTGCACGCCCATCTTCCGGAACCTCCGGAGATGGATCGAGGGTAAGATCCGAGACAGAGAAATGTCAGCAGGCCTGGTTTACGGGTGGAAAACCGTGGTATCTCTGGCTGCACTGATCATCGGCGTGATCCTGATGGCAGGCAGCAGCTATCAGCCGTTCCTGTACAACCAGTTCTAATGCGCGAGGCAAGGAGAATGATTCAATATGGCAAAACGACTAATCAGTCCGGAATATAAACGGCGAATCAAAAAATCGAGACAGTTCTGGAGTATGATCCGCGTGTACGGATTCTACCTGGTGCTGATCTTCTTCATGGTGGTGGGTCTCCTGCTGTGGCTCAGACCCAAGGAATCCACCCTGGAGAAGCGTACACTGGCTCAGTTCCCTTCCATGACCTTCGGGGGTCTGTGGAACGGAAGCTTCTTTACCGACATTGCCACCTGGTATACCGATACCTATCCCATGCGCGAGAAGATGCTGGGGGGCGGCAGTGACATCAAGAATCTCTATGGTCTGCACGGCGCGGAATTCTACGGCGACGTGGGACGTACCGGAGATCAGATCCCGGTAGAGGATGATGACGGTGAGAAGGCGGCCATCATTGATACCAGCAAGAAGAAAACCGAGGTGAAGACCGAGGAGAAGACAGAGAATACCTCCGGATCTCCCGTGAATACCGAAACCCTCACCGTACAGCCGGTGACCGAATCCACCGAAGCCCTGCCGGATGGTACCAAGCACGGTACCGATGCGGAGGTAGCGGGAGACGTGTTCATCCTGGACGGACAGGCCTTCAGTATCTACTATTTCGGCAAGGATAACTCCCAGTATTATGCTTCCATGGTGAATACCGTGCGCAGTAAGCTTCCGTCAAATGTACAGCTGTACGACATCCTGGCGCCTACGGCCTGGGGTGCCATCCTGGGACGGGATATGCAGGAGAGTCTGGGCGGATCCAGCCAGGAGGACGCCATCAAGTTCGTTTACGGCAAGATCGATGATTCCGTAAAATGTGTACCGGCTTACGACAACATCGTCCGTCACAATGCGGAATATATCTACTTCCGGTCCGATCACCACTGGACCGTTATGGGCGCTTACTATGCATATGAAGCATGGTGCAAGTCCAAGGGCATCGAGCCCCATCCCACGGATTACTTCACCAAGAAGTATGAGTTCGACGGATTCCTGGGAACCTTCTATGCTTCCTCCAACCAGGCGCCGGTGCTGGGCAACAACCCCGACACGGTTCTGGCCTTTGTTCCCAACGGGACGAACTCCGAAGTATTTACCCAGTCTGACGGACAGCAGCTGGAGTGGAACGTCATCCGCGACGTATCCGACTGGGCAAGAACCTCCAAGTATAACTGCTTCATCGGAGGCGACAACCCCTATACGGTCATCGACAACCCGGCCATTACCGATGGCTCGGCCTGCATCCTGATCAAGGAGTCCTACGGAAATGCATTTGCACCCTTCCTGGTGGACCATTATCAGCATGTATACGTGATCGACTATCGTTACTATGACGGAAACTTGACACAGTTCATCAAGGATAAGAACGTATCGGATGTGATCCTGCTGAACAACATGGAAGCTCTTTCCGTATCCAGAGCAGACATGATCCTGTCTCTGTTCCCGTAGATCGAAGTGTGCGAAGGACTGAACCCTTCGCACACAGGATAAAAAGGAGAAGTGAAATGTTACACGAGCGTTATTACATTGAGAAGGAAAAGTACGAGAAGCTCATTGCGCGGAAGAACGAGAAGACGGAATTCTATAACGGCATATATGACCGTTATCGTTATCCCATCCTGACCCGTCAGCATATTCCTCTCACCTGGAAGTATGATCTGAACCCCGAGACCAATCCCTATTTCATGGAGCGTCTCGGCGTAAATGCAGTCATGAATTCCGGCGCGATCTATCGAAACGGCAAGTATTATATCGTTGCCCGGGTAGAGGGAAATGACCGGAAGAGCTTCTTCGCTGTAGCAGAAAGCGAGACGGGCATCGACGGTTTCCGTTTCCACGATTATCCCATCCTTCTTCCCGACACCGAGAAGCAGGAGACGAATGTGTATGACATGCGTCTCACGGAGCATGAGGATGGCTGGATCTACGGCGTGTTCTGTTCCGAATCCAAGGATACCACCGTATCCGATCTGTCCGCTGCGGTGGCTGCCGCAGGTATCGTAAGAACGAAGGACATGGTGAACTGGGAGCGGCTTCCCAATCTGGTCACTCTGCGTTCTCCCCAGCAGCGAAATGTGGTGCTGCACCCGGAATTCATCGACGGAAAGTATGCCTTCTATACCCGTCCCATGGATGATTTCATCGACACCGGTTCCGGCGGAGGAGTGGGCTTCGGTCTCTGCGAGGACATCACCCATGCGGTGATCGATGAGGAGATCATCACCAGCAAGCGGAAATATCATACCATCACCGAGGTTAAGAACGGTGCGGGCGCACCACCCATCAAGACCGACCGGGGATTTATCCATATCGCTCACGGCGTGCGGAACACGGCAGCGGGACTCCGCTACGTGCTGTACTGCTTCGCTACGGACCTGAAGGATCCCTCTAAGGTGATCGCCGAGCCCGGCGGATTCTTCCTGGCGCCTCTGGGAAGAGAGCGTGTGGGAGATGTGTCCAACGTGGTCTTCACCAATGGTGCGGTAGTCAATGAGAAGGGCGAGGTGTTTATCTACTATGCATCCAGTGATACCCGGATGCACGTAGCCACTACCACCCTGGACAGGCTCGTGGATTACGTATTCAATACCCCGGAGGACCCGCTGAGATCCGTGCTCTGCGTGGAGCAGCGCTGCGATCTGATCCGGAAGAACCTGGAGTTCCTAGGCCGCCGGTAGGGGGAACGGCGCATTCTTAATCGTAAAAAAACGACTAATTCACGAAAAAGACTTGAATACATGCCAAAAAACCTTTAGAATGAGTATGGGTCAGGTGACGGATGGAGACCGAGAAAATGGACTGGGGGTGATCAGGAGCGTGTGTGATACAGAGAATAACAGTTCCGCCAAGAGGGAACTGAAAAGCATTACCGTGGATGCAGTCATCGCAAATGTTGCAAAGGTTACCGACTTTGTGAATGAGGAACTGGAGATGCTGGGCTGCTCCATGAAAGCACAGATGCAGATCGATGTTGCCATCGACGAGCTCTTCGGAAATATTGCGAATTACGCATACCATCCCGAGGTTGGCAAGGCCACCGTCGAGATCAGGTCCGAGAAGTGTACCGCTGAGGCCGGGGATCCGGAAGAGGTGACACAGGTACTCATTACCTTTACCGATCACGGCGTGCCGTACAATCCGCTGGAGAAAGAGGATCCGGACGTTACGCTCAGCGCTGACAAGCGTCAGATCGGTGGACTTGGTATCTTCCTGGTGAAGAAGACCATGGATGACATCGAGTACGAATACAAGGATGGCAAGAACATCCTGACCATCAAGAAAAGCATTTAATCATCAAGCATTGAAATAAGCACTAATACACTTTGAAAGTGAAGGAGGAAACTAAGATGACGATCAACAAGACACAGGAAGCCGGCAAACTCACCGTTGCACTTGAGGGAAGACTGGATACGACCACCGCACCCGAGCTTGAGGCCGATCTTAAGGCATCTCTGGATAATGTAACTGAGCTTGTAGTGGACATGGAGAAGCTGGATTACATCTCATCTGCAGGACTTCGTGTTCTTCTCTGGGCACAGAAGACCATGAACAAGAAGGGATCCATGGTGGTTAAGAATGTAAGCGAGGTTGTAAACGAGGTATTTGAAGTTACCGGATTTGCAGATATCCTTACCATCGAGTAATCCCAATGGAGATCATATCCCGGCTTAGATCCTGCGATCTGATCAATCAGATGGAAATATAACGAAGATCTACCCCCGACATTCCGGTGCATGACCGATATGCCGGGGGTAAATTTTCTCTTGCCGAAAATTGTGGCGTCTTGTATAATCTGATGGGCGGCACTTGTTGCGGACCGATCGGCATACTGCAACATGGGACCGGGGTTCGTCCCCTGCCTGTCCATAACAACCGGTGAGGGGTAAAGAATGAGAGAATTCACATTAATTACAGATGTTAACACGGATGTGCATCCGGCGTATGCGGAAAAGGAAGGGATCCTGATCCTTCCCCAGTATTATTACTTTGAGGGGGACGAGGTGATCTACGGAGATGAGCTTCTGCTGGATGAGGAGACATTTTATAAAAGACTGGCAGCAGGAGAAACGGCAAAATCCTCCGGAGTAAATCCCGATCGTGCCCGCCGTACATTTGAAGAGGAGCTGAAAAAGGGCAAAGATATCCTGGCCATCATCTGTTCCTCAGGGTTGTCCATGAGTTATAACACCTGCCACAGAGTGGCTGAGGAGCTGATGGAGCAGTATCCCGGCTCCAGGATCATCGTTATGGATTCGCTGAATGAATCCGGCGGTGCGGGGCTTATGCTGTATATGGCAAGGGATCTGCAGAAGGAAGGAAAGTCCATGGAGGAGATCCGGGACCGGATCGAAGCTGTGAAAATGAATTTCCAGGCCATGTTTATCGTGGACGATCTGAAGTATCTTGTCCGGGGCGGCCGGCTTTCGGCCTTCAGCGGCGCATTTGGAACACTGCTGGATATCAAGCCCATCCTGCACCTGGAGGACGGAAAGATCCTCCCGCTGAAGAAGGTCCGCACCAGAAAGCGGGCGATCAATGAGCTCCTGCGGATCGCCAGGGAGATGGACCCGGATCCCAGATATATGTATGTGGTACATACCTTTAATGAGCCCTCCGCACAGGAGCTGGCAGACCGGGTAGAATCCGAGATGGGGATCAAGGTAGACCGGCAGTACAAGCTGGGGAGCATCAACAATACCATCGGTGCCCACACGGGGCCCAATGCTCTGGGCTTCGGTTTCCTGGCCAGAAAGGGGCTGGATCCGGCACTGCTGGGAGATGACAAGGAAGAATAAACAACATTTCCGGCTGTCAGGTTTTGAATCTGACAGCCGGATTATTTTTCTCCGGGGGTTTTGGCCTTTCGTTTCCCCGGAAGCTTTGCCTCGGCGATGATCACCGCAAGGAACATGAGTCCGCAGCCAAAGAGCTCCCTGGAGGTCATGCTTTCCTTCAGGATGATCCAACCGGAAAGGGCACCGAATACGCTTTCCAGACACATGATCAGGCTGGCTACGGAGGGGGAGAGTCCCTTCTGGCCGATGACCTGGGCGGTAAAGGCTACGCCGTTGCTGAGGATGCCGGCATAGAGAATGGCCGGCAGGGCGGTGAGAATGTCCGCCATATGCGGTTCCTCAAAGAGGAACATGCTGATGGTGCCGAAAATGAATTCAAAGAAGAACATCCAGCAGGACAGCTTCAGGGCGTCTACCCGGTCGCTGTAATGATTTACCGCCATGATCTGCAGGGCGAAGAGCACTGCACAGAGCATCACAAGGGAATCGCCGACGGCAAGGGTAAACCCGTCCTTGATGCACAGCAGGTAGAGACCGGTCACGCTGAACAGCACGGCGATCCACACCCGGGCATGGGGTTTCTTTCGGATGAACAGGGAGAATATGGGCACCAGCACCACATAGAGGGTGGTGATGAAGCTTGCTTTGGAGGCAGTGGTATAGGCGATCCCCATCTGTTGGGTGGAGCTTGCCGCGAAAAGAAGAAAACCGGAGATGAGACCGGCCCGAAGATGGAGGCTGGTTTTTTTTTGCTCCGGGGTAAAGCTCCCGGGATCGGCTGCCCGTTCCTTTTTATTACGGAACAGGATAAAGGGCAGCAGGAACAGGGTGCCGATGATGCTCCTGCCGGACAGGAAGGTGAAGGCGGAAACCGATCTGGCCCCGATGCTCTGGGCCACAAAGGTGGTGCCCCAGAAGAAGGCTGCAACAAAAAGCGCAGCGGTGGAAATGGCTTTGGATGGTTTCTTTTCAGCGGACATGACGGATTCTCCCGGATAAAAAAATAACAATGGGATTATAGCGCAGAAAAACTATTTTGAAAACTTAAATTTTTGGGGTATTTTTTCAGCTTTGTTTCAGATTGACGGGTTAATCTTACGTCAGTAACATGAAAGGAAGAGAAAAGAACTTCCGAAGGGCCATAGAAATGAGGTGAGCCGGATGAGCAAAGCATATCAGGAAGTATTTAAGCGAACAGAGATTAAATACCTTCTTTCAGAGGAACAATATAAGGCGCTGAGGCAGAGGCTTTCAGGCATTGCTGCTGCAGACGCTTACGGGGAAACGGATATCCTGAACATTTATTATGACACGCCGGATTTCCGACTGATCCGGACTTCTCTGGAGAAGCCCGTGTATAAAGAGAAGCTGAGACTGAGGACCTATGGAACCCCCAGGGACAATGCATCGACTTCCTTTATCGAGATCAAAAAGAAATATAAAGGCGTTGTTTATAAGCGGCGGATCGATGCACCCTACGGTGCGGCAAAGCGGTACCTGAACAACGAAAGCGATCTGTCGGATCAGTCGCAGATCAAGAAGGAGATCGATGCCATGAAGTCGCTTTACACGGGACTTGGGCCGGCGATGGCCATATCCTATCGGCGGATCGCCATGGCGGGGATCGAGGATCCGAATCTTCGCATCACATTTGACCGGAATATCCGCTGGCGTACAGAGGATCTGGACCTCTTTGCAGGACCGAAGGGAGAGGAGCTCCTTCTTCCCGGACAGCATCTGATGGAAGTGAAGATCGCCAACGCCTTTCCCATGGAGCTGGCAAGGATCTTCAGTGAACTGGGGATATTCCCCGCATCCTTCTCCAAGTACGGCAGAGGATATGAAGTAATGGCCGCAAGGGCGTTTTCCCATGACATTTGTATGAATACTGACAATTATACCCTCGAATGGAAGAAAGGGGAGGTGGCTTATGCTTAACAGTTATATCTTTGAATCCATTTTTACGACAACATCTATTACGGGGCAGAATTTCCTTTATGCCACCATCGCCTCTATTCTCTGCGGGCTGTTCATCGCCTGTCTCTACAGGATCAGGAATAAGCCCTCCAAGAGCCTTCTGGTGACCGTTGTAGTCCTTCCGGCCGCCGTACAGATGGTGATCATGCTGGTAAACGGCAACCTGGGTGCAGGCGTTGCCGTGGCCGGAGCCTTCAGTCTTGTTCGTTTCCGTTCCGCGCCGGGCAAGGGGCAGGAGATCGCAGTGATCTTCGAAGCCATGGCCGTAGGTCTGGCAACCGGTATGGGTTATATCGGCATCGCAGCCATCTTCACTGCAGTGATCTCCGCGCTGATCCTGGTGCTGAATCTCACCGGCTTCGGCGGACGGAGCGAAGGCGAACGCGTGCTGAAGATCATGGTCCCAGAGAATCTGGACTTTGAAGGAAGGTTCGACGGCATATTCGAAAAATACCTGACCGGTTATCATATCGATGAGGTGAAGACCGCCAATATGGGCAGTCTGTATAAGATCAGCTATCTGGTGCAGTTTAAGCCGGGAGCGTCCGTAAAGGCGCTGATGGACGAGCTTCGTACCGGCAACGGGAATCTGGAGATCTCCGTATCCCGTCCCGTAACACAGCAGGATGAGCTGTAAAAAATCAGTTTTCTTCATTACCCCCCCTATATACTTCTCTATTCCATCCTTTACCGAGCCGTGGTTCCCGAGACCACGGCTCATTCTATTGTGTGACAATCTGGAACATTCGCCCCGAGATCCTCCCGGAGAGGGGATTTCGCCTTGTATCTTCATGGAAATGATGGTAAAATGGAAAAGTATTTATGGGGTGATCGAACACTGGAAAAACGATCAGATTTTTACAGAATCAGGGAGGGTTTTTATGAATTACACGATTGAGATGGTTGCGCGTTACACACAAGAAAGCCCGAATACGGCAATCCTTTTTGACGAGGCACATTCCAAGGGAATCACCTATGCTATGCTGGAAGACCTTACCGGACGGGTTTATGCGTATCTGAAGAACAACGGGATAGGAAAAGAGGATTTTGTCCTGATCAATCTGCCCCGTGGCGTACAGCCCATCATCGCCATGCTGGGCGTATGGAAGGCGGGGGCTGCATGGGCTCTGGTAGAAGATACCTATGCACCGGAGCGTATCAATTACATCCGTCAGGATTGCGGCTGTAAATTTGAACTGAATGCGGAGACCTGGGACAAGGTTATGAATGAGACGCCGCTTACCGGATTCGAGTCGGTGGATGATCATGATGCGGCTTATGCGATCTATACCTCAGGTACTACCGGTAATCCCAAGGGCGTACTTCATGAGTACGGCAACCTGCACAGGGCCATCGAGTCCATTAAGATCAACGGAGAGGTTCCCTTCGATGAGAAGGATCGTTTAGCACTTCTGGCCCCGATGAACTTTGTAGCGTCCGTTATCGTTATCCTGAAGTGCCTCAGCATCAGGGGCGCTAAAGTCTTTGTGGTTGGCTATTCCACCATCAAGAACCCCATGGCACTGAAGAAGTTCTTCCTGGAGAAACGTATCTCTGTTACCTTCCTGACACCGTCCTATGTACGGATGCTGGGCAATACTACGGGACCCTTCCTCCGTATGCTTTTTGTGGGTAGTGAGCCCGCGAATAATGTGTATAACAAGAAGCTGGACCTCATCAACATTTACGCCTGCTCCGAGAGCGGCTTCGCCGTTGGTGTATTTAAGATCGACAAGAGCTATGATACCTGTCCCGTTGGTAAGCCGGAGATCCCCATGGAGATCACGCTGCTGGACGAGGACGGAAACCCCGTCGAGGACGGAGAGATGGGTGAACTTTGCTTCGAGAATCCCTATGTACGTGGCTATATCAATCTGCCGGAGGAGTCTGCGAAGGCCTTCGTTAACGGCACCTATCATACCGGAGATCTGGCCCGTAAGGACGAGAAGGGGAATTATGTCCTCCTGGGTCGTACCGGCGATATGATCAAGATCAACGGTAACCGTATCGAGCCCGCGGAGATCGAAGCTGCAGTAAAGCAGGTTCTTGGCATATCCTGGGCAGCAGCAAGAGGCTTCGAGGAGAACGGCAAGAGTTACCTCTGCGCTTACTATACCGAAGATGTGAAGGTAGATCCGGATTACATGCGTGAGGAGATGGCGAAGCGTCTTCCTTACTACATGATCCCGGCATACTATATGAAGATCGATTCTGTGCCGCTCAAGGCCAACGGTAAAATGGACCGCAAGGCCCTTCCTCAGCCGGATGCAAGCAGCTTCAAGTCTGAATATGTGGCACCGACCAATGAGATCGAGGAGAAGCTCTGCAACGCCATGGCCAAGGTTCTTAAAGTGGAGCAGATCGGTATCCATGACGACTTCTATGAAATGGGCGGCGACTCCCTGGGATCTATTCAGGTCATCGTTGAGAGTGGTCTGCCCGGCATGCAGGCCAGTGAGATCTTCCGCGGACGTACCCCGGAGAAGATCGCAAAGATCTATGAAGAGAATCATCAGGGAGATGACGGTGAGGATCCCGTAATAAAGAATGCGGAAGCCATGAAGAAGGAGCATCCCCTTACCGCGGAGCAGCTCTACATGGTAGATTATCAGCTCTATACGCCGAAGTCCACGATGTACAACCTGTTCTCCATGATGAAGCTGGATAAGGATGTCTTCGATCTGGAGAAGATGGCCGATGCCATGCGGCTGGCCGTTCGGAATCATCCGGCGCTGCTCACCACATTTTCCTTTAACAAGGACGGCGATATCGTACAGAAGTACACGCCGGAGGTGGAACGTGAGATCCGGGTGGAGAAGATCAGCGAGTTCGAGTTCAACGAGGTGAAGGATACACTGGTTCAGCCCTTCAAGATCATTGACAGCCCGCTGTACCGCGTACGGATCTTTGAAACCGAAAAATGCGGATATTTCTTCTTTGATGTGCATCATACCCTGTTCGACGGCACCAGCCTTAAGGTCTTCATGGGAAATGTGGGTAAGCTCTATATGGGCATGCTCCCGGATCCGGACTTCTATTATCTGATGCTGCAGAACCGTGAGGATGCGGTTCATACGCCGTTCTATGAGGAAAGCCGGAAGTACTTCGAGGAGGCCTATGACGGTGTGAAGTGGTCCAGCTATCCGAAGATGGATGAGGAGTCCAGAGAGAATGAGATGGGCGAAATCTTCGCAGAGCTGGGGATCGAGCAGCCGCAGATGAAGGCAGTCGAGCGGACCTATAAGATCACCAGAAATGAGTTCTTTATCTCTGTTGCGGCCATTGCCATTTCCATCTACAACAAGGAAGAGGATATCATGCTTTCCTGGATCTACAACGGCCGTGAGGATATGCAGAATATGACCACCGTGGGACTTCTGTTCCGTGATCTGCCCATCGGTATCCGCTTCAATGACAAGATGACCCTTCGCGAGCTTTTCGCCGAGGTGCATGACCAGGTACAGAAGGGCATCGAGCACAGCTGCTATCCCTATGTGGATACCCGTAACCAGGTAGGTGAGGGTGAAGCGGCATATCTTCTGTATCAGCAGGACATCCGTGATATGAGCGGATTGGACGGCATGCAGATCGAGACCGTGGATATCCGTCAGAATCAGGCGGCATCCCAGACGGTACTGGATATGGAGATCCTGGATGGCGAAGATGGCCTTGTCCTTATGCTTGACTATGCGGCAAGTCGTTATCGTGATTCCAGCATGGATAATTATAAGAATCTCTTCGTCCGTACAGCACAGTCCCTGGTTACCCATAATTCACAGAATGATGTGACCATCGGAGAGCTGAGGAAGAAGCTTACGGATAAGAAGAACTTCTTTGCGAAGATCGTATCCAGGTTCAGACGGAAAAAATAATAATCATTTTTCCAAAAGTCAGGAGATGTTTGCATGACAAATCAGGAATTAAAGGACAGTTATGGCGTGAATAAGCTGATCGGAGGATCCTATGATCAAAGCCTTGCGGCTGAATGCATCAACGGAACCTTCGTGGGCAGACGCACCGATGACGGCATCCTTGTATTTAAGGGAATCCCTTATGCAAAACCGCCGGTGGGGCCTCTTCGCTGGAAGAAGCCCCGCCTTGCGGGAAAAGATAACGGAGTGTATGAGGCATATTACAACGGGAAGACTCCGATCCAGACCGAGTGGCCCTCGGAGCGGGCGTCCTACTATCCCCAGGGTGAGGATTGCCTCTACCTCAATGTGTGGGTGAATACAGCTTACCGTGGCTTCGACAAGACGGTCATGGTATTTATCCACGGTGGCTCCTATGGCTGGGGCGGTACGGCGGATCCGCTGTACGACGGAGCAAATTTTGTCCGGCACAATCCGGATATTGTTCTGATCACCGTGGGCTATCGCACCGGTCTCATGGGCTTCGTGGATTTCTCGGAGGTACCGGGAGGAGAGAATTTCCCGGATGCGCCGAACCTCGGACTGTGGGATCAGATCGCGGCCCTTCGGTGGGTAAAGAAAAATGTTCGGGCCTTCGGAGGTGACCCTGATTCGGTCACTGTTTTCGGCGAGTCGGCAGGGGGAGGAAGTGTTTCCCTGCTCCCCATTACGCCAGCGGCAAAGGGGCTGTTCCGGCGGGTTATCGCGGAGAGCGGTTCCGTGGCCCTGACCTTCTCCAAGGAGGAGTGTCAGACCTTTACGAAGAAGCTGCTGGAGACCAGCGGGGCCAGGACCATGGATGATCTCATGGCCATGTCCGAAGCTGATCTGATGAAGTATAACGGGCCCATCAATGAATTTAACTGTTTCCCCCAGCGGGACGGGGTGCTGATCCCGGAGGATCCGTACCAGGCCTACCTGAACGGGGAAACGGCAAATATCGACATCATGATGGGAACAAATGCCAATGAGCTCAATTACTGGGTAGGCGAGCTGGGAGGGATCGTTCCGTTCCGGCTGGGTATGCCGGTGATGTTTGAAAATTCCGTAAAGGGAATGTTCCCCGGAGATCAGCTCCGGGCGAAGCGGTTCGTCACCAGCGGCAAGCAGCACCCGCTCTGGAGGATCGTGGAATTCAGTAATGAGGTGCTGTTCCGTCTTCCCATGATCCGTCAGGCGGAGGGACATGCCCGCCGCGGCGGCAGAGTGTATCTCTACTACTGGAAGAAGCCTTCCACCATTCCCTATCGAGGGGCGTGTCACGCGGTGGAGCTGGCTTATGTTTTCGGAAATACCCGGGAGACCATTTACACCGGCGAACCGGTAAATGAGGAACTGGCCAGGCTCACCATGAGCATGTGGGCGAATTTTGCAAGGACCGGGGATCCATCCGCCGGGGGCTTAAAATGGCCGGAGTACCGTGACCGGCGCAGCACCATGGTGATCAATGACCGGTGCCATGTGGAGCGGGATATCAAGAAGGAACAGCGAAAGCTGCTCAGTCCCATCCTCAAGTACCAGCTGAATGGTTCTTATGCGGATATGGATTATCATGTTCCTTTTGTTACGGGGACCTTGATCGGCGGCGCAGCGGCGCTGTCGGTGCTGGCAGCGGGAACTGTGCTGCTCATCCGTCACCCATGGACATAGTCTCCATGTTCCCGGAAGGAACGGGAAGACGGAACAGGTGAAAAGGTTAGAATGCTTTGAATGGATTGTGGGTAAGGGGTTGCAAATAATTTTGATTCGAGGCAGATATGGATACTTTAGATATACTTCGGCAGCTGGCGATCATCATTGTGTTCGCCAAGCTGTTTGGTTTGCTTGCAAGAAAAGTTAAGGCTCCCCAGGTGGCGGGAGAAATCATTGCCGGCCTTCTCATCGGCCCCAGTGTTTTTGGTTTTGTTCAGTCCTCCGACTTTCTCTCCGGACTGGCAGAGGTAGGCGTTATCATTCTGATGTTCACCGCAGGTCTGGAGACCAACATTTCCGACCTGAAGAAGACGGGAGCCAAGGCCACCGTTATCGCCTGCGCGGGAGTATTTGTCCCGCTGGTCCTTGGAACCCTGCTCTATATGGTATTCTACGGCTTCTCCGCCATCGGGACGGAGGAGTTTTACCGTGCCATCTTCATCGGGACCATCCTTACGGCTACATCCGTCAGCATTACGGTTTCTACCCTTCGTGAGATGGGGAAGCTTCAGGGAGAGCTGGGACAGACCATCATGAGCGCCGCCATTATCGACGATGTGATCGGTATCATCGTGCTCACGGTGGTGATCGGCTTCAAGCAGCCGGATTCCAAGGTGTCGGATGTGATCCTCCGGACAGGAGCCTTCTTCCTTCTGGCCTTTGTCTTCGGCTTTGTAGTATTTAAACTCTTTAAGTGGTATGACGCAAGACATCCGCATACCCGGCGTATCCCTATCTTAGGTATCGCGCTGGCATTTGCCCTGTCCTATGTGGCAGACCGCTATTTTGGCGTGGCAGACATTACCGGCGCCTATGTGGCCGGCGTGATCCTCTGTTCCCTTCGGGATTCCGAGTACATCACCCAGAAGATGGATACCAATTCCTACATGATCTTCGGACCGGTGTTCTTCTGCAGTATCGGTCTGTCCACCAATATCCGTACGCTGGACATGACCATCCTGTGGTTCTCTCTGGCCTTCGTGGCAGTGGGACTGCTTTCCAAGGTGTTGGGCTGCGGACTCACTGCGCGGCTCCTGGGCTTTAAGGGGCATAACGCACTGAAGGTAGGCTGCGGCATGATGACCCGTGGTGAGGTGGCGCTGATCGTGGCACAGCGGGGCCTTAAGGCAGGAATGCTGGAACCGGCGTATTTTACCGCAGTGATCCTGCTGATCATCGTAAGCTCCATCCTGACACCGCTGCTCCTTAAGTTCCTTTACTCCAAGGATGGACCGGAAGAGAGCGGTGCAGAGAAGCATACGGCGGAAACATAACTTTTGTATAAAATGAATCGCATATATTTGTACAAAAATGAACAGAAAAATGTGAAAAAAGAAAGAAATGGATATAGTAAAAATAATAACTTTTTGTTATAATGTATGTTGTGTAAGAAAATGTGCCAAGGGGGCTTAGTAGAATGAAACCATTTCGCAATGCATATGAGGCCATTAAACGTTTGCTGGCCAGCATTTTCAAGAAGGGCGGGCCTGAACCGGAAGTAAAACCAGAGGTTAAACCGGAAGAAGAGAAGAAAGTCGAGACTCCGGATACGTCAGTAAGCAAAGAGCCGGTGAAGGATCCGGGACGCGAGGCTGCGGTAGAAGCGGTAAAACAGGCCGTCAGCAAGGAACAGGGGAACAAAACTGCTCAGGCTGCACAGGCAGAACAGACCGCCAGAACGCAGAATAAGAACAAAAATCAGAACAAGGGGCAGAATAAGCCCCAGCCCAAACCGGAACAGCCGAAGGCAGAGACTAAGCCCGAAGCTAAGCCGGCACAGAAGACCAATAAGCCGAAGGTTAAGGCCCCGGATGCGGATTATGTGTCCAAGTCCGATCAGGCAGCATATGATGAAGAGGTTAAGCGTCGTCTCGAGCGTGCCGCAAAGCGTGAGCGCGAAGAAAAGCGTGCAGAGCAGCGGGCAGCAAGAAGAGAGATGGAAGCGCAGAACAGCGTAGGCGGCAAGAAGGTAGTGGATCCGGTAACCGGTGAAGAAGTACCTTTAGGAACGATCCCGGCAGAGGCGGTATATCTGAAGAAGTATTCCAGGATCCCCACCACATCGGATGCAGTGCTTACGGCCATCAACTCCATCGTTCGTCATCCCGATATGTCCAAGAATATCGTTATCCTGGGACGTAACGGTTTCGGTACGGTCAAGGTTGGGGAGGACTTCGCTCGAAGCTTCTTCGCCATGGGACTGGTAAGCTCCGACAAGATCGCAAAGGTTAAGGCAAAGCAGCTGAACAAGATGCCGAACCTGGACAAGCTGAACGGTCTGAAGGGCGGATGTCTCATCATCGAGAACGCCGGATTGGTGCAGCCCCAGAAGCTGGTAGAGGTTATCCGGAATTCGGATGCCACCGTAAATGACTATGTCGTAGTCCTCACCGGTGAGATCGACTCACTGGCTGCCTTCTTCGAGGATAACCCGGAGATCGTGGATCAGTTCATCTACCTCATCGATATCCACAAGATCGCAGAGCGCGGAATGATCGCTCTGGCTAAGGGATATGTTAAGGAGAAGGGCTTCACGGCAGACAAGGCAGTTTATGAGAAGCTGAAAGGATCTCTTGCTTCCATGGAAGCAGGAAATATCGACCGTTTCGTTGAGTTCCTGGACAACGCCATGAAGCGTTGCGAGAATCGTGAGAAGATGGATGGTATCACCGGAAAGAACGAGCTCCTTCCGCAGGATATCTAAGACAACTGAAGCGAGATAACAAGGAGGTGTTTCTCTCTGATCTGTTGAGAGGAGCACCTCCTTATTTCTTTCTAAACAAAAGTTTCTTGTTTTTTAACGGAAACACGTTATAATACAGAATGGTGTTTTTTATGTCATGCATTTCACATGATAGGGAGGAAATATGTACACGATCTTCACTGATACAGATACCGATATCACGGCAAGGGAAGCGAAGGAATATGGCTATAAGCTCATCAGCATGCCTTATTCCATCAATGGAAAGGAAGTTTATCCCTACGTGGATTTTGATACCTTTGATGAGCATGCCTTCTATCAGCAGCTGCGGGAAGGTACCCTTCCGAACACAAGTGCCATCAATGCATTGAATTATAAACAGTATTTTGAACCGGAGTTCGCTGCGGGAAATGATATCCTCTATGTGCATTTCTCGAGAGTCATGTCCGCGTCCTTTGACGCCATGGATCAGGCGGTGGCGGATCTGAAGAAGAAGTATCCGGAGAGGAATTTCTATGAGGTAGATACCAAGGGAATTACCATCGGAAGCCTGAACATCGTCTATGAGATCGGCGATATGTACAAGGCAGGAAAGTCCCCGGAGGAGATCCTGATGTGGGCGGAGACGGAAGTGGATAAATTCGCGGTGTATTTCTTCGCGGATGATTTGAAGTTCTTCCAGCGGAGCGGACGTGTGTCCGGGATCGCCGGCTTTATGGGAAATATGATCGGCGTCCGGCCGATCCTCACCATGAGCTCTGCCGGGAAGATGGAAAGCGTCGGCAAGGAACGCGGCCGGATGAACGCCATGAAGAAGCTGGTGAGCTACATGGAAGAGCTGGGGGAGGATATGGACCGGCATCGCGTGATCATTGCCCATGCGGATGCACCGGAGCTTGCCGCAAAGATGATGGAAATGGTGACCGAGCATTTCGGTGCGGGTCTGGATATCCATATCGGTGTGGTGAACCCCACTGCGGGCAGTCACTGTGGCCCGGATACTCTGGGCGTAAGCTTCCATGCGAAGCATAGGTAGATCCCAGCGACTTGGCCGAAGGATCTTAAGGAAAGAAGGTACAGCATATGAAGATCATCATCGACTGTCTGGGCGGTGATCAGGGGGCTGTGGCTGCCGTTGAGGGCGCCATCATGGCCCTTCGGAAATATGGGGATCTGGAAGTGATCCTGGTGGGAGATGAGCAGGAGATCCGGGAGATCCTGAAGAAACGGGAACAGAGTGAGGAACGGATCGAGATCCTTCATGCCCCCACCATGGTGGATGGAAATGACCGGCCTACGGATGCGGTGCGGCTGAAGCGGGACAGCTCTATGATGCGGTCCATCTCCCAGCTTCGGGAGCGGGAGGATATTGACGCCATGGTTTCCCTTGGGGCCACGGGATGCCTTATCGCCGCGGTGACGGTCCGGATCGGGCGGATCGAAGGCGTGCGCCGTCCTGCATTTTGCCCAATCCTGCCAAACATGGCCGGCGGAGTCGTGGGGATCTGCGACAGCGGGGCGAACCTGGTGGTAAATGCAGAGCAGCTGCAGCAGTACGCCATTATGGGCAGCAGCTATCTGAAGACTGCCTATAAGGTGGCGGAACCAAGAGTTGGACTCTTGAATGTGGGTAAGGAAGAGGAGAAGGGGGATGACCTCCGGAAGGAGACCTACAGTCTTCTCTCTAAAACCAGGGGCATTCATTTTGCCGGAAATATGGAAGCCAGAGAATTCCTGTCGGGAGAATATGACCTGGTGGTATGCGATGCATTTTCCGGAAATGTACTCTGCAAATCCGTGGAGGGTACGGCCCTGGAGCTCCTGAAGAAGATCAAGAAGGATATCTATTCCAGGACCAGATATAAGTTCGGCGCGCTGTTCATGAAGAAGATGTTCCAGGAGGAGAAGGAATTCATGAACTACCAGAACTACGGCGGAAGCGTATTTCTGGGAACCGAGAAGGTCATCGTAAAGGGACACGGAAGCGCGGACCGGAGGGCCGTGGCCGTCTGCATCAGTCAGGCCCGCCGTATGGTGCAGGGGAGGCTCTGCGAGAGGATCGCGGAGTCCATCCGGGAAAACATCGATGAAGCAGAGTAATGTTGCAGATAAGGAGTGACAGAAATGTTTGAAGAGATAAAGGAATTGTTAGTGAAACAGCTGAAGCTGAAGGATCCGTCGGTGATCACGTTGGATACGAAGATCCAGGAGGATCTTGGAGCAGACTCCATTGATGTGCTGCAGCTTCTGATGACGCTGGAGGAACGAAAGGGATTCATGATCCCGGATGAGGAGCTCATGAAGTTTGTTACGGTGAGAGACGTGCTGGAGTATCTGGAGAAGAGATGTTAGAGACGCTTAAAAAAGACTGGGTATTTGCCGGATTCAAACGGCCGAAGGATGTGTTCAAGCCGGAGTATAAGCATGCGCTGCTCCTGCTGGTGATGCTGGGCTATATCGGGCTGTTCTTTCTTTCGGAATATGCTGCAAAGGACAGCTACCATCTGGTGTACTGTGAATTGGATGACCGGATACCCTTTAACGAGTTTTTTATCATCCCCTATATGATCTGGTTCCCCTTCTGGGTGCTCATGCTGCTGTATACCATGTGCTTCGAAGTTCCCACCTTCAAGCGGATGATGAAATTCTTTGTGATCACCTATACCATCGCGGTGCTGACCTTCTTTATCTGGCCGTCGGGACACGATCTGAGACCGACATCCTTCCCCAGAGAGAATATCTGTACGGATCTGGTAAGGTTCATTTACGGTGCGGACAAAGCCCGCAGCATCTTTCCCTCGGAGCATGTGATCGGAGCCTTCGCCGTGGTTTTCGCAGCTGCAGACTCTAAACGGTTTTCCGGAAGACTGTCCATGCTGTATCACTGGTTTATCGCCATCATGATCACTCTGTCCGTGGTCTATACGAAGCAGCATTCCGTACTGGATATCCTGGGAGCTGCACCGGTGTGCCTGCTGGGCTATATGATCGCCTTCTATCCGGAAAGCAGGAGAAGGAGACTGGAGAAGCGGGGGGATCAGGCTGAAGAAAGTCTGAAGAAGGCCTAAAGAAGAAAGTATACAAAGCGAAGAACGTAAATCGTAAAATACAGAAAGAACGGGGACGTTTCCCGGCAGAGGCCGGGCAACGTCCCCGTTATGCTGTTCCAGGTTCTTCATCTGTTTTTCGGGGGCTGCTCCTCTTTCCCCGGTTTCAGGAATAACGTAAGCTTAGGTCAGTACCAGACAGCCGTGTCCGTGGATCTTATGGCCGTCAATGGTTCCGCTGAGTCTGGCGAAACGGTCGTAGATCCGGAAATCCTTCTTCTCCGGCGATACATTTTCATTCAGGGTCAGAACCCGGCGAAGCTTCAGGCTGAACTTGTCGTCACTCGCCGCTACACGGACGATGACCTCTTTATTCGGGCTGGCCTCCGGGTCTTCCGGATCAGGGGAGTCAGTCACACTGAACTGAATGGGATTGATGGGATGCTCATTGACGAGATTTCCTTCTGTCAGTACACAGTAGTGGTCCTGTTCATTTCCATAGCCGAAGGCACCGAAGGAGATCCTTTTGCCATCGGAAAGCGTGAAGAAACCATACAGGGAATTCGCCTCCTGACTGGGAGCGTCCGCTTCGTTCCGGGAGAATCCGCGGAGGATCGAGGTCTGGCCCGTCCGGCGGTCGAACCGCCCGGGGTGATTCTGGAACCGGCGAAGATAATACAGGCTTCCCATCACGTCACAGTAGTTATGACCGATCAGCGCCGTGCCCTCGGTCAGGCAATAGGGATAGGCATAGCCCTCCACCCGGTTGTTGATCTCCAGACGCTCCAGAGATCGGAAATCGTTCTTGTGTCCGTCGTTGGAAACC
Organism: Eubacterium sp.; assembly: GCA_017634475.1. Classification (GTDB taxonomy): domain Bacteria; phylum Bacillota; class Clostridia; order Lachnospirales; family Lachnospiraceae; genus Eubacterium_Q. The sequence continues at coordinate 33,313 of JAGBNH010000011.1, forward strand.
AGGAAATCCAGGGTCACCGTATCGGTATGGACATAAACCTTAAGGCCGGAGTAGGTTTCATTCAATTCAACATTTTCTGCACGCAGAAGAAGACGCTTTGGATCCATGATCACCTGGTTCTGATCATAGATGAACCGGGATTCCGTGAATTCCCGCATGGTATCATCCAGAAGTCCGAAATATACCTGGATATTCTGTTCATTTCCGGAACGGGAACCAAAGGATGAGATCCTGAGAACATAGTTCATATCGTGATCCAGCATTTTAAATTCGCCGATTAATAAAAATGTGTCTTCAAAGTAGTTACGACGTATTGCGATGTCAGCTTCTCTTCCCGCCATCATGTACTCCTCCCCAAACATGAATTGACATAAGTACACTTATTTTAGGCGAAATGCACGATTTTGTAAAGGCTGTAGGCGTTTTTTTCTACATGACTTTTTTTACAATTTTTCCATTGTTTTATTGACGCATCTCACGTTTCATGATCTTCAGCTCGTGAGCGGCAAAGGGGATGGTGATGAGCAGGGAAAGGATATCCGCGCAGGTCTGGGTGATCTCTACGCCGGTGAGTCCAAAGAGCTCCGGCAGAAGAAGGATCAGGGGGATGAAGAAGATTCCGTTCCTTGCGGATGCGGTGATGCTGGCTTTGAGGCCCTTTCCGATGGACTGCAGCATCATGTTGGACATGACGATGGTGGCGCTTAAGGGGAGCACCGCAGCCTGACAGCGGAGGGCCACACGGCCCACCTCGATCACGGCAGGATCATCCCGGAACCAGCCGATGATCTGCGGGGCGAAAATGAAACAAAGGGCGCCGATCACCGTAAGGAAAACGGTGCCCCATTTGAGACAGAAGAAAAAGCCTTCCCGGACCCGGTTCTTCAGGCCGGCCCCATAGTTAAAGGAGCACACCGGCTGATAGCCCTGCCCGAAGCCGATAAGCGCTGAGGACATGAACATGGTTACACGGGTGGTGATGGACATGCCGGCAATGGCCGCATCTCCGCCGTAGAAGCCGGCACTGCGGTTGAGCAGCAGGGTGGCTATGGCGGCCAGTCCCTGGCGGAAGAGGGAGGGCGCACCGCCGTTGGTGATCTCCAGCAGGTAGTGGGCGTTGAGATGGATATCCCGGATGCGGATCCGGATATTCTCTCCCCGGCGACTGCCGATGAAGAGCACGATGAAGCCTGTGAGCTGTCCCGTGATGGTAGCGATGGCAGCGCCGGATACCCCCAGATCGAAGATGAAGATCAGCAGAGGGTCCAGGATCACGTTGACCACCGCGCCGGAAAGCAGTCCCACCATGGCATAGATCGCGCTGCCCTGGAAACGGAGCTGATTGTTGATCACGAACTGGCACATCATGAAGGGTGCGCCAAGGAGGATGATCCGCATGTAATCCATGGTATCCTCTATGGTGGAGGGGGTGGCTCCCAGAGCCTCGGACAGGGGCGTGATAAAGGCATTGCCGATACCCGCCACCAGGATACCGATCAGCAGGGCCAGAGCAAAACCGGTGGATGCGATCTCATTTGCCTCCCGGGTCTTTCCGGCGCCCAGAAGCCGGGACAGCGCATTTCCCGATCCATGGCCGCAGAAGAAGCCGATGGCCTGGATAATGGCCATGACAGAGAATACCAGCCCCACGGCAGCGGTAGCTTCCGTAGAGATCTGTCCCACGAAATAGGTGTCCGCAGCGTTATAGAACGCCGTGACCAGCATGCTGATGATGGTGGGGATGGACAGACGGAGGATCAGCTGCGGGACCGGCGTCTGTGTCAGGAATTCTCTTCGGTTTTTCTTTGGGCTGCTCATAGATCGAAACCTTATCTCCTTATGCTGCGAAGCTTTTCTTTCCTACTCTGAATATCTTACTCGCCTCGGTACCGAAAATCAACATACGGGGGTACACAAAATCCCCGGATTTTGATAAAATGAAGAAATGGAGTGATGAAAATATGACACGAGTAGATCTGATCACCGGCTTCCTGGGAGCCGGTAAAACTACATTTATCCTGGATTATGCCAGGGAGCTGATCCGTCGTGGAGAACGGATCGGGATCATCGAGAATGATTACGGCGCCATCAACGTGGATCTGATGCTGTTGTCCCGGTCTCTTGGGGAGCAGGGAGAGGGAAACTACCGGCTGGAAATGGTCATCGGCGGGGATCCGGACTGTCACCGGAGACGCCTGAAGACCAAGCTGATCGCCATGGGGATCGACCGTTTCGACCGGGTCCTGGTGGAGCCCTCCGGGGTCTTTGATGTGGAGGAGTTCACGGATATCCTGTATGAGGAACCGCTGGAGCACATGATGTCTCTGGAAAATGTGATCACGGTGGTGGACCCGGAGCAGCTGCTTAAGGAAAAGGAAAACCGGGAATCGGGTTCCGACAGGGGACTATCCCCGGATGCCCGGTACATCCTGGGAGAACAGCTGTCCAAGGCGGGATGTGTATTCTTCAGTAAAGCGGAGAACTATGGTGAGGCAGAAACGGAGGAAGCGCTCCGGCTGCTGAACGGGATCCTGCAGGAGGTGCAGTGCGGGCGGGTTCTTACGGAAGGGGACATCCTGAGGAGAGGCGCTTCTTTGGGGAATTCTTTGGCAGGGCTGACCGGGGAAGACTGGGACCGGATCCTTCACGCGGGAAACCGGGATTATGCCTACGCCAAACGTCAGGTGGTGGAGGACGGAAGCTTCACATCCCTGTTCTTCTTCTATCCTGAGCTGCAGGAAAAAGAAGAAGAGGCTATCCTCCGGCGAATGGAGGAGATCTTCCGGGATCCGGCCCTTTCGGGACTATCCCGGATCAAGGGCTTTTTGGAAGACGACGGGGAATGGATCGAGATCAATGCCACACGGGAGCAGACAGAGATAAGAAAAAGCCCCGTGGGACAGCCGGTGCTCATTGCCATCGGCCAGGGGATCACCCAGGAAGCCGTGGGGCATTTCCTTAAATCCTATGAGAATGAATACCGGGGTTGATCATGGAAACAGTGAAATACATTATCAGCAGTGTGCTTCTCGGCTTCGGGCTGGCTATGGATGCCTTCTCCGTATCCGTGGTCAACGGCTTTCGGGAACCGCATATGCGTACAAGAAAAAAGAATCTGATCGCCCTGTGCTTCGGCGGCTTTCAGACCCTGATGCCTATGATCGGATGGGCTGCCGTTACCTTCTTTCTGAGCTTGTTCAAAAAGGCGGAACCCGTTATCCCCTGGGTCGCCTTCGGCCTGCTGCTCTTTATCGGCGGCAAGATGGTGATGGAAGGGATCATGGTGCTTCGGGGAAAGACGGATGAGGCGGATGAGGTGAAGACGCTGGGGAAGCACACGCTTTTCGTACAGGGGATCGCCACATCCATCGATGCTTTGTCCGTGGGCTTTACCATATCGGGTTACGGCTTCGTCAAAGCTCTCGCAGTATCGCTGATCATCGGACTGGTAACCTTTGTTCTCTGCCGTTTGGCACTGGTGCTGGGGATCCGTTTAGGGCGGATCCTGAACCGTTATGCATCACTGGTGGGCGGGATCATTCTGATCGGGATCGGACTGGAGATCCTGCTTTCGAATCTTCTCGCTGATCTATAGGGGGAAACTATATGCTGCAGGATTATTCATTGGAATACACATCGAAGCTCCGGACGCCGGAGGAAGCGGTCTCCGTGGTAAAGAGCGGGGACTGGGTGGACTATACCAGCTCCCTGGGAAAGCCGGTGCTGCTGGACATGGCCCTGGCAAAGCGCCGGGATGAACTGCGGGACGTGAAGATCCGCGGAAATCTCATCGACGGCCCCATCCAGGTGGCGGAATGCGACGAGACGCAGGAGCATTTCATCTACCACAGCTGGCACTGCTCCTCCTATGAGCGCCTGCTCTGTGACCGGGGGCTCTGTTATTATATCCCCATGGTCTTCCACAACAACGCCGCCTACTACGAATTCTTCATCAAGGTAAATGTGGTGATGGTCAGCGTTGCGCCCATGGATAAGCACGGGTATTTCAACTTCTCCGTAAATACCGGCGTGGCAGGCCCCATTTGCCGGAAGGCGGATATTGTCATCGTGGAGGTAAATGAGCATTTGCCCAGGATCCACGGTGGAAATGATGAGTGCATCCACATCTCCGAGGTGGATTATATCGTTGAGGGACGGCATGAACCCTTCAGCAATCTGCTGCCCATCCGGACCAGCGATACGGACCGGAGGATCGCGGAGCATATCATTCCCTATATCGTGAACGGGGCTACGCTGCAGCTGGGTATCGGCAGTGTGCCAAATGCGGTAGGCGAGATCATTGCGGAGACGGACATCCGGGATCTGGGAATGCATACGGAGCTGTGTACCGATGCCTTTCTTTCCCTGCACAGGGCAGGGAAGCTGACCAACCGGTGTAAGAGCATCGACCGGGGGAAGGGCGTATTCGGCTGCGCGGTGGGTTCCTCAGAGCTTTATGAATGGCTGGACGATAATCCGGGGGTAGCGGCCTATCCGCTGGAATATGTGAACCGGCCCTTTACCATTGCCCAGATCGATAATATGGTATCCATCAACAGCTGTGTGGCGGTGGATCTCTACGGTCAGGTGGCTGCGGAAAGCGCAGGCGCCCGGCAGATCAGCGGTACCGGCGGGCAGCTGGACTTCCTGGCGGGAGCGTCAGCGTCCCGGGGCGGAAAGGCATTTATCTGTATGAAATCCACCTATCATGATAAGATGGACGGTACCGTGCATTCCCGGATACGGCCCCAGTTTGACGGGGATATCATTACCTCTCCCCGCAGTGAGGTATATTTCATCGTGACGGAATACGGCGTTGTCAACCTGGAGGGAATGTCCACCTGGGAACGGGCCGAGCTGCTCATCAGCATCGCACACCCGGATTTCCGGGAGGAGCTGATCAAAGAAGCGGAGGAACGAAAGATCTGGAGACACTCTAACCGGAGATAGGATCCGGTGGTTTGGGAAAGGAGAGTACATGAAAAACCTTAGACAACAACTGGAGAATCCGGAGATCTTTAAGATCAACCGGATGAAGGCGCACTCGGATCATTTCATTCAGCCCCTGGATGGTGGCTCGTTCTGCCAGTGTCTGGACGGAGAATGGGCATTTTCCTACAGCGGGAAGCTGGAGGACCGGCCCCTCCATTTTGCCGGAGAGAAGGATGATATTTCTTACTTTAAGACAATCCAGGTGCCGGGACATATGGAGCTGCAAGGCTACGGCACGCCCCAGTATATCAACACCCTCTATCCCTGGGACGGGGTGGAGGCTCTTCGCCCGCCCATGATCCCGAAGGAGAGTACTCCGGTGGGAACCTATGTGCGCTTCTTTGATCTGGAGCATAAGCCGGAAGCAGGGGGCGAGGTGTTCCTTACCTTCGGTGGGGTGGAGACTGCCTTTTCCGTATGGCTGAACGGAACCTTCGTGGGCTACAGCGAGGATTCCTTTACCCCTTCGGAGTTCTGCGTGACGGAGCTGGTGCAGGAGAAGGGTAACCGGCTTGCAGTGGAGGTTTATAAGCGGAGCAGCGCATCCTGGATCGAGGATCAGGATTTCTGGCGTTTCTCCGGCATCTTCCGCTCGGTTTACATAACTTCATTTCCGGCAAAGCATGTGTATGACCTTGCCGTAAGGTCGGAGTATATCTATGAGGACCGGGTCAAAGAGGAAGGCACAAATGAGGTACGGTATGCAGCGGGAACCGGTCTGCTTTCTGTGGAAGCAAGGATCCTTTCGGATGAAATGCCGAAGAAGGAGGAGCTCAGGTTATCTCTGGGCGGCCTTGCAGGCGCCGGAGCGGATTCGGAAACGGGAATTTCGGAGGTTTTGCCGGACAGCATCCTGGAGGATGAGGAGCTGATCCTCACGGAAGAGGACCTGGGTCTTTCCGCCTATCCCATCACCATGGCTCCCCGAAGGAGGAAGACCTGGATCGCCAGGTGGAGCCTTACTGTTCCGTCGGTTCAGCCCTGGTCCGCAGAAAGTCCGGCCCTTTATCCCCTGGAGCTACGGCTGGCAGACGTACAGCTGGTGCTGCAGGATGTGGGCTTCCGGACCTTTGAAATGAAGAACGGTCTCATGTGCCTTAACGGAAAGCGGATCATTTTCCGGGGCGTTAACCGGCATGAATTCTCCGTGAGCGGCGGGCGGTGCATTTCCATTGAGGAGATGAAGGAGGATATCCGGATCATCAAGGAGAATAATATGAATGCGGTGCGGACCTGCCACTATCCCAATCGGACGGAGTGGTACGGCCTCTGTGACCGTGCGGGGATCTATCTTATCGATGAGACGAATCTGGAGAGCCACGGCTCCTGGCAGAAGCTGGGACGGGTGGAGCCCTCCTGGAATGTGCCCGGGGATCTTCCGGAATGGAAGGCGGCAGTGCTGGACCGGGCGGAGTCCATGTATGAGCGGGACAAGAACCATCCTGCCGTGCTGATCTGGTCTCTGGGAAATGAGTCCTATGCCGGGGAGGATATTGCGGCCATGTCGGCATATTTCCATGAGAAGGACAGCAGCCGGCTGGTGCATTATGAGGGATGTTTCCATCGGCCGGAGTACCGGTATATCTCGGACATGGAGAGCCGGATGTACGCCAAACCGGCGGAGATCGCGGAGTATCTGGAGAGTGAGCTGAAGAAGAAGGCGGCGGATCCCGCCTATGTGACCAAGCCTTACATTTCATGTGAATATATGCATGCCATGGGGAATTCCCTGGGGGGCATGCAGCTGTACACGGAGCTGGAGGATCAGTACGAGGGGTATCAGGGAGGTTTTATCTGGGACTATATCGACCAGGCCATCCTGTCTTCCGAGGATGCACCGCTTTTCGTGGGGGGCGACTTCGGTGACCGGCCTACGGATTATGGCTTCTGCACCAACGGCATCGTTTACGCGGACCGGGAGCTGTCGCCGAAGATGCAGGCAGTCCGGGCGGAGTACAGTCCCATCCGGATCGATGTGGACGAGGAGACGGTGACCGTGGAGAACCGGAATCTGTTCCTGGATACGGAGGAGTATCTCTTCACCGTGAGCGCCTGTCTGAACGGGGAGCTGGTGGAGAAGAACGCTCTGTCGGTAAATGCGGCTCCGGGAGAGAAGGTGACGATCCCCCATGGCATAAAGCTGCCTGAGGGAAATGGAACAGCAGGCCTGTTGGTACGGGCCTTCCGTAAGGATGAGCTGGGTTGGCTGGATGAGGAGTGTCATCCTGAACGAAGAGAAGGATCTTGGGACGACGGGATTCTTCGGCCTGACGGCCTCAGAATGACAGAGGACAAGCAGGAAGATGGCAGCGACTGGTATGAATTTGCTTTCGGCCAGTTCCTTCGTGACCAGGGCGTGCGAGAACCCGCCGGCCAGCCGGTTCCGGCAGCCATGGTCCCCGGTGACGGCTATATCGGCATGACGGGACCGAATTACCGGGTACAGTTCTCCATGACGGAGGGAGGTATCAGTTCCCTTCGCTTCGGCGGAAAGGAGCTGTGTGACCGGATCCCCCGGATCAGCTTCTGGCGGGCCATGACGGATAATGACAACGGAGCGGGATATCCGGCCCTGATGGCCCCCTGGTATGCTGCCGGACATTTTATGAAGAAACGCTATGAGGATTTCAAGCTGGAACCCACAGAGGGCGGGATCCGGATGGTGACTGCATTCTCCGCGGGGATCCACGATGAGATCCGCGTGAAAGTGACCTATACGGCTTATGTGGACGGCAGGATCCTGGTGGAAGCAGAATTCCCCGGAGTTCCGGGCTATCCCGATATGCCGGTATTTGCCATGGATCTCTGTGTGCCGGCGTCACTGGATCAGGTGTCCTATCTGGGCTTTGGACCGGAGGAGAATTATCCCGACCGTCTGAGCGGCGCAGAGTTGGGCGTTTTGCCTATACCCCCATGGAGAATCTCTCCGGGTACCTGAAACCCCAGGACTGCGGGATCCGCTGCGGCGTCCGGGAATTTACGGTGAAGGATGCTGACGGAACGGGACTTACCTTTACGGCAGCGGGTGAACCGGTGCTGTTCTCCGTGCTGCCCTTCAGTGCCTACGAGCTGGAGGAAGCGGCGAAGCTGCGGGAGCTTCCGGAGGTCACCCATACCTGGATCCGTATCGCGGCAGATGAAATGGGTATCGGCGGCGATGATTCCTGGGGTGCGCCGGTGCACGAAGAGTATCGGCTGGCGTCCTCCGTACCGCGGAAGCTGGCCTTCTGGATCACCGGAGCATAAGAGAGAATGGATTGCCTATGAGATTGGTTTTGATTCGGATGAATAAGAATATCACCTTCAGAACCGGCCTGTTCCTGCTGGTCCTGTGGGCTTTTTTCCTCATGTCCGCATTTCCTGTTTTTGCGGTTCCTGCTGAACCCGGGAGAGAAGGGGAGGGAGGAGACTGCTTCTCCGTGCCCGCCGAAGAACCGGTGACCTTTGAACTGCTGGAACAGAGGAAAGCGGAGCAGGAGGAAATGGGGGAAGATTATCCCCTGTTTGTGCCGTCGGAGATCGGGCAGCAGGCCGAGACCACGCTGCCGCTTCTGGTCATCGTGGTGGGATTTGACGGGGAGTCGGAGAACCGGCCCGAGGGTATGCATTATGTGGATTCCTTCGACTGGGGCACCGACATTTTCGTAAAGGAGGATTCCCTGACCCAATACTATCTGGATATGTCCTTTGGAAAGTTCACCTTTGTTCCGGCTGCGGAGACCTCCGCCTATGGCCTGGACGGAAATACCAATACTGCGGATCAGGTAAATGACGGGATCGTGCACGTTGTCTCGGAACGGTCCCACGAGGAGTGGTGTTCCACCGCGGATCTGGAACAGTCCGATCTCTTCCTTGTGATGAAGGAGGCTCTGGAGCAGGCGGCGGAATATGTGGACTTTGCAGGCTACGATACAAATGAGAACAGCGTGATCGAGACAAGTGAGCTTGCGCTCGGCTTCGTGATGGCAGGCTTTGACCCTTCGAAATCCAACGTCACCTATTCCGAGGGGGAGACGAATTACCTCTGGGCCCATGCCTGGACGCTGGATGGATTGAAGAAGAAAAAATACAGGACGGAGGAGCTTCCGAAGCCGGATGGCGTTACCGTGAACAGTTACATCGCCATGCCGGAGCAGCGGGAGGGGGGCAGTGCGGGATCGCCGGCAAGGGCGCCGCTTTCCACCCTCTTTCATGAGCTGGGACATTATCTGGGACTCCCGGATCTGTACAATACCCAGGCCGTTCCTTCAGGAGACTGGCTGGAGTATCAGGTAAGGTATATGAGTCTTATGGCCAACGGCTGCTGGGGCTATTCAAGAGATGGCGAAAGCACGCCCTATTCTCTGGATGTCTGGTCCCGCTATATGCTGGGCTGGATCACCCCGGAGACCCTGGAGTCCGGAAGGTTGGTGCTGCCGGGCAGTCTTGTGGCGCCGGGGAAGGTGCTTCTGATCCCCGCCACCAATGAAAAGGAATACTACCTGGTGGAGAACCACCGGTTTACCGGATGGGACCGGGATATGGCCTATGGCCTGTCCAGGTCTGTGGGAGTAAAGCCCACGGAGCTTAAGGACGGTATCATGATATGGCATATTGATTCGGAGATCTGTGAGCGCTACATGAAAACCACCCAGCTGAATGTCCCCACCCACCGTCCCGGCGTTGTTCCCCTTTATCCGGAGGTGGATGCAGAGGGAAATGTATCGCTTATAGGGGATGGCGGACTGGACCCGAATCCCTTCTTTTCTGCATCCGGTGAGGAACCGGCAGTGCTCCGGCTTCCCTGCTACGGAACCGGGGATGAGGCGGATCTTTTAGGCAGTCGTTTCGCTTCCTGCGTACAGCTTACCATCACTTCCGAACCGGGAGAGGAGATGGAGGTGGAGGTGAGCTATGTCCACACGCCGGAGGAGCATCAGGAGAATTACCTCTGGCCCTCGGGGGGAGAACCCGGCGGATATGACCGGATCGTTACCTGTTCTGTCTGCGGCAGGGAGCTGGAGCGGACCCGGGAGGTGCTTCTTCCCATGGGCTGGCAGCAGATTGAGGATCGCTGGTATTATTATGATCAAAACGGGGAACCCATGCGCTCGGCCTGGGTCAGTGACTTCGGAAAATGGTACTATTTCGGCGAGGATGGAACCATGGCCACTGGGTGGCAAATGATCAACGGGAAATGGTATTACTTTATACCGGGCAGCGGGGCCATGAAGACCGGCTGGCTGTATTTCTTCGGGAAATGGTATTATCTGCGGAGCAACGGCATGATGGTGACCGGCTGGCGGACCATCGGCGGGGCAACCTATTTCTTCAGGAGTAACGGCGCCATGGCTGCGAATGAATATATTCAGGGCTATCGGTTGTCGGCATCCGGCGCCTGGAGCTACAAGCCCAGGGCAACCTGGAGAAAGAGCAGTAAGGGCTGGTGGTTTGGAGACAGCTCCGGCTGGTATGCAGTGGGAGAAACCTTGATCATTGACGGGAAAAGACAGACATTTGATGCGGCGGGGTATTTGAAATAGATTCCCAGGATCAACCACGAATCGGTAAATTTTTAATTTCCTCTTTACATATTCGAACTGATGTTCTATACTATTAGCAGATAAGAGGACTGTGCGGGGCGGACCTGTTATACCATATCATTTTGAGGGAGCATAAGCATATGGATAATACTATGGATCTGACCGCTTCCGTGTCCGAAGCACCGGTCGTCGTTTCTGCACCGAAACCGAACTACAATAATCTTCAGGGAAATGTGGATGTGATCTGCATCGTCTATCAGGACGGGCGGATCATTCCCCTTCGTTTCCGCGTGAAGGATGAGGATGGCGAAGAGCATGTCTATACCATCCGGGAATATAAGGATCTGTCCGGCCGGGGAGCCTATACCACTTCGGACGGCATTTATGTAACGGACAGGATCCTCTTCTTTGAGTGCAGGATCCTGGTGCTGGGGCAGCTGCGCCGGGTGCGGCTCTATTATAACCGTACCAGCCAGGTATGGACGGCACGCTTCTGACAAACAGAAAGCTTCATACGGATCAAAAAAGGTCTCAGACGACTGCCTATGCAGATCGCCTGAGACCTTTTTTCGATCAGATGTATGGAATTAGAGACTACGGAGTCTCCGTATCCTCCTCAATGTCATTCAGACCATACGCGGAACGGATCTCGTCGGGCATCTGGGCGTTACGGAGATAATCCTTCGCCTTTACCAGAAGCTCCTCCACGGTGTACTGATGGAAGCAGCCGATCCGTTTCTGCTCTGCGTTCTCATAAGCCGCGGTATAGAACCTGTCCTGGAAGGGCTGATACCCGATACAGGATTGAATAACGGCGGATTCCACCCATTCATTCGTATCTACGATATTCAGGACATTTCCCACCTGGATATATACCTTATTATCGGATAAGCCGTTTTTCAGGTTGTCGCTGTGCTGGAAGAGGAAGGATGCGGATTCCGTTTTCCTCTTGTAGGAGGAGAGATCGGAGGCCGCGATCAGCTCTCCTGTATCTCCGTTATAACGGTAAAGATTTCCGTCGGAATAAACCACCAGAAGGACAGGCGCTTCTCCCTTTTTCTGGAACTTTGACGGATAGAAGGCCATTCCCGTAGGGGTCACGTTCATGCAGGAGATCGTCTGTACCTCCTGGGATCCCGGGGTGATGAGCAGGATATCGCTTCCGTTGGTCACGGCATATTTCCCTTCTGTCCCCTTCTTCGCATAGCCGGCTTCAAAGGAGCCATAGGCTGCATAGGTTACCCGGCCCCAGGCTTCGGGAGTGGGAACACGGAAAGGTTTTTCGTCGGACAACGGAACGATCCAGTCTCCATTATCGCCGGAGTTGAAATACACGGAATTGGTTTCCGGGAAATAGATCGGCTTCGTAGAGGGATGAACATGGGTAAGCTCCGGATCGATGACATAGGAACGAAGCTCTCCGGTCTCTACGGAATAGGCGTTGATCACACTCTGGTACTGGTCATTGATGGCTGCGAAGATCAGCTTTCCGTTCTGGAGCAGGCTGCATACATCGTTGGAAGAGGGAGAATCCATGATCCGGGTGCGCTGCATTTCGCCGGAGTTCAGATCCAGATCGATCAGATAATACCCCTTCGCGTAGGAGTTGTAGGACAGGTACAGATGAGAATGGTGTGTTCCCAGGATACTGTAACGGAACGAAGCAGAGCTGTCCTCCGGATCGTCCAGGAGGATGATCTGTTCCTTCAGGCGGTTTTCTCTGGTGTCGATCAGGGTAAGCAGAGGCACACCCCTGGACAGATACTCCTGAAGCAGTGCTTCGGATAACTGGTCTCGTGCCAGACTGCCATCGGGCATCCGGATATTTGCGATCACAGCTTCGGGGAGGGTTTCCACGTTCTCCGTAGTGAGCAGGGCAAGGGTTGAACCATCCGGAGCGGTATCCAGAAAACAGTTATCTGTATCCGAGAAGGAATACTGATAAGCAATGGGAGGGCATCCGGTGGTTTCGGCCCAGGAATCATCCCAGACAGACAGACCGTAATACAAAATATCGCAGCTTCCCTTGCTCCGGAGGAAGATCCCATTGGCAATCTCCGCAGCAAGAAGATCCCGGGCAAGAACAGGGATCAGATATACACTTTTTGTGGTCTGGGGCTGGACGATCTCGCCGTTTCGGCTGATGTAAATGGGCCAGCCATCCCCGTCCACATCCGTCATGGAAACGATGGGAGAATTGGTGAAATGACTGGCGATCAGCGAGCCATCGTCGAGCTTGAAGAGCTCGGCCTTGTTGGCGCAGAAATACGCAACACCATCCTGCCTGGGAAGGAGAAGAAAGCCGCTCTGCACCAGGACATCATTGCTGACAAAATCATATTCCCAGTTCGCCGTCATCGTGTTTACGTTCAGGCAGGAGATGGTGGTATGATCCGGGACCAGAATGGTCCGGTCCCCCATCTGCCCGCTGCTTCCTATGCTCTCTGCCGCGCAGGCAGCAAGCAGACGATCGTTGTCCGCCCAGATCATATCCCGGTACCGGCCGTCCGCCACCGGAAGCTCCCGGTGTTCGCCGGTTTTGGTATCCAGCACGCCGGTGGTATAGGCGATCTTGAAGCTGGTCATGTCGTAGATATATCCGATATAGGCGATCTTCGTCTCGTCCGGGGAAGGAAGATACTGTGTGATATTGAGCTCATTCTCGGCCAGCATACCGGGAAGGGTATAGGAGGCAAGTTCGGAGCCGTCCTCTCCGGAAAGTCGGAGGACCCGGTTCTTTGTCGTGAGGATCGTGAAGGAACCGTCGGACATTTCATAAATATCGCCGTTGATGGAGATCCCCTCGTGATCGTGTTTATCATCATCATAAAAAGGATGGGACCAGAGAAGCTTTCCGGTCTCCGGATCATGAGCGGTAAGGATATAGCTGTCCCAGGAAAGCAGGGCATTGGAGTTCAGGAAGAAGATCTTATCTACCGGGTGGTTCTCGGGAGTTCTGTTGAGATGGGCATTGGAACCTCCGATGGAAAGAATGAGATTATGATCCTGGATATCCCATACCATAAGGCGGTCCTCACTGTCCACGCCGGCCACCTGCCCCCTTGTGGGCGATATGCGCATTTCCGTTACCTGATTCGGCATGGTAAAGTTCCACAGGCAATGGATGTTCTGATCCTGCTTTGTGGTATAGGCCAGAGTGGCCTTGTTCAGGGCGCTCACAGCCTGGGGGATGAGAGGACGTTTGTCGTATTCATCCTGGGGCAGGGAGGCAATGGCGAGCTGCATGGCCAGCAATCGCTGCTCATTGTCCAGCATCTTCCGGGATTCGCTGGCAAGATAGATGGACTGGTTGCGCAGTGAGGTCTGCAGACTCTTCTCCAGACGATTGTTGTTGGTGTAGAGATAGAAACCGAAGGCTGCGGCAAGGACAAGGATCCCGGCGAAAATGGCGGTCATCCGATGCATTCTGGCCTTCCGGCGACGGTTCATCAGATCGTCGTAGGAGCAGCCGATGAGAGCGGAAGCAAGCCGCGGAAGCTCCTGATGACGGGCGCACCGAAGCTCCTTTAAGGAAGCGCGCTGGGGCTTCTCCCCCTTGATCACGGCCGTGGTGCCGATGGGGCGGTAGTCGCAGGAAAGAGGTTCCATGGGAACACGGACCGTATAGGCATTTCCGTAACCGTCATCCAGGGTCTGATCCTCATAGGTCAGCATCTCCGGGATCACCAGGGTGGGATCATCCCCGTCCGCCAGCACGGTAAGCACATTCCTGCGGGGGTGACTCTGCAGGAAATAGGCGATCTCCCGGGGAACCCAGGCGGACTCCTTCACGGAAGTCGAGCAGATCACGATGAGATAATCGCTGTTATCCAGCGCGTTGGCGATCTCCGTACTGAGATCACTGGCGGTACCCAGTTCATTTTTATCGCGAAAGATATGGATCGACCGGATCCCGCTTTTCTTCTTCTGTTTTGCGGGAATGGGGAAATGCTCCAGATCGTGCTGTATGGTTTCTGCGACCTTCATATCGCGCGGCGCGTGCCGGTAGGAAATGAATGCATTATAATGATCAGCCATGATAACCTCCGATGTCCTCTGACGGACCACAAAAATCTCTTTATACCACTAAATTTTAGCCGAAAACCGGTGCTCCTGCAACCGCTTTTCCAAGGATTTCTTCCTGTGAAAAAATGTGGTGCATTTTTCGTCGAAAAAAATAGGTGAAAAATGTAAAACAATGAATGACCGCAAAGGAAAAATGTGCTATAATAACTCCGTATTGTGGGTTAGGCAGTTACATGATCTAATCTAAAATAAAAACAAGTTGGAGAGGCACTTATGGTTATCAGAAATTTGCAAAATACCATTGCAGAATGTATCGCTTATGCTGATGAAGTCAGCAAGAACAGAAATGCGTTTCCGGAAGATGCGCGTACACCGCTTCGCGATCTGCTGAGATACGATATGCTCGTATTCCTTGGTCATCTGTATGAGAAGGGCAATCCTGAGACACAGGATCAGATCCAGTATATTGAGACCAACCTGAGAATGCGTACCGGTGAACGTTTCGCGGAGTTTGTACAGGAGAAATGTTCCGATCCGGAATACCTGAAGCAGCCGCCGGCATCCCTGCAGTATTTCATTCGTGCGGACCTGGATCCCAACTCTGGCGTGCAGGAAGGGAATGTGGCAAAGTCCAAGTTCATCGTAGATTCCTTCCGTAAGCTGGGGGACGGCTTCCTGAATTATGAGAAGGTACATGAGTCCACCAAGAAGCTTCTGGCAGAACATATCGAGATGCTGAATGAGACCCTGAGGGAGAGGGGAGTTGCCATTCCGCAGTCCAGAGCGCAGGCCAAGCTTCAGGAGATGGAGCGTACCGGCTCCAACAAGAGCAGCAATCACTTTAATGACACCTCGGATGCGGACGTAGGAAAGGTAAGCACCTTCGACGCACGCTCCGGTAAATTCGTATCCAAGAATGCGGTAAATATCTCCGGCTACAACATCATGAAGAAGCGGGCGGATGATATTTCCGAGTTCCAGAATTTCAAGAATCCCGAAGAAGAGGATAAACCGAATCTGAAGCGTGGAAATGCCCGTGTCGGCGGTAACCGCAGAGGGCAGGAGGAAGCGGAAGAGATCGAGAAGAGTCTGGACGAGCTGATCCTGGATCTGCAGAAGTTGACGGGACTGTCCTCCGTTAAAGAGGATGTGATGCATCTGATCAACATCATCAAGGTCCGTCGTCTTCGTGAGCTGAAGGGACTGAAGCGTATCGATATGTCCTTCCACCTGGTATTCACGGGTAACCCCGGAACCGGTAAGACCACCATCGCGCGTCTTCTGGCAAAGATCTACAAGCAGCTGGGTGTGGTAAGCCGCGGACAGTTCATCGAGGTTGACCGTTCCGGTCTGGTAGACCACTTCTCCGGTGGTACTGCACTGAAGACCACCGAAGTGATCAACCGCGCCATCGGCGGAATCCTTTTCATCGATGAGGCTTACTCTCTGACCCACAATAAGGAAATGGGCGACTACGGTCAGGAGGCCGTGGACATCCTGCTGAAGCGTATGGAGGATGACCGTGACGACTTCATCGTCATCGTTGCCGGATATACCAAGGAAATGGTGGAATTCATCGAGTCCAACCCCGGTCTTCGTTCCCGTTTCAACAAGTATATCCATTTCCCCAACTACTCCGCAGGCGAGCTGATGGAGATCTTCAAGCTGATGTGCAAGGAGACCGATTACCATCTGACACCGGGTGCTGCCACCATGGCAGAAACCTATCTGCGCGGTATGACAGACGGCGATATGAAGAACTTCTCCAATGCGCGTCTCGTACGTAACTATTTCGAGCGCTGCATCGACCGTCAGGCAACACGTATCGTTCAGGATGAGAACATGACCGAGGAGGATCTGATCACCTTCGTAAGAGAGGATATGATCGAGTCTACAAGTCATGTGGCATTAGAGAAAACAGAGGAATAAAAAAGATCCCGGTTCGTAAGTGAACCGGGACTTTTTTCGGTGCGCCGTAAGGCGCGGGTCTTCATTTATTCCTTGTCCGAACGACCTTCCAGAAGCTTATAGACCAGGGCTGCAAGACATGCACCCACAAAGGGACCGACGATGAATACCCAGAGAGAAGACATGGGGTCGGTGTTGCCGTTGATGGCTGCGATCAGCGCGGGACCGAAGCTTCTTGCGGGATTGACCGAGGTACCGGTAAGTCCGATGCCCAGGATATGAACGCCTACAAGGGTAAGGCCGATCACCAGCCCGCCGAAGGAGCCGTGATTCTGCTTCTTGGAGGTAACCCCAAGGATGGCCAGAAGGAAGATGAAGGTGAGAACGATCTCTACCACGAGACCGGCTGCCGCATTTCCATCTACACCACCCAGGCCGTTGGTTCCGTATCCGCCGGTCTTATCCTCGACTGCACCAAGATCAAAGATCAGGGCCAGGATACCGCTTCCGGTAAATGCCCCGAGGATCTGTGCTACTACATAGCCGAAGAAATCCTTCACATCCATGCCGCCGCTCATCAGGACCGCCAGAGAAACCGCAGGGTTCACATGACCGCCGGAGATATTTCCCACGCCGTAGGCCATAGCCACAATGGCCAGTCCGAAGGCCAGGGCGGTGAGGATGTAGCCCCCGCCGTGTTCGGCGTCACAGCCCACCAGCATGGCGGTACCGCAGCCGAGAGTCACAAGGATGCATGTGCCGATAAATTCGGCGACGTACTTTCGTACACGTTCCATAAAAAAATACCCCCTTACATGAAATGATGGTCCGGTCCCGTAATGAGACGGAACAGGATCTTACAAAAAGCTATTTTTCATTCTATCACATATTTTATGTTAACTCAATGCCGCCGGGCGGTTCTTAACAAAAAAAACAAATATCGGATTTGCCCGAAACCTCTTGTCAAAGAGGAAAACTGATGGTATTCTGTTGCGGCAGTCCTATGAGGTAACCGGGGCGTGTCCCGGTGGCAGGACTTAGATCAAGAAGGAAAAGAGGACGAAACCATGATCCCCAGGGACCCGATCATGCTGCTCAGCTGGGCAAATATGAAGCTTCGGGACAGCTACCCCTCATTGGAGGAGCTGGCGGCCGGAGAATCGGCTGATTGCGATTTGATCTGCGATACACTGAAAAAGGCTGGATATACTTACGATCCCGTGCAGAATCGGTTTGTTATTTCCAACTGATTGTGCTAAAATATATGCTGATTTTCTCAACAGGAACTAATTATCACCTATATACATATGGAGGAACGCATTCTATGAAGAAACCTGTAGTACTTATGATCCTGGATGGTTTCGGACTGTCCGATAACAAGGAAGCAAATGCCGTATACATGGCAAAGACCCCGAATATCGACAAGCTGATGGCTGAGTGCCCCTTTGTCCCGGGCCTCGCATCCGGCATGGCCGTAGGACTTCCCGACGGACAGATGGGAAATTCCGAGGTGGGACATATGAATATCGGATCCGGACGGATCATTTATCAGGATCTGACACTGATCAGCAAGCTGATCCGGGACGGCGAGTTCTATGAAAATGAAGAGCTTCTGGCAGCCATCGAGAACTGCAAGAAGAACAATTCCGACCTGCATCTCTGGGGACTTCTTTCCGACGGCGGTGTACACAGCCACAATACACATTTGTACGCCATCCTTGAGCTCTGCAAGCGTCAGGGCTTCGAGCGTGTATATCTGCATCCGTTCTTCGACGGACGTGATACACCCCCGGCATCCGGTAAGGATTACCTGCAGCAGCTGGTGGATGAGGCAGCAAAGATCGGCGTAGGTAAGGTAGCATCCCTTTCCGGCCGTTACTATGCTATGGACCGTGACAATAACTGGGATCGTATCCAGAAGGCATATGATTCCCTGGTACTGGGTGAGGGCATTAAGGAGACCGATCCGATACAGGCTATGCAGAACTCCTATGATAACGGCGTGACCGATGAGTTCGTTCTTCCCACCGTTATCGTTGACGAAGCAGGAGCTCCGGTATCTCTGGTGAAGGAGAACGATTCCGTGATCTTCTTCAACTTCCGTCCCGACCGGGCCCGTGAGATCACCAAGGCCTTCTGCTTCACCGATGCGGATATCGCCGCACAGCCCGGTGATGCATCGGATACCAAGAGCATCAAGTCTCTGAAGCGGGCAAAGGGATTCCTTCCCCTTACCTATGTGTGCTTCAAGGATTATGATGAGACCATCCCCAACAAGCTGGTGGCATTTAAGAAGCAGGAGATCAACAATACCTTCGGTCAGTATCTGGCTGAGCTTGGTCTGAAGCAGCTTCGTCTGGCGGAGACCGAGAAGTACGCACATGTAACCTTCTTCTTCAATGGCGGTCTGGAAGAGCCCAACAAGAACGAGGATCGTATCCTGGTTAATTCCCCTGCAGTTGCAACCTATGATCTGCAGCCGGAAATGAGCGCTCCGGAAGTAAGCCGGAAGCTGAACGAAGCGATCCGTTCCGACGCTTATGATGTGATCATCATCAACTTCGCAAACCCGGATATGGTTGGACATACGGGCGTTCTCTCTGCTGCCATCGCAGCAGTTGAGAAGGTGGATGAATGTGTAGGAACGGCAGTAGAAGCCGTAAAGGAGAAGGATGGCGTTCTCTTCATCTGTGCAGACCATGGTAACTGCGAGCAGATGGTGAACTATGAGACCGGCGCACCTCACACCGCACATACGACCAATCCTGTACCGTTCATTCTGTACAATTATGATCCGGCCTACACCCTGAAGGAAGGCGGAAAGCTCTGCGACATCATCCCCACACTGCTGGAGATCATGGAGCTGCCCCAGCCGAAGGAAATGACCGGCCAGTCACTGCTCATAAAGAAATAGATGTCTCCGTGTCATCCTGAGCAAAGCGAAGGATCTTAATATTTATGGAAGTACAATTCATTTACCACAGCGCTTATCTGGTGGAGCTCACCGGAAGCTATCTGCTCTTTGATTATTATCAGGGGGAGCTTCCGGAGCTCGACCCGGATAAACCATTATATATATTTTCCAGTCATCGGCATTATGATCATTTCTCAGCCGTGATCTTTCAGCTGGCGAAGAAATATCCGAAATGCATTTACATCCTTTCGGAGGATATTCCCGAAGGGGTGGTCAGTCAGTCTCTGGAGGAGCTGGGAGAGGAACCGAAGATCTACCGGGTAAGCCCCGGCGGATGGCTGATCCCGGAAAACCGGGGAGAGAAGAAGAGCAGCATCGAGGTGGAGGTCTTTGACTCCACGGATGTAGGGGTAAGCTTTCTGGTGAAGGCGGAAGGGCTCAGGATCTTTCATGCCGGAGACCTGAATGACTGGGCCTGGGTAAATGTGCCCCGATCCAGAAGCGATGCCATGCATGATCATTTTATCCGGGCGGTGGAAGAGATCCGCAAGGCGGTGGAAGGCAGGACGAAGGATGGGTATCTTCTGGATGTGCTGTTCCAGCCCATGGATCCGGTGCTGGGAGAAGCGGTATTTCAGGGACCGGTGGAGTTCCTGCGCAGGATACCGGTGCGGCATATGTTCCCCATGCATATGTGGGAGCAGTATTCCATCGGGGAGAAATTCCTCAGGCAGTACCCGGAATACCAAAGCTGCTTTCATCCGGTGACAAAGCCCGGAGAGGTATTCGACCTTTAAAAATAAATATAACTACGGGAGCTGGCAGAAGCCGGCTGAGAGGAAACGTGATCTCGTTTCGACCGCACCTGATTTGGATAATGCCAACGTAGGGATGTATGAAAGATACATATTTCGAGGGAGCAGTCCAAAGGATTGTTCCCTTGTTTTTATGATGTTCTCGCAGCATCATTTTTATGCATGGTTGAAAAACAGAAAGGAGAATCGTCATGCTGAAGGAATGTTTGGAAAATGTGCAGAAGACTGCACCGTTGGTGCATAACATCACCAACTATGTCACGGTAAATGATGTGGCAAATGTACTGCTGGCCTGTGGAGGGAGTCCCATCATGTCGGATGAGCCGGAGGATGTGGAGGACATCACCTCCATCTGCGGAGGGCTGAACATTAATATCGGAACTCTGAACCAGAGGAGTATAGAGGCCATGTTCCGCGCAGGAAAAAAGGCCAACCAGCTGGGTCATCCGGTACTGCTGGATCCGGTGGGAACAGGCGCATCGAAGCTTCGTACCGAGACGACGGACCGTCTGGTAAAGGAGATCAGGTTCACGGTGATCCGCGGAAATATCTCGGAGATCAAGACTGTCGCCAACGGAAGCGGAACCACCAAGGGCGTGGATGCGGATGTGGCAGATGCAGTGACCGAGGAGACGCTGCCCGGCGCAGTGGCATTTGCAAAGGGTCTGGCCGAGCGGCTGGATACCGTCATCGCCATCACCGGGGCCATCGATATTGTGGCAGATAAGGACACGGCTTACGTGATCCGAAATGGCAGACCGGAGATGGGACGGATCACCGGAACAGGCTGTCAGCTGTCCGGTCTCATCACCGCATATCTTGTAGCTAACCCGGGGAACGCCCTGGAAGCAGCTGCTACGGCCGTCACCCTGATGGGCGCAGCCGGAGAGATCGGCTGGTCTCACATGCAGGCCCTGGACGGCAACTCCACCTACCGCAACCGGATCATCGACGCCATCTACCATATGGATGGTGAGATCCTGGAAGCCTGGGCGAAGATTGAGAAAATGTAAGGTAGAATGACAACAATGTGACAATGGTTAACATAATCCGTGTCATCCTGAGGAGCGAAGCGACGAAGGATCTTATGGATGGAGGATATTTACGGACGAAGGATCATGGGGACAGAAGAACAAGATTCTTCGGCCTTGCGGCCTCAGAATGACAACCCAAATCCCAATGACACAAAAACACAGGAGGTTTATATAAGTTGAACATCAAGAAGGAATCCCTCCTCCTCTACGCAGTAACGGACCGGCACTGGCTGGCAGAGGGGGAACCCCTGTCCTATGCGGTTCAGCAGGCGCTGGAGGGTGGAGCAACACTGGTACAGATCCGGGAGAAGAACCTGGAGGAAGGGGCATTTGAACAAGAAGCCATAGAACTTCAGGCCCTCTGCAGAAGACACCATGTTCCATTTATCGTTAATGATAACGTGGAACTGGCCCTGCGGATCGGAGCGGACGGTATTCACGTGGGGCAGGAGGATATGGAAGCAGGGCGGGTTCGGGAAATGCTCGGACCGGACCGGATCCTGGGCGTGTCTGCGCAAACGGTGGAGGAAGCCCTTCGGGCAGAAGCGGCCGGAGCGGATTATCTGGGGGTGGGAGCGGTATTTCCCACCGGGTCCAAGGATGATGCGGTAGATGTACCCCACGAAACCCTGAAGGCGATCTGTGAGGCAGTATCCATTCCGGTGGTAGCCATAGGCGGCATCACCTATGAGAACACCGAGATGCTGAAGGATAGCGGGATCGCAGGCATTTCCGTCATCAGCGCGATCTTCGGACAGAAGGAGATCGAGGCAGCAACCCGGAAGCTCCGGGACAGAGCGGAGAAACTATTTGGTTAACATAAATCAAGCGGTACATTGGGGGCACCACCTTGTATCGCTATATAAAACGAAGTGAAAAGGAGGTTCAAGATGAACACAGCACTTACGATCGCAGGAAGTGATTCCAGCGGAGGCGCCGGTATTCAGGCAGATCTGAAGACCATGACCGCACACCATGTGTACGGCATGAGCGCTATCACGGCACTGACCGCGCAGAACACCACCGGCGTAACAGACATTATGGAAGTGACACCCGAATTCCTGGGTGCACAGTTGGATGCGGTATTTACGGACATCCGCCCCGATGCGGTGAAGATCGGAATGGTCTCCGGCAGTCCGCTGATCCGGGTGATCGCGGAAAAACTGCGGGAGTACAAGGCAGAGCGGATCGTAGTGGATCCGGTCATGGTTGCTACCAGCGGCGCACGGTTGATCAGTGAGGATGCAATCCGGACGTTGAAGGAGGAGCTTATCCCTCTGGCAACGCTGATCACACCGAATATCCCTGAGGCTGAGGTACTTTCCGGGATGTCCATCACATCCGAGGAGGAAATGGTCAGCGCAGGGCGAAGGATAGCAGAAAACTATGGCGTGTCCGTACTGATGAAGGGAGGCCATCGCATCAATGACGCAAATGATCTTCTGATCCGGATCGCGGACAGCAGTGACAAAGAAAACAAATTCACGGAAACCTGGTTCCATGGACAACGGGTGGAAACGGAAAACACCCACGGAACCGGATGCACACTTTCCTCAGCCATCGCATCGAATCTGGCAGAGGGCAGAAGCCTTCAGGAATCTGTAAAACGCGCAAAGGATTATCTCACCGGCGCTCTGGCCGCAGGCCTTGACCTGGGCAAGGGCAGCGGTCCCATGGACCATGCGTACCTGATCGCAGATGCAGTAAATGAAATGATGTATGTCTGAAGAGGGTGCGTGGAAAATGGAAGAAAAAAGAACAAGTAATTTCAGCAACGGGCTGATCTAGTTCGGCGCCGGCGTATCCATCGCTGAGATCATGACCGGAACCTATCTCGCGCCTCTGGGGATGGAGAAGGGTATCCTGGCGATCCTGCTGGGACACGGCATCGGCTGCATCCTGCTGTTCCTTGCGGGACTTATGGGAGGACGGACAAGAAAGTCCTCCATGGAAACCGCGGCCATGTCCTTCGGAAACAAGGGAAATATCCTCTTCGCGCTGCTAAATGTACTGCAGCTGGTGGGGTGGACGGGCATCATGATCTATGACGGTGCGCTGGCTGCGGACGGACTCTGGAATATCGGAAAGGTGATCTGGGCCATCGTCATCGGTGCGCTGATCGTCCTCTGGCTGGTGGTGGGCCTTACCCATCTGGGCAAGCTCAACACCGTGGCCATGATCGCTCTGTTTTTGTTAACCATCGTGATCTCTGTGATGACCTTCGGAAATGTGCTTCAGGAGGGCAGCATTGACGGAGAGGAAATATCCTTCGGCGCGGCTGTGGAGCTTTCTGTAGCCATGCCGCTATCCTGGTTCCCGCTGATCAGTGACTACACTCGTGAGGCGAAGAAACCCTTCGGTGCCACCATGGTAAGCTCAGTGGTCTATGGACTGGTAAGCTGCTGGATGTTCCTGATCGGTATGGTCGCCACCATCAATCTGGGAACCGGAGATATCGCGGGGATCATTCTGAAGGCAGGCCGGGGGATCGGAGGTCTTGCAGCAGTCGGCCTCTCCATCGTGGTTCTGTCCACGGTGACCACCACATTTCTGGATGCCTACTCAGCAGGCGTCAGTGCGCTCAGCATTTCCAAAAAGATCCCATCGAAGCTGTTTGCCATAGCGGTGACTGTCGTGGGAACACTGGGAGCGGTATTCCTGCCCATGGACGATATCACCGATTTCCTGTACCTCATCGGTTCCGTTTTCGCACCCATGATCGCGGTGATGATCGCGGACTACTATATCCTGAAGAAGGACATGAGCAGTAAACCCATAGGATGGCTGAGCTTCATTTGCTGGCTCATCGGATTCGCCATTTACCGGTGGCTTCTCCATGTGGATACGCCGCTGGGCAGCACCCTTCCGGACATGGGGATCACTCTGGTGATCACTGTGATCATCAAGGCCATCGCAGGGCGGGTAAAGCTGTAAACGAGTCTGTTACAAATGTACTATATACGGCGCAATATTTTTGTAAAATCTGTAGCCTTACGCATCGGGGAAAAAAATGTTAAAATAATTCATGTAGGCGTAATATTACACATCTTGAGGTAAGGAGCTGCAGCAATGTTTGAAATCGGTGATTATGTTGTGTATGGAAGTAATGGTGTATGCAAGATTACCAAAATTGGGCATGTTGATCTCCCCGGTATTTCTCAGGAAAAGCTTTATTATACCATGAAGCCCTGTTACGTCAAAAGCAGTGAGATATCTGCTCCGGTTGATAACCGTCAGGTAGTGCTCCGAAAGGTGATGTCCAAAGAAGAAGCGGCTGAATTTGTTCAGGAGATTCCGAAGATCAAGAAGATCCAGGTCACAGAGGAGAAGAAGCGTGAGACCATGTACAAAGAAGCGCTTTACTCCTGTG
The DNA here is from genome assembly GCA_017634475.1 of Eubacterium sp. Taxonomy (GTDB): domain Bacteria; phylum Bacillota; class Clostridia; order Lachnospirales; family Lachnospiraceae; genus Eubacterium_Q. The sequence continues at coordinate 57,894 of JAGBNH010000011.1, forward strand.
AACCCGTCAGGATCGCCAGTCTGATTAAGACCATAGGCGACAGGATCAAGGAACGTCAGGCAGAAGGAAAGAAAGTCACCAGTTCGGATTCCCGGTTTTTCCACATGGCAGAGGACAGTCTCTTCGGAGAACTGGCTATCTCACTTGAGATGAATAAGGAAGATGTGGGTGCTTTTATTGAGAATGAGATACACCGATTACAGGCCGTATCATAACAGACTACAGACGAGAAAAAAGAGTCTTCATTTTACAGTGAAGGCTCTTTTTCATAGGAGAAAAAATGAAGAAAAATGATCTGTGTGAGATCGTGATCTCAGATATGGGAAAAGATGGAGAAGGCATCGGCCATGCAGAGGGCATGACCGTATTCGTAAAGGACACGGTGGTGGGTGACCGGGTTTCGGTGAAGCTGATGAAGGTGAAGAAGAATCTGGCCTTTGCCCGGTTGATGGAGATCCTGGAGCCTTCGGCTTACCGTGCGGTGCCGGTCTGCGATAAGGCCAGAGCCTGCGGAGGGTGTACACTGCAGCACATTTCCTATGAAAAACAGAAAGAGATCAAGGCAAATCATGTGAAAAACTGTCTTCTCCGCATCGGCGGGGTGCAGAATATCGACGAACTGATGGAACCCCTGATCGGGATGGAGGAGCCTCTGCATTTTCGAAATAAAATGCAGTTCCCGGTGGGGGTGGATGCTGAGGGTAGTCCCCGGCTGGGCTTCTACGCCGGCCATACCCATTCCCTGATCCCCCTTTCCGACTGCCCCATGGGCCATAGGGTGAACCGGCCGATCCTTCAGGCCTTTCGGGAATACCTTACGGAGTCCGGCGCCGCCGTTTACGATGAGGAGAACCACTGCGGGCTGGTGCGGCATCTGCTGACGAGAGTGGGTTTTGCTACCGGCGAGGTTATGGTTTGCGTGGTGATCAACGGAGAAGAGCTGCCGAAGACAGAGCTTCTGATCCGAAAGCTGCAGGATGCGGTGGAGAGTGAAAATGCACAGTCGGAAGGAGAGAAGGGAAATGTGGGGCTGACACTGTCCTCTGTCTCCGTCAGTGTGAATAAAGAGAAGACAAACCGGATCCTGGGAGATTACAGCCGGACGATCTATGGGAAGGATCATATCGAGGATAAGATCGGTGAATCCACATTTCGCATCGCGCCGGAATCCTTCTTCCAGGTGAATCCGATCCAGACCGGAAAGCTGTATGGAAAGGCGCTGGAATATGCCGGTCTTACCGGTGAGGAAACCGTGTGGGATATGTACTGCGGCATCGGGACGATTTCCCTGTTTCTTGCGAAAAAGGCGAAGAAGGTCTTCGGTGTGGAGATCATTCCCCAGGCCATTGAAAATGCCAGAGAGAATGCGGAGCTGAATCATGTGACCAATACGGAGTTTTTCGTGGGTAAAGCAGAGGAGATCGTCCCCCGGCTGTACGAGGAGGATCCGGAGCATTACCGGGCGGATGTAGTCGTGGTGGATCCGCCGCGGAAGGGGTGCGACGCAGCGCTTCTTTCCACCCTGGTGAAGATGCAGCCCAAGCGGCTGGTCTATGTTTCCTGCGACCCGGCCACCCTGGCCCGGGATATTGCATTTCTTACCAAGGAAGGCTTTTCCGTGGAGAAGGTTACCCCTGTGGACTTGTTTGCGAATAGTATGCACGTGGAGACTGTTTGCCTCTTGAGCAACCGAAAGCCTGACTCATATGTACACCTGAATCTGAAGATGGAAGACTACTACAGAATCAAGGATGCAGAGAAGGAGCAGGGCAAGAAATAACCATCATAATATCATACGGAACCAACAGTAAGAGCTACTGATGCGAAAAAGCATTGGTGGCTCTTTTCTTTTTCTCCGGAGCAGGAAAGGCGGTGGTACGTATGAGAGTGATCTGAGAATGACGGGTAAACAAGGAGCTAAAACGAAAAACTGAGTAAACCAAAGGAGGAAATCATTATGTCGAAGAAAAGAAGCATTAAGGTTTATGGGCAGAGCGGATACAAGTACCGGGAGACACCGACAATCATGCTGAAGGGCATGTGGCTGAAGGAGGCTGGTTTTGACGTTGGAGATTATATTTCTGTAACCTGCGAGGATGGTAAGATAGTAATCGCCCAGGATGCCGAGAGGGATGCTGTGAAGGCCTCAGAGGCTGAGTTCATGGATAGGAAGATGAAAGCCTTACAGAAGAGATACGAGGCGGAGAAGGTCAAAATTCGAGCGCAGATGGTAGCGGAGCCGGGAGTGAGGTGGTAAAGATGTTTAGCACGGAAGAGCTTCAGGCGATCGACACTGAGTACTTCAGGATGATTGTCATGGATCCGTATGATCTTACGATCCAGTCGAAATGCACCGGTCACTATTGGTATTTACACAGCACCGGTTATCCGAGTGATGGGTCGTGCATTATCTTTCACAAACACCGCTATCAGCATCCGTATCATCAGCATGGGCGGGCACGGACATTGCGACAGGCGGTCAAGTCTATCAAGAATCATGATGTCTATCAGATCACTGTAAGAGATCACAAGGAAAATAGGGGAGCACACTACCGATGCTGGTAATGTGCTCCCTGTCTTTTTGTTAGAGGATGAGTTTAGATGATATCCTCCATAAATTTGAGCGTAATCTCCTGAATCTTTTTTACACAGTCGATCACTGTGGACTTCGGCACTCCGAGCTCCTTAGCAATTTCGCGGCGTGAGAGACCGTCCGAGAGAAGTTTGACTACCGGTGCATATTCCAGACGGATTGCCCCGGCATAGTTCATTAATTCCTGAAGAAGTTCAAGATAGCGATCTGCGCTGCCGTAGCCGTCTGGTGCGACAGGATCGAAAGCTTCTTCTATACCATCTTCGTTTGTCCAAG